>JAQXNO010000120.1 GCA_029098045.1 Bacillota bacterium
TCTTTGCGCCGTGGGAATTCTCAGCAAAGAGGAAAAGGACAAAACGGCGGAGTTTCTGCTGACACATCCTGTCAGCCGTGTCAGAATCATCACGGAGAAGCTGATTGCCGTGGTGATCCAGATCACAGCCATGAATGTGATGATCTACGCCCTTGCCGTCGGTTCCATAGCCGCCGTGGGTGAGGAAATTCCCTGGAAAGAAATCAGCCTGCTGCACCTGGCTTATTATCTGCTCCAACTGGAGCTGGCGGGAATCTGCTTTGGCCTTTCCGCATTCCTGCGCAAAGGCGGCGCGGGGGTGGGACTTGGCATCGCCACGATGATGTATTTTCTGAACCTGATTGCAAACATTGCTGAGGTGGCAGAGTTTCTGAAGTACATCACACCCTTTGGATACTGCGAGGGAGCGGATATTGTGTTGAACGGAAAGCTGGACGCTTCACGCGTTGCCATTGGCGCGGTGATCGGAATCGGCGGAATCATCCTTGCGTATCTGAAATACACACGGAAGGACATACAGTAACGGATCCTGCGTTACAGGTGCCTCGGAAACGCGCATCTGCGCGAAAAAATGTCCCCCAATGGACTTCTCCATTGGGGGACAAGCTTGCAGCGGACAATGGGGTGTGTTACAATAGCGAAAACGAACGTGAGGTGTGGAGCATGCATATCTGCGAAGAAAAGTGCAATGACGAGCTGCCGGAACGAGGGAATCGGCAGAGCATTATTCCTGTTTGCGGAGCAGGCTGTCGGGGAAGCGGGCATCGAATTTATCATGCTCAGCACCGCAACAAAGAACTATAAGCGCATTCTGCATTTCTACATCGACGAGCTGTGCATGGATTTTTGGAGCGCGCGGCTTTTCAAGAAGCTGTGAGGAATCCGGCAATTGACAAGTGTTCCCACAAGTGCTATGATAGTTTCGGAAGTGATCAAAGAAAGGAGTGAACTTTATGCTGAATCTGAATTGGTTTGAATGTCATCTCAGCAGCGTAAGCCTTGCTCCTGATCTGTTTGCCCGATGAATTCCGGGACAGGTATATTGGACGGCGTAAGCGACTGCTTGCGCCGTTTTTTGCATTTGGGAGGGTTTTCATGAAAGTGGAATATGGTACTTCACAGGATTTGGAATCGTGGATGGAACTGGTGAAAAAGGTCAGATGGAATTTCCCGGGACTGGAAACAGAGGAGGCTCTGGAAGACCACCGGCAAACGGTTCTGCGATTCATGGCAGAACGAAGAGCCCTGTGTGTCAAAAATGCCGATCATGTGATCGGCGTGCTGCTCCTGTCCAAAAAGCATAACATGATCTGCTGTCTGGCAGTTGACCCGGCGTTTCGGAGAAACGGCATCGCGAGTGCGCTTCTGGAACAGGCGCTTTCAGAGCTGGATCGCTCCGGAAACATTACCGTTACCACGTTCCGGGAGCATGACGAAAAGGGGACAGCGCCCAGAGCGCTTTATAGGCGGTTCGGCTTTACGGATGGGAAGCTGCTGACTGAATTCGGTTATCCGGTTCAGGAATTTGTGCGAAGAGGAAAACCGTAATCAGGGTCAAGACAGGCAGCACGGCTGCTTGGCGGTAACCCCGGGCGCTTTTCAAAAAAGCGCGCTGCGGTCAACGGTCGGGGATTCCATAGCCCCCAGTCAGGGGATCCTGAAACAGAGGAAGCTGTGGTGTTTTGATGGTGAATACCACAAACAGAAAACCGATCAGGCAAATGGCAGCCAGCGCTGACAGCGGCCTGCTGCACGCAAGATAATCGCGCCTGAATGCCCACCACTCGAATAGAAAGATCACCGCGGCGCAGATATAAAAGATGGCGATGTTGATCCGGTCCGAAGATTCACCCAACGCACCGTTATAGGTGTAAAACAGCACCGGGATCAGAATCAGACCGATGAGAATCTGCACCAGCTTGACACACCAGTAGTTTTTCTGATCCCGGAAGAACAGCCGCTGCACCAGTGCGAAGAGAAACAGGGGCGAGTAGAGCAGCTTCATATGTTCCCAGGTGGACTCGTTGACCCCGGAAAAGGGCGCGGTCAGAATGCTTCCGCCCGTCCAGTCGTACAAAAAATGCAGCAGTGTACCACCAAGGGTGGTCAGCGCGAATCCCGCAGCCTGCCAAAGAGAAGATCGTTGCTTCATAGTTCCTCCTTGCCGGTTTGATACAAGCAGTTTATGCAAAAGCTGCGATCAACAGCACCGCAGGACATAAGGAAACGTCTTGCACCGGCAGGCGGATATGAAAAATCAGAAGAGAGGACGTGATCCCATGATTCAAAACTTTGAAGACTTTTGCCGGGAGCTGCTTTCCTGCGGCTTCTCCATGGGCGGCGGCAATGCCAGGGGCATTTTCGCGCTGATCGACTATGACTGGACGAATCAGGACAATCTGGACACCCCGGTGAAGTGGCACTGCGGTGACCCGGAGGTTGACCCCTGGGAATGGCGGATGCGGGTGCTGGAAGAACGTGAGGATATCGCGTATTCCAAGGTGTTCTTCAAGAGCAGCGGATTCATCACCAAAGACTGGTATCCCGATTTTTATGCGGTGCGCAGAAACGGTGAATCCTTTGAGGAGCGCTATGCCCGCGGCGGCATCAGCCATATTGCCAAACGAATTTACGAAATCGTGTCGGCAGGCCGGGTGGCGCTCCATGAGATCAAAGCGCAGGGTGGCTTCGGCAAAGAGGAGAAGACCCAGTTTGACAAGGCATTGGTGGAGCTGCAAATGGGATTTTTCATCACCATGACCGGAAGAAAGCAGAAGCAAAACAAATACGGCATCGAATACGGCTGGAACAGCACCGTCTTTACTACCGTGGAAGACTTCTGGGCAGAGCGTGACACTGCAATCCCGATTCTGGATGCCGCCGAAAGCTATGAAAGGCTCCGGCAGCAAATCCTGAAACTGAACCCGGCGGCAGAGGAAAAGACCATTCGGAAGTTCATCGGGGGATGAAGGCGCGAAGAAAGTCCGACCGGACTACCGGGACGCGGATGTGAAAGTTACACGAAATACTGGAAGGAGCGTTTCCATGCAGGAGATCATTTTCCAATTGACAGCAAAGGATGACCGATATGCCTGCGCGCTGGCGGATAAAATAATCGCCGAAAGCCGGGAAACGGACGAGTGGTACGAATACTTTGAAGCTTTCGCTTCGCTTTTGAACCATCCGAAGTCGTTGGTAAGAAACCGCGCGCTGTGTATTCTGGCGGCAAATGCCCGGTGGGATGCGCAGGACCGTTTTGATGCCATTTTCGATGCATATCTTGCCCATGTCACGGACGAAAAGCCAATTACGGCAAGGCAGTGCATCAAAGCGCTGTCACAGATCGGTTTGGCAAAGCCGCAGTACATTCCAAAAATCAAAGCCTGTTTTCGCAGTGCTGATTTGTCAAAGTACAAGGATAGTATGCGCCCGCTGATTGAAAAGGATATGGCGGAAACCGAAAGAATATTGACGGCACCCGGGGAGTAAAAAAGCTCCTCATGATTGCAGAAGTGACTTGCTGATTGCACGACTACAACAATGAGGAGGCCTTTTCGTGAAAGATAGCGGTGTTCGCACCGAATGATATCAGGATGGCAATATTGGGGAAATAAAGGTGGATATTGGGGAAATACCGCGGCCTCTATGTTCAGGAATCCTCGTTCAGAAACTCCAGATCAAAGGGTTTATCCAGCTCTTTGGAAACATAGCCGCCGTTTTTTCTGCGCTGCTTGACGCACTCCGTCAGCAGATATTCGATCTGCCCGTTCACGCTCCGAAAATCATCCTCTGCCCAGGCCGCAATTGCCTCATACAGCTTTGCGGACAAGCGCAGCGGAACCTGTTTCTTATTATCTGCCATTGCTTAGTACAGAGAGCCGGAGTTCACAATCGGCTGTGCTTCCTTGTTGCCGCAGAGCACCACCAGCAGATTGGAAACCATTGCCGCCTTCCGCTCCTCATCCAACTGAACCGTTCCCCGCTCGTTCAGACGCTCCAGAGCCATCTCCACCATGCCGACCGCGCCATCCACGATCAGCTTCCGGGCATCAACTACCGCTGCCGCCTGCTGGCGCTGGAGCATGGCCGCGGCAATCTCCGGGGCATATGCCAGATAGGTGATCCGTGCATCCACGATTTCCAGTCCGGCTTCCTCCACCCGGCTCTGGATCTCGGCCTTGATGCGCTCAGCCACCACAGCGCTGGAACCACGCAGGCTGCCGTCATCTGCCACACCGTCACCGGTGGTATCGACATTGGGTGCCACATCATAGGGATACAGA
>JAQXNO010000121.1 GCA_029098045.1 Bacillota bacterium
CCGGCCATGGGGATGCCGTGACGCATGGCAACTTCGTTGGAGGTACAGCAAACGCCGGAAATGGTGATGCCCTTGGCGCCCACGGACTTGGCCAGGGCGATCATCTCAGGATCATTTGCATATTGCACGATCATTTCAGACAGGGAGGGATCGTGGCCGTGAACCACGATGTTGACGTTGTCCTTTTCCATGACGCCGATGTTGGCCTCGGTATCAACGGGGCGGGGTGTGCCGAACATCACGTCAGAGAATTCGGTGCCCATCATGGAGCCGCCCCAGCCGTCGGACAGACCGGCTCGCAGGGACTGACGGATCAGCGCTTCCGCCAGAGAGGAGCAGCCCATATGGGTCATGTGCATGGACTGGGAAACCTCCCGGTCGATGGCCCGGGGTTCAATCTCAGCGTCATGCCACAGCTGCTGTGTATGCTCGGGTGCCCGCTTCAGGAACTTCTGGGTGCCGAAGGGCTTGCCGTACTCCAGCAGACCGATCTCAGCCATCTCGTGAGCCAGATCGTAGATATCCTTGCCTTCGGTCTCAACGCCCCACTCCTTGGCAATGCGGAGCAGCTTCTCAGGGTCCTTGACCTGATAGTTGCCGCCTTCCTTGGTCTGGTACAGGGTGTGCATGATTTCACGGCCGTGGTCAGAGTGCGTTGCCGCGCCGCCGGCAGTGAACATCAGATAGTTACGGGCGACGATGCCATGCACATCGCAGCCGCAGATGCCGCGGGGCGCCTTCTTGGTGATGCGGCAGGGACCCATGGAGCAGATTCGGCAGCAGGTACCCGCTTCGCCGAAGCCGCAGTGAGGAGTCTGGTTCTTGACACGCTGCTGCCAGGTGTCAGCACCAACCTTGTTCGCTGTTTCCAACAGAGCGTTGGTGGCAGCTTCCATCTCCTCGACGGTGGTTGTAAATGCCCAATCCTTCAATCTAGTTTCCTCCTAATGCTTGTATTGTAGACAGATACTCAGCCAATAAGTAGATGCATTCTGTATCGATAATATTCTACTCATTTAGCCATGGAAAGTCAATTGTGTATTTGCCAGATTCCGTATACAATTTTTCAATCCCCCCGGGAGGATTTTCAGCATTCGATACAATTTTCGCGTGCTGCCCCTGCGTGCCCGCTTTTGTGTGCAAATACCTGACAGTTTCATTGACTTTGCGGAAAAACACAGTATAATAGGATTATCATAATCTTCCGGCTTTTCATATTCCCGTTTATCAATTAAGGAGGCATTCTTCATGAAAAAACTGATTGCATTGACCCTTGCATGTGTCATGGTGCTGTCCGTACTGGCAGGCTGTGCTTCCGGCACGCCCTCCGGTGATAAGACCGCCGCTTCAGAGCTGACCGTTGCGCTGGTGGTTGCCGGTGCTTTCGGTGACCGTTCTTTCTACGACTCCTCCAAAGCAGGCTGCGACAAGCTGGCTGCCGAAGGCATCCAGATCAAGTCCATTGAGTGCAAAAACGAAAATCACACCCAGCAGATCTACAACGCGGCAGACTCCGCCGATGTGGTGATTCTGGTGGGCTGGGAATTCTACGATGTGGAATCCGTTGCGCCCGAATACCCCGCCAAGCGTTTCATCTGGATTGACAACGCCACTTCCACCGATGTGGCAAACGTGCTGAACATCACCTATGCCCAGAATGAGGGTTCCTTCCTGGCAGGTTACATTGCAGCCAAGGCCTCCAAGACCGGTGTCATCGGCGCGGTGGGCGGTGAGGACAGCGCCACCATCAACGACTTCATCGTGGGCTACAAGCAGGGTGCTCAGTACGCCAACCCCAACATCGACGTGCAGGTGCAGTACTCCAACACCTACGACGATCCCGCCGTGGGCAAGGAATGCGCGCTGACCCTGAATGAAAAGGGCGCGGATGTCATCTTCCAGATCGCCTCCAAGTGCGGCGACGGCGTTTTCGAGGCTGCAAAGGAAAAGGGCTTCTATGCCATCGGCGTGGACTCCGATCAGAAGTACATCGATCCCGAAGTCATCATCTGCTCCATGTGCAAGAACGTGGGCGACTCCATCTATGATGCCGTGAACCAGTACGTTGCCAAGGGTGAC
>JAQXNO010000122.1 GCA_029098045.1 Bacillota bacterium
AAGGGCAGAAATCTGCGCATAGTTTGTACGAATATCCTTTGAAGGACGGATAGAAATGCTTGGACTCATAAAAACACCTCCTGCATTTGGTAGTCATATTATATTCTAATTATGCCACCATGTCAACTGGGATATGCAAAATGGAATGAGAGGTGTGAAAGGTTGAAATATAATGTGATGGGAGGGTAGCTTTTCCCAAACTGCCTGTTCAATTTTGCGAAGAGTGAATAGTGAAACTCTGAGCTTGACAGGGGAGTTTGGATCCGATAAACTGTGGTTAACACCATCACTGATATTCGGCCCACTGGTTATTGGGTAGCCAGCCGTCCGAAGGTAGGCGGTGGTTTAATTTTTGTCCGCAAAAAACACCATTATGTTTTCGTCAGTATCATTCGTAACAGCATACCATAGTCTTTGCATAGTGTCCTTGTTTCCATGAACAGATAAAATAGCATTTGCGTCTATTGTCATACCATGCTGTTTTGCAGTTCCGGTAATCTGTACTGGAACCAAGGTATTTTTACCGTTGATTTTCATCTCAATAAGGACATCTATAGTAGATTCAGAGACAGTCCACTTATTCCTGACAAGCCGTCTGTCTGCAATGATAGCAACTGGATTGGCAATTTTTTCAGGGATTGACTTCATATCTTCTGGAGAGATTAAATGATCAGCAATTTCCTGTGGAGATCCTTTATACTGTCCAAGAAGTGTTTCCCGAAGATTCTTCTGTGCTATTGTAACCGGAAGTGCCGGAACACCAATATCAAGAAGAACTTTAGGAGTTCTCCCGACAAGAAGCGTATCATTTTGTGGGAAAGGGCCGTCCATTTTTAGCCAATCATCGATTTGCTGATCAAATGGTTTGCTATAATCGTATCCTCCCTGCCTTTCTTGTAGCCGCACACCCTCCAGGGTGGCCTTTTTATTCCCTCCATTCTCCCTGAAATTCTCCCCGGCATCCACCAGCGCGGAGGTATAGATGCCCATGATCTCCTTCCGGAAATCCTCCATCTCGGAAACCATCTTCCCCTCCGTGGAATCCGGCTTCACGTCCTTGTATGCGGTCATGGCGTTTTTCAGCTTCTCGGCCAGTTCCTTCAGCCAGGAAACCACCTTCTCCTTAAGCCCCTTGTCACGCTTTGCCAGCTTCTCCAGGAATGCCGCCGCGTTTTCATCGGACAGCATACTCTCCATGGAATCCGCAACCACTTCGTCAAAAGCTTCCTGCCGGCCGATCTCCCGCCCGTTCTGCTTTGCCTTTCGGATCTGATTGTCCACCAGTTCCGACACGCTGACACCATGCTTTTTAGCTTCGCCAGCAACCCGCGTGTAACAACATTGCCCGGTACAGTGAATACTGCTTCAAATCGAACCTGAAGCACAGCCTCCTTCTGTTGACAGACATACTCGCATCAATTGAAATGCTGCGGGCAAAGATGGATTTGGACGGATCGCGGCTTGACTTTTCCCCTGCAAAATGCTATAGTTTAGCACATACGGAGGTTTGTCCGAGTGGTTTATGGAGCTGGTCTTGAAAACCAGTGATGGGGTCAAACCCACCGTGAGTTCGAATCTCACAGCCTCCGCCAACAACAAAACCCACCCATCGGGGTGGGTTTTGTTGTTCGTATGAAGGAGCGTGAGATTCGAACAATCAGTTGCAACAGTCCGGTGGACTGTTGCTTGCCGCCGGTCTCGACGGCGGCAACACCTCTATCTTCTCTTGCTACGCAAGAGAAGATGTAAACGAATCTCACAGCCTCCGCCAGAAAAAAGCACGCTTCGGCGTGCTTTTTTCAACGAAATAAATCCCTGCGGGATTTTTGAAATACCGCTTTGCGGTGTGAAATATGGCTTCGCCATGTGAAATGCCTGCGGGCGTGGGGAATTTATTTCATTTCACTTGATGCACAGCATCAAATCTCACAATGATCGCAGATCATTATTTCACATATGCCGTCAGGCAAATTTTTCACCAATCATAATGTGAGAGTTCAGAATCATCTGCAAAAGTTTCAAAATGAACCGGGGCGCTTTCTTTTCTCATTTCCGATAGAAAGAATTTCCTCCGATGAACTCACGAACAAGGCTGGTGGGCGGAATCTCGTCGTCCACATCCGCCTCCTGAACGAAATTGAGTACCTTGACGATATTGCGCACCTGCTCATAGCATGCGTCCTCCGGCTCAACCGCCGTCAGAAGCGGGAAGATGTGCTTTTTCAGAACTGCCAGCTCGTACAGGGTAGAGCTGTTCAAAATCACATCCGCGTGCTCCTGATACGGGAATATCCACCGCTGCTCTCCCCTTCTGACACTGTCCCACATGGAGAGTGTGTGCTGCACGCTGGCGCCCCGGGTTTCATAGTCGCGCACAATGCGTCGCAGAAGGCGCAAATAAGAGGTTGGAATACGGTTGTGGTCATCCAGATTCAGCGGAAGCAGAGGGCTGACATAGAGCCGGAAGACCAGATTGGACGGCACATGATCCGGCAGCATGGCCGGATTCAGCGCATGGAGACCCTCCACGATGATAACCGAGCTTTCGTACAGCTTCAGCTTGTGTCCCTTCCACTGCCGCCGACCGGTCACAAAGTCAAAGCTGGGCAGTTCCACTTCCTCGCCCCGGAGCAGCCTTTCCATGTCCGCACGAAAGAGCTCCGTATCAATGGTGTTGATATGCTCCAGATCCAGCTTTCCATCGGGACCGGGCGCGATTTTATCCCGGTCAATGTAATAGTCATCCAGGCTCATCAGAATGGGCTTTTTGCCGTGGACACGCAGCTGTGTGGCAAGACGGTTGGCAGAGGTGGTCTTGCCCGAGGAGCTGGGACCTGCCAGCATGACAGCCTTTGCGCCGCGCTGGCAAACCATATCCGCAATCTGTCCAAAGCGCTTCTCGTGGAGCGCTTCGTTGACCCGGATCAGCTCCCGGATGCGGCCGGAGGTGGTCAAGTCATTCAGATCCGCCACCGTTTCACATTCCATCAGCTCGCACCAACGCTCCCCTTCCGCATACACGTTGAAGAAATTTGGCGACTCCCTGTAGGGCGCGACCCTGTCCGCATCCCGGTCATCCGGGTAGACGAAGATAAATCCGCCATCAGCGCTGCGGATATCCCAGGCGCGCAAATACCCGGTGGAGGGCATCATTTCGCCATAATAGTAATCCGCGAAGTCCCCATAGGCATACTCATCAAAGTAGTCCGCACTGCGCCATTTCAGCAGCCGCACTTTATCATCCAGCCCATCGGCCTGAAAATGGGCAATCGCATCCGACAGAGAAACCCGGCGGCGAATCAGTGGGATATCCTGCTCCACCAGCTCCGCCACACGTTCCTTTACCTTTTCGGCGGAAAAGGACAGCCCATTGGATACCTTGATAAATACGCTGTTTCCAACCTTACAGGTAATTTTCGCGGTTGCCTCGGGGTATAGCTGGCGCAATGCCAAAAAGATCACAAACTGTGCCGTTCGATTGTAAACATCCCGCCCTGCCGCGTCACTGTAGCGCAGCAGATGCACCTGACCGTTGGATGCTGCCATGGCCCGGCGGATGGACTGCCGCTCCCCTGCGGGTTCTGTCTGGCGTACCGGAATGTAGTTGAGCGTAAAGACTTCACCTGCAATCTTTGCAGCCAGAGGGCGATCGGAAAGCGCCGCACGTTCCAGGCCAAGGGCAACGATCAATTCCCGCAAAGACTGGCCGGGCTTTGCGTCAATTTGCTGACCATCAATATGTAATCTCATAACGCACCCTCCTTAAAAGGTTTGCACAAGCTGTAACTATAATTATAACACAATTTTGTTTATTTTGCAATGCATCATGAAGAAAAAGAGACCGCGAACGCGGTCTCTCCAGACTGTCAATAAACCCTCCCAGCCGAAAGTTTCGGAGGGAAAGAAAGTGTGAAAGAAAACCGTCAGGGTTGTCACTGCGTCCAATCAAAGCGATTTTCAAACTTTTTGAAAAGTTTGAAAATCGTAGGCAGCTTG
>JAQXNO010000123.1 GCA_029098045.1 Bacillota bacterium
AGGCAGCCGCCTTCACCTCCACCGCGCCGCTGCGCAGCGCCGCAATGACACAGGAATCTGCCATGGACAATTCATTGGAGCAGGAAACACCCAGGGACACCTGTTCCAAAACGGGATTTTCCTCATACACACGCTGAAGAAATGCGCTGAATTCATCCGGCAGCATGGAGCCGGCGGTATCGCAGAGGGTAATGGTGGATGCACCTGCCTTCACGGCTGCCGCGATCGCCTGATTCAGAAAGGCACCATCGCTGCGGGTGGCATCGTCCGCCACAAATTCCACATCGGCGCAAAATGTCTTACAGGCAGCAACGGTATCAGAAATGGCTTCCAGCATGGCATCGGGCTTCTTGTGGAACAGATACTCCATCTGCACGGAGCTGACCGGCGCGCAGACCTGCAGGCGGGGCTTCTTTGCAAGCCGCAGGGCATTCCAGGTTTCCGATACGCTGTCCCGGTTCAGCGCCACGGGAACCGCCACAATGCTTCCCTGCACCGCCGTGGCGATGGACTTGACGCGCAGGGCATCAATTTTGGAATTATGAATGCCTTCCAGTTCAATGGCCGAGATACCCAACTTGTCCAATAGCTTGGCAAGCTCGATTTTCTCCTTAAAGGACAGGGATATCTCCTCCGTCCGCTGTTTCATGGTCACATCGCTGATTCTGATTGTTTTCATAGTTTGACGCTCCTCATCATGAATAAAAAAGCCCCTGAGGTCAAATTGACCTCAGGGACGAACATACATCCGTGGTACCACCCTGGTTATCCCCCCGTTTTCACAGAGGAATCACTCATCAGACTCCAACAAGTCCTATCCCGTAACGGGGGAAGCCGTGCCTCATTACTAACCACCGGCGTTCACAAGACCAACTCTGGAAGCAGACCGCCCTCTCCTTTTGCTCCGGTTCGCACCACCCACCGGCTCTCTGCGGCAAAATCTGAAAGGACGGATTTTCCGTCAACGTCATTTTTCATATTGAAGCCATTTAAGCACAAAGATCCCGGTTTGTCAATGCCTTTTTGCACCAACAAAAAAATAGTTGTTTTGTGCAGAAAAACATTTGACTTTTTGGAGCACACATGGTAAAGTATTGCCAATATGCAAAAGCGCTGACGAAGACGGTCAGATCAGGTGTTCTTTCAGAGAACCGGCGGGTGGTGTGAGCCGGCAGATGCCGATCTATAAGACCTATCACTTCCGAGCCGGAGAGCCGAACGGTAATCTAAGGAAGCTCTGATGAAATCGGCAAGAGCTGACAGCGAGACATTTTACTTCCTCAGAAAGTTTGGGAAATCGAGGAATACTGTATGTATTTCCGATTTTCAAAACTGCACTGAGGAAGCAAAAGATTCGCTGCTCAGCCGCAGGCGATTTATTCAGAGGTTCCCTGGAAATAAAAAACGCGGCAACTCCCATGGGGAATCGCCGCAGCCGTTTTTCTGCGTGAAAAAAACCACAAAAATCCATACGCGCGGATTCCCGATGTGGTGAGAGCCGTTTTGAGCAGTTCTACTGACTTGCGCATCACAGGACAAGCTGCGGCCTTCTCAGGAAATCTCCCAATGACCGACTTTCGTCAGGCAGCAGTCCTCCGCGCCTACAGTGGCGGTACCGTTCGTGATTTTCACACGATTCTCTATTCTTCTGCGGGGCTGTTACCGCTTCCGCAGACACTCAAACGGTGATTGACTTGCCAACACAATAGCACAACGGATTCCATTTGTCAATCGGGAAAAATGGGGATTGCGAAAAAGACTCAGGTGTGCTACCATATGAAAAAAGGTGTAACCTGTTATACATTTAGGTCGTTTGTTAACTGGAATGGGAAAAGCCCAACGGTACCAAGCCGCCGTAGACGGATATGAAGCCGCCCGATGCCATTGGCGCAAGCTGAGAAGGCATGGGCATGATGGCATCCGGAGTCGGAAGACGGACTTGCGATCTGTACGCGGGACTCTTGGGGGCTGTCTGGCGGTGTACTTGTGCTGAAAAGCGCTTTTCGATTTTACATGCAAGCTCCCGGTTTTCGGGAGCTTTTCTTTTTTGGAGGAATTTGGGAATTTATGAAGCGGGACGCTTTTTCCTGCTGCCATCCGGCAGTGAACTTTCTGTTCTTTGTGGGTGCCTTTTGCATGATGATCGCCCACCCGGCCTATGTGGCCGCAGGCATGGCGGCGGCAATCAGCTACCGGCTGCTGCTGGGCGCGCGCACGGGAGGAAAGCTGGTGCTGACCCTGCTGCCGGTTGCGGCGCTGATTGCCCTGATCAACCCACTGATCAATACGGGCGGGAAGACCATCCTGTTTGCGGTGTTCGGCAGACCCTACACCCGGGAGGCACTGTGCTACGGCGCGGCTCTGGCCGGGATGCTGCTGAGTATGCTCCTCTGGTTTTCCTGCTACAATCTGGTGATGACCGGGGACAAATTCACCAGCCTCTTCGGGAACCTGATCCCGACCTTGTCCCTGCTGCTGGTGATGGTGCTGCGTCTGGTGCCGCTGCTTTTTCGCAAGGGAAAGCAGATCAGCGGCGCGCGGTGCGCCATCGGGAAAGGGGCGGGGGAGGATGCCCCCCTTGCCCGGCGGCTGCGGGAAGGCCTTTCCATGCTGGGCTGCCTGACCACCTGGGCGCTGGAGGGCAGCGTGACCACCGCCGATTCCATGCGCAGCCGCGGCTATGGCACAGCCCGGCGCACCGGCTTTGCGGTTTACACCATGACCGGCGCCGACTGGATCTGCATGGGCATTCTCGGGGCGCTGCTTGCGGTGGTGGGCGTTTCCGTTGCCTGCGGTGCCGCCACCGCCCAATATACACCCGACTGGTATATCGCCCCCATCGCACCCCTTTCCTTTGGGGCATATTGCCTGTATCTTTTGACACCCACCTTTTTACAGCTGAAGGAGACCGTAACATGGCACTTTTTGAGATCGGGAATCTGACGTTTTCCTATGCCGCTTCCGGGATGCGGAAGGCACTGGAAAACGTGAGCCTGCGCGTGGAGCAGGGAGAATATATTGTACTGTGCGGAACCTCCGGCAGCGGCAAAACCACGCTGCTGCGGCATCTGAAGTCCGTGCTGACACCGGCCGGAAAGCGCAGCGGCAGCATCACCTTTCAGGGCGTGCCCCTGGAGCAGGTGAGCCCGGGGGAGCAGGCGGCAAAAATCGGCTATGTGATGCAGAATCCCGACGACCAGATCGTCACCGACAAGGTCTGGCATGAGCTGGCCTTCGGGCTGGAATCGCTGGGCTGTGACCAGAAAACCATGCGGGCCCGGGTGGCGGAGATGGCCTGCTATTTCGGCATTCAGGACTGGTTCCACCGGGATGTGGCCAGTCTCTCCGGCGGTCAGAAGCAGCTGCTGAATCTGGCCTCCATCATGGCCATGCATCCGCAGGTGCTGATCCTGGATGAACCCACCAGTCAGCTGGACCCCATCGCCGCATCGGATTTCCTCAATACGGTGCGCAAAATCAATCTGGAGCTGGGCACCACGGTGATCATCACGGAGCACCGGCTGGAGGACATCTTCCCCTACGCGGATCGCGCCGTGGTCATGGAGGACGGACACATCATCGGCAGCGATACGCCGCGCAACATCGGAAAAAATCTCTGGGAGCGGAAGAGCCGGATGTTTGCTGCCATGCCCACCCCGGTGCGGGTGTTTTACGGCAGCGGCAGCGGAGGAGAATGCCCCCTGACGGTGCGGGAGGGAAGAAGCTGGCTGAGCAGGAGCTTTCCTGACGGCGCGGCGGTCAATGCCCTTCCCGGCCACAGCCTGCCGGAGGAGCTCGAGCAGCCGGCCATCGCACTGAAGGAACTGTGGTTCCGCTATGAAAAGGACAGCCCGGACGTCCTGCGGGGCGTCAGCGCGGAAATCGCCGCCGGAAGCATCCATGCCATCGTCGGCGGCAACGGCGCGGGAAAATCCACCACGTTGAAGGCTATCTGCGGCATTTGCAGGCCCTACCGGGGCAAGGTGAAGCTCTTTGGACAGCCCATCGGCAAGTACAAATCCACCCAGCTGTTTCACGGAATGTTGGCCATGCTGCCCCAGGATCCCAAGAGCCTGTTTGTGGCAAATACCGTCCGGGAGGAGCTGGCGGAAATGACGGAGGATGTCCAGCGGCAGCAGCAGATCGGGGCGCTTTGTCAGATCACCCACCTGCTGGACAGCCATCCCTACGATCTTTCCGGCGGCGAGCAGCAGCGGGTGGCGCTGGCCAAGGTGCTGCTGACAGAACCCCGGCTCCTGCTGCTGGATGAGCCCACCAAGGGCATTGACAGCATCTTCAAGGAGGAGCTGGCACGGATTCTGTGCCGGCTGAAGGAGCAGGGTGTCACCACCCTGATGGTGTCCCATGATGTGGAATTCTGCGCCCGGTACGCCGATGCGGTGTCCATGTTCTTTGACGGGCAGATTCTGACCACCGATACCCCCCGCCGCTTCTTCGGAAACAACAGCTTTTACACCACCGCGGCCAATCGCATGAGCCGCCATGTGTTCTCCATGGCGGTTACGGCGGAGGATGTGGTGACCCTTTTCCGGGAGAATCGGCATGAATAACTGGTATCTTTCCACCATTGATGAAAATGCCCACCGCATTGCGGCGGAGCACGATCTGGGCGTGGAAATCGCCACTTTTTGCACGGCGCGGAATATGGACGAGAATTTCGCCGAACGCGATGCCGCCCTGCGGCAGCAGCTGGCGGGGGTGCGGAAGCGGCTGCTTCACGCCCCCTTTAATGAGCTGTTTCCCTGCGCCATCGACCCGAAAGCAAGGGCGCTGGCAGCGGAGCGCTACCGGCAGAGTATCCGGCTGGCCAAGGGGTACGGCGCGGCCAAGGTGATCATCCACGGGGGCTATCACCCCAGAATATACTACCCGGTGTGGTATGCAGAGCAGTCGATCCTCTTTTGGAGGGACTTTTTGAAGGAAGACCCCGGCGTGCAGATCGTGCTGGAAAACGTGCTGGAGGAAACGCCGGAGATGCTTTTGGAAATTGTAACCGGTGTGGATGACCCCCGGCTGCGGCTGTGTCTGGATGTGGGGCATGTCAATGCCTACTCCCGGGTGCCGGTGCGCAGCTGGCTGGAATGCTGGGCACCCTGGATCAGCCATTTTCACATCCACAACAACGACGGCGGCTGGGACAGTCACAGCGCGCTTTCGGAAGGAACGATTCCCATGAAAGAATTACTGACGCAGGCAATTGCCCAATGCCCCGATGCCAGCTTCACGCTGGAGGTGCCGGATGCAGCGCCGTCCGTCAGATGGATGGAGGAGAACATATGGAATTTACAGTAAAAGCGCTGGATGCGGCTGCCATGGAGCTGGCGCGGCAGCATCAGGCACAGCTTGCCAAGCCTCCCGGCAGTCTGGGACGGCTGGAGGAGCTGTCCATCCAGCTGGCCGGCATCACGGGAAAGGTGCGCAACCGGCTGGAAAAGAAACACCTGCTGGTCTTTGCCGCCGACAACGGGGTGGTGGAGGAAGGGGTGTCCAGTGCGCCCCAGTCTGTGACCTTGATGCAGACCGTCAATCTGATCCACCATAAAACCGGGGCTTCGGTGCTTGCAAAGCACTTTGGCTGCGCCCTCACCGTCTGCGATGTGGGCGTCAATGCCTGCGTCCGGGAGGAAGCGGTTGTGAACCGCAAGATCGCCATGGGCACCCGGAACATGACCAAAGGACCTGCCATGACAAGAGCGCAGGCGGAGCAGGCGATTTCCATCGGCAGGGAGCTTGCCCGGGAAACACAGGCGGATGTGCTGGGCATCGGAGAGATGGGCATCGGAAATACCACCACCTCCTCCGCGGTGCTGGCCGTGCTGCTGGATGCGGAGGTGGAGGCGGTTACCGGCCGCGGCGGCGGCATCACCGACGAGGGCTTCCGAAAGAAGAAGGCGGCGATCGCAAAGGCCATCGCGGTGAACCGGCCGGACAAAGACGATGTGGTGGATGTGCTGTCCAAGGTGGGCGGCTTTGACCTTGCGGCCATGTGCGGCGCCTTTATCGGCGCGGCGGAAAGCCACCGTCCGGTGGTGATCGATGGGTTTATTTCCGCCGTGGCGGCGCTCTGCGCCTGCAGGCTCTGCCCCCAGACCCGGGAGTATCTGATCCCCAGCCATGCCTCCTTTGAGATCGGCTACAAGCTGGCCATGGAGGAAATGGGGCTGGAGCCTATGCTGCTGCTGGGAATGCGGCTGGGCGAGGGCAGCGGCTGCCCGCTGGCGTTTCAGATTCTGGATGCGGCCTGCGCGGTGATCTGCAACATGGCAACCTTTGAACAGGCCAATATCAACGACGACTATCTGGAAGACATTCGAAAGGGAGACCAGTTTACCGTATGACTTACCTGATTTCCGGGGGCGCGAAGAACGGGAAATCCACCCTGGCGCAGAATCTGGCGGTGGCGCTTTCCGGCGGCGGCAAGCGCTACTATGTTGCCACCATGATCTCCTCCGGGGAAGAGGACGATGACCGCATCCGGCGTCACATTGCCGATCGGGCGGGCATGGGCTTCGAGACGGTGGAGTGCTTTACCAATGTGCTTTCCCTGCTGGATACCACGGATCCCGGGGGAACCTTTCTGGTGGATTCCGCCACGGCGCTGCTGCAAAATGCCATGTTCCCGGCGCAAAACGGCTACCGGCTGGATCTGACCGCTGCCCGGCGGTGCGCGGAGGAACTGATTCAGTTTGCCGAAGAGGTCACACATGCCATCTTCGTCAGTGACTATATCTACTCTGACGCAGGCTTCTACCCGGCGTCCACCGAGCTGTACCGCCGGTGCCTTGCGGACATCGACCGCCGTCTGGCCGCGGTGTGTGATACGGTGGTAGAGGTGACGGGGGGAATTTACATTGTCCACAAAGGAGCGCTGGAGCTATGAAACAATACCTGACAGCCTTTGCCATGTGCCAGAGTATGTTCTGCGCCATTCCCTTTCCGGTCAGGGTCTGGGATGACGGAGCCAGAGGCAGGATGCTCCTGTTTCTTCCTCTGGTGGGGTTGGAGATCGGCATCCTCTGGGCGGGCCTTTCGTATGCTGTGAGACTGCTGTCGCTGCCAAACCTGGTCGGCGGTCTGATTCTGAGTGTCTATCCCTTTCTTGTGACCGGCTTCATCCATCTGGATGGCTTCATGGATGTGACCGATGCGGTGAAGTCCTGCCGCCAGCTGCAGCGGCGGCGGGAGATTTTGAAGGATTCCCATGTGGGCAGCTTTGCGGTCATTGGCCTTGCGCTGCTGATGCTGACCCAGTTTGCGCTGTTTGCTTCCTGCAAGCAGGACACTGACTGCCGGATTTTGTGTCTGGTGCCCGTGGTCAGCAGAGCCTGCTCCGCTCTGGCTGTGACAGCGCTGCCGCCCATGAACACAAGCCAGTATGCCGGTCAGCAGAAGCCCGTGGCGCAGCTTTGGATTCTGCTTCTGGTGCTGGCCGGGGCCATTGCCGCCGGTTTTGCCGGTTTTGGGAAGTATGGCTTTGCATTGCTCGGATGCCTGCTGGGCTTCTGCCTTGGGCTGCGCAGAGCCTATGCCGGCCTGCAGGGCATGAACGGAGATATTGCCGGCTACGCCCTGACCCTGGGGGAGCTGTGCGGTGTGGCGGTGTTCGCACTGCTGTAAGGAGGAAACCATGGTTTTGATTATGGGCGGGGCGTATCAGGGAAAGCTTGACTACGCGAAAACCGCTTTCGATATTTCCGATGCGGATGTGTTCACCTGTAATGGGGATACCATTGATTTTTCAAAGCGGTGCATCTATGGCATCGAGGTGTTTTCCCGCCACTGTGACGATCCCATCGCCTATTTCAAGGCGCACCGGGCTCAGTGGGAAAACAGTATTCTGATCTGTCAGGATATTTTCTGCGGTGTGGTGCCCATGGGTGCGGACATCCGGGTCTGGCGGCAGAACACCGGGCGGCTGTGCCAGTATCTTTCCGGGGAGGCTGCCCAGGTGAGCCGGATTTTTTGCGGATTGGAGCAGCGGCTGAAATGATCTATCTGATTCGCCACGGAAAAACCGAGGCCAATGCGCGGGGGCTCTACTGCGGCAGTACCGATTTGCCCCTGTCGGCGGAGGGAAGAACGCAGCTGGAGGGGCTTTCCTACAGGGTGGGGCATGCCCGCTTTCTCACCAGCGGCATGAAGCGCACCAATGAAACCCTGCGCATCCTCTTTGGGGATGTGCCCTATGAAACCGATGCCCGGTTTCGGGAGATGGATTTCGGCAGCTTTGAAATGCACAGCTACGCCGAATTGAAGGACACCCCGGATTACAAAAAATGGATTTATGGGGACAACGAAGCCAACATCCCGCCCCGGGGCGAGAGCGGCAGACAGATGAAGGAGCGGGTGCTGGCGGCCTTCTCCGAAATCAGCGATGACACCGTCATCATCACCCACGGCGGCTGCATCGCGGCCATCATGGAGTCCCTTTTCCCGGAAGAGGGCAAAAACCGCTACCAGTGGCAGCCGGCCTGCGGCTGTGGCTATGGAATCGACGGCAAAACCTATCGGGTAATCCCGTAGCTTGAAGGAGTATTGACAGATGGAAGACAAACTTTTGGAACTTGCAGGAGAGGACGGATTTTTTGCTGCCGTGATTCCCACGGAGCAGGTGCCGGTGAATGAAAGATTTCGGGTTTTCTGTGAGCAGAATCTCTGCGGCCAGTACGGCGCCAACTATGCCTGCCCGCCGGATTGCGGCAGCGTGGAACAGCTGCACCAAAGCATTCTGGAGCAGGACTACGCGCTGGTGGTCTCCACCCAATGGGACATTGAAAGCTACGAGGATAAGGCGGCCGTCGCAAAAGCAAGACGCAGCCACAACATGGCGGTTTTGCATCTGCTGGACAAGGTCAAAGCCGCGGGCTTTGTGGGCTTCTGCACCGGCTACAACGGCTGTCCCCTGTGTGAGCCCTGCAAGCGCAGGGAGAATCAGCCCTGTGCCCATCCCGACCGGCGCATCAGCTGTATGTCCGCCTACTGCATCGATGTGGCGCAGCTGGCACAGCGCTGCAAGCTGGAATTCGATTGGGTTCCCAATAAGCTGTTCCTGTTCAGTATGATCGCCTGCCATCGGGAGGCGCGTCCATGAGGCGGCTGCTGACGGCGCTGCTGGCCACGCTTCTGCTGCTGAGCGCGACGCCCACCGCCTTCGGAGCGCAGACGGAGAGAATCGAAGCGGTGTACAGGTCCACGGAAGCCTGTCTGACCGGCCTTGGGACACCCACGGCCGGGGGTCTGGGCGGCGAATGGATGGTGCTGGGTCTTGCCCGCAGCGGCAAGAACATCGACGAAGCCTACTATGAAAGCGCGGTGGCCTACGTTCAGGGACATATGGATGACAACGGACGGCTGCATCCCAGCAAATCCACCGTAAACTGCCGGTTTGTTGTGGCGCTGACGGCCATAGGCTATGATGTGACGGATGTGGGCGGATGCAATCTGCTGGCGGGGCTTGACGACATGGCCTACATTCAGAAGGCGGGAATCAGCGGTCTGGTCTGGGCACTTCTTGCCTTTGACTGCGGCAATTATGCCACACCCGGTTCCGTCACCCGCCAGACGCTGGTGGAGAAGATCCTTGCCTTGCAGGTGCCCGGGGGCGGCTGGGCGGTGTCCGGCAGTGACGCGGACCCGGACATGACCGCCATGGCCATTCAGGCGCTGGCACCCTATGTGACCGAAAACGATGCCCAAGAAGCCGTGGAGACGGCGCTGACCGTGCTGTCGGAAATGCAGGATGAAACCGGCAATTTTCCCACCCGGTACGGAACCAGCAGTGAGTCCGTCTCACAGGTGGTGGTGGCGCTGAGCACTCTGGGGATCGATGCCAATGCGGATGATAGGTTTGTGAAAAACGGCGTTTCTGCCATGGATGCCCTGCTGGCATACAGCGTGGAGGGCGGCGGCTTCCGGCATATTGCCGACGGAAAACGGGACGGTATGGCAACGGAGCAGGGCTACTATGCCCTGACGGCCTACGCGCGGATGAAAAACGGTCAGAGCCCGCTGTACCAGATGACGGATGTGGCGCTGTCTCCTCCGGCTGCCGAAAGCGCGGGCAGGACGGACGGACTGTGGCTGTATGTCACCCTCGGTGTGGGTGCCGCACTGGCGGCAGTGTGCCTGCTGCTTCGGAAGAAGCTGGGAAAGCGGCGCTGCGGCAATGCCATCATGGCGGTGCTGCTTCTGGAAATTGCCGCACTGGGTATCGGCTTTGCGGCGCAGCTGGGTGCATTTGAGGAGAAGACGGCGCTGGGCAGCCAATACCGGATTCAGGAGATTCCCGAAAACAGACTGGTCAGCGACGAGGAAACCCAGAACCTGTGCACCATTACCATCGACTGCCGGACGATTCTGGACAATTTGTCGCTGCTGGACGGGGAAAAGGCACCCTATGTCCCTGCGGACGGCATGATTCTGAATACGGTGACCGTGGAATTTACACCGGGGGAGAGCGTGCTGGATGTGCTGAAGCGTGTGTGCGAAGCATCCGGCATCCTGCTGGAATACAGCTGGGCGCCGGTATATGATGCCTATTATCTGGAGGGAATCAACCACCTGTACGAACTTGACTGCGGCAGCGAATCCGGCTGGATGTATCAGGTGAACGGAAGCTTTCCCAACTACGGCTGCTCGGAGTACGAAGTAAAGCCGGGGGACAGCATCGCATGGCGATACACCTGCATCGGTACGGGCGCGGATCTGGGAGCAGGGGAGAACTGATATGAAAAAATCCAAAATCGTGATGCTTCTGTGCCTTCTGGCGGCGGTGCCCCTGACCATCTTTCTGGGCAGCCGCCTGCCCGGCCGAAGCTATTATCTGACCAGCACCTTGGTGCTGATTGAAATCATGCTGCCCTTTTTTCTGGCCTTCGAGGGGCGAAAGCCCCAGGCACGGGAGCTGGTGGTGGTGGCGGTGCTGTGTGCCCTGGCCATTGCCGGACGCGTGGTGATCCCCATCCCCAATTTCAAGGCGGCCTTCGCGATCATCATGCTGTCAGCCATCGCGCTGGGCCCGGAGACGGGCTTTCTGGTGGGGGCAGTGACCGCGGTGGGCAGCAACCTGTTTCTGGGACAGGGCCCCCATACCCCCTGGCAGATGCTGGCCTACGGGCTGGCAGGACTGCTGGCAGGCGTGCTGTATCAGAAGAAGCTGATGAAGCGAAAGCCCATGGCCATGGCGCTGACCGGCGCGGTGCTGGTGGTTCTGCTGATCGGCCCCCTTCTGGATACCTGTACGGTCTTTTTGACCCAGACCCAGATCACAGCTGCCGGCGCAGGGGCGGTGTATCTGGCCGGATTGCCGGTGAATCTGTCTCAGGCGGTGGCCACCTTCCTGACCATTCTCATTCTGGGAGAGCCATTTTTACAGAAGCTGGATCGTGTGAAGCGGCAATACGGCATGATGGAGGATTCTGATGGGATTTGAAGCCAGCCATCCGGCGGTGAATCTGCTGTTCTTTGCCGCTGTGATTTTCGGTACCCTTACCTTTGACCACCCGGTGTTCCTGCTGATTTCCCTGTTGGGGGCTGCCGCCTACAGCATCCGCCGGAACGGAAAAGCCGCCGTGCGGTTTGACCTGTGCCTGATTCCGGCCGCGCTGCTGCTTGGCCTGTGCTACAGCAGCACCCATCACTTTGGCATGACGGTGCTGCACCAAAACTTCATCGGCAACAACATCACACTGGAGTCTCTGGTCTATGGCTGCGTTGTGGGATTTGCCTGCGCGGGATTTGTGATGTGGATGAGCTGCGTCTATTCGGTGTTTTCTTCCGACAAGACGGTGTATCTGTTTGGACGCATCAGCCCCCGGCTGAGCCTGTTTCTGACCATCGGGCTTCGGATGATCCCCCGCATCAAGGGGGAAGCAAGACGGATCAACGAGGCCCGGTGCGCCATCGGCAAGGGGGCTGGGCAGGGAACGGCTTTGCAGCGGATCGGCCATGGACTGCGGATTTTTTCCATGCTGATTTCATGGGTCATCGGGTCGCTGGGCACCGCGTCGGATTCCATGCGCAGCAGGGGAAGCGGCCTGCGGGGCAGAACGGCCTTTTCCATCTACCGCTTTGACAACCGGGACAGGGCGCTCGTGGTCTGGCTCTTCGGGTGCATTACCATGACGGCGGTTGCTGCTCTGACCGGGCAGACGAGGCTGTCCTACGCACCGAGGATTCTGTGGCAGCCCATGACAGGGCGCAGCTTCCTCTTTGCGGCTTTCTATGGTCTGCTGTGCCTGCTGCCGCTGGGGCTGGAGATGTATCAGGAATTCTGCTTTCACCGTGCAGGAAGAAAGCTGTGACGGGGATTTCGGAACAGCCGGGAATGAATAAATGCAGGCGAAAAGGGAAAACTCCCATTTTTCATCCCCCCGGGGGGCTTCCGCCGAAGCCGCAGCCGTGGTAAAATACATCCACGGTTGATACGCTGAATCTATTCCAATCCTTATTCCACCCTATTGAATGCGCCGCACTGCCTGGGGAGGCAGTGCGGCGCCAGCTTGTCAAAAAAGTATTTTTGACA
>JAQXNO010000124.1 GCA_029098045.1 Bacillota bacterium
ATTGTAACATGTCTCGAATTTTTCTCTTAGAGAAATCTGTCGATGGCAAAAATTATTTTGAAAACAGGACTTGCTTTTTTCCGCAACCAGAGGTAACATCACACAAATTTTCCAGGAGGTGTTACCATGAAAGACTATCTCACAGTCCTGCGTGACCACATTACCGCCTATCCCCCGGATTTGGGGGACACGGATTCCGTTCTGAACCTTCTCTATGAAGCCAACAGCGAAATGGATCCTATGGAGGACGATCAGATAAGGGCAGGTTTTCACGAGCTGTACCAGCTGATGAACGGGGTACCGCTGGAGAAGATGGACGAAATCATCAACCCGGTGTGTTTCCTGTGCCGGGAACATGAGCGGTCGGGGTTTGAACATGGAGTGCAGATCGGAATACTGCTGGCGCGGGAGCTGGCAGAATAGAAATTGACCAGGAGCCACCACGGTTCCTGGTCTTGCTTATTTCGTCAGGTATGTATAAAGCCCTTCCGCAAAGGCACGATGTCCCGCTTCTGTGAAGTGGATGCCATCGAATGCCAGTGGGACATTCCACTTTTCGGCCTCCGCAAAGGAGATACCCATTTTTTCAGATTCCCTTTTCTTTGTTTACAGCAATGCAAAACCTAAAAAATTTCTGTCAAGTTTGAAAGTTTCTTTATGGTAATATCGGACATGGGGTCATTTCCGTCGCTTCGAATACCGATCGACCGAAACCTGCCCGCTTTGGCCGCCTGGACACCAGATTCGGCATCTTCGATGACAATCGCGTTTTCTGGAGATACACCCAGCATGGAAGATGCCAACAGGAACACTTCGGGATCCGGCTTGGATTTGGTGATTTGCGTACCGTCGGCAACAGCGTCAAAGAAGTCTCCCAGGCCTAATTGGTTCAGTATTTGCCGGGTATTCTTACTGGAAGAACCGATTGCCAGAAGGTATCCTCGCTGGCGGAGGGTATGGAGCGTCATGCGAACTTCCTTTGAAAGATCGCCGGGCGTCATGGCTGAAAGGTAGCTTCTATAAATCTCGTTCTTTTTCTCAGCAAGTGCCAGCTTTTCCTGTTCGGAATATTCTCCGCTGTGGTTTCCCAGAATAATCTCAAGGCTCTCCATCCGGCTGACCCCCCGAAGCTGACTGTTAACCTGCTCGTCAAAAGGAATCCCCAGGCGATCAGCCAGCGCCTTCCACGCCAGGTAATGATACCGGTCGGTGCTGCAGATTACACCGTCCAGATCGAAGATGATTGCATATATGTTATTCATTTTCTAATACAAATCCGTTTCTTGTGAACACCGGAAGTTTACCATCCTTGCCTGCGGTAATGGTTTGGTTTCCGGAATATTCAGTTCCATCAAAGAAATCGAACCAGACCCCATCGGGCAGATACACCGGGCGGGATACCGCGTTTTCCTCCAACAGCGGCGCAACCAGCAGATCGTCACCCAGCAGATATTCGTCCTGACAGTTCACAGTGTTTGCATCGCCTGGCCATTCGTAAACCAGCGGACGCATGAAAGGTTTGCTATCACGGACACAAGCTTGCGCTGTTTTCCAGAGATAGGGGCGCAGCTTTTCATGGAGCTTGTGCCAGTACCGCATCTCGTCCAGAAAGCCGGGAACTGCGTAGCTTTCCGCCATATTCCAAGGACTGCGCTCGTTGTTTCCTTCTGCACCGGGCATCAGTTCCCGGAACTGACCACCGTCCGGCTCGGAGTGCCACTGCATAATGGGACAGAAGCAAGCCATTTGGGTCGCTCTGCGGTACAGATCCAACGTAGGCAGTGGACCTGCAAAGCCCGCAAGGTCAAAACCCCAGAAAATCATACCGGAAGCTGCTGCGGAAAGGCCGGCTTTCAGAACGCTGGCAAGCTCCGCATTCTGGGATTGCTGGTCACCTGCCCAGTGGCAGGGGACAGTGTGCTGCCCGGAGAAGCCGGCACGGCTGAAGATCACACCGCCCGGCCCGACGAAATCCCGATAGCTTTCCGTATAGTCTCTGGAATAACGGTTGACGCCTTCCTTACCGGTGGTTCCATCATGGAACTTCGCATCGCTGCTGTGGATGAATTCACCGCCGTCGGTCTTGAAGCCATCCACACCGATATCCAGCAGATATTGCCGCTTGGCAAACCAGCTCTTGACCGTTTCGGGATTGGTAAAGTCCGGCACCATGGAATCCGGGAACCAGTTGCCTTCGGGGATGGTGTAAGGGGTGCCATCGGGCATGGTAACACAGAGCTTCCGTGCTGCTGCATCTTCCCGGTCCAGATCATTCTGAGCGTTCTGCACTTCGTCGGCACCCTGCTTTTTGTAAACAGGCACCTGCCAGAGCAGCAGTTTCAGTCCGGCGTCATGGACATCCTTGACCATCTTTGCAGGATCAGGCCAGGGTGTGCCACTGAAGTCAAAGTTCTCATACTTCAGCGCCTGCCCGTTGGGGACAGGCTCGTATTTCGCGCCATTCCAGATGTAGAAGGTCGCCTCATCGCTCCATGCTTCCAGTACAACGATGGAAGCGGGAAAGTCGTATCTTTTCAGCTTTTCCAGCAGTGCCTCTACATCCTTCTGGGTATTCCAGCGGTTTGCGGAAACCCAAATGCCCATCGTCCATTCGGGCGGCAGAACCGCGGGTCCGAACAGACTCATGTATTCCCGGATCATTTCCTCCGGTGTACCGGAGAACAAAACCACTTCTGCGGTTTCGGGCAGTTTGATTTCAATGCACTTTTCACCGAAATCAAACGTTGTGACTTCGCAAGTATCCACATACAAGCCGAAGCCCGTGTCCGTCCAGAAAAACGGCGTCGTGCAATAAGTCTTATCTCCCTGGAAGCAGAATTTTTCGCGCACTTGGTTAATGACAGTCTTGCCCTTCTGGTTCAGACTGTCATATTTTTCGCCCATACCGTATGCTCCATTGTAAGGCACATGGACGGTCAGGTGATTACCGTCACGGTAAAGCTCTGCGTTTCCAAAAGAGAGTTCTTTGGTTGTGTAAGAGATTCGTTTCATAATTCTTACCCCTTGATACCGCCCGCCATCATACCGTCCTTGAACTGCTTCTGTGCGATAATGTAAATCACAATGATGGGAATCATAGAAATCAAACTGCCTGCCATCAGAACGTTGTACTCTGTTGCGTACTGGCCATTCAGAGTGGACAGTGCGATGGGCAGCGTCATCTTGTTCTTGTCGCTCAGCATCAGCAGTGGCCACAGATAGTCGTTCCAGGACTCCATAAAGGTGGTGATGGACAGCGTTGCAAGACTGGGAATGCACAGCGGCAGCGCAACTTTGAAGAACACCTGGAACACTCCGGCACCGTCAATTTTTGCGGCATCCAGGAAGTCGTTGGGGATTGTTCGCATTTGCTGCACCAGCATAAAGATTGCAAAGGGGCGGAAGATCGAAGGCAGAATAACACTGGCATAGGTATCCGTCAGCCCCATTCTGTTCATGATCACAAACAGAGGAATCATGGTAACCTGGGTAGGAATCATCATGGTGGCTAGATAGCCGCCCAGAACCAGCTGGCTGCCGGGGAAACGCAGTTTCGCAAACGCAAAAGCCGCCATGGCAGAAGACAGCAAGGTGATCACAGTATAGCTGACAGAGATGAACAGCGAATTGCCAATAGTTTTTGCAAAGGGGAACTTAGAGAAGACCTTGATATAGGCATTCCAAGTGGGTTCCTCGGGAATCCACTGAATCGGAATAGACATCAGAGCACCTCGGCTCTTGAAAGAGGTGGAAATCATCCACAGGAACGGGATTAGGGCTATAACGGCCAGTGTGATGGCTATCACATAAAAGATGACCGTGCCGATTTTTCTCTTAGTCGTCATAATGCACCCACCTTTCCTGTCCATTCATCTGAATTGCGGTAAACACCATAATGATCGCAAACAGAATCCAGGAGAATGCTGCCGCATAGCCCATTCGGAAATAACGGAAGCCGTATTGATAGATTCGTTCCACCATGACCTGTGTGGCACCGTTGGGGCCGCCTCCTGTCATGATCATAATCTGCGGGAACAGCTGGAAGCTGTTAATCATTGCCACGATTACAACGTAGAAGATGGACGGAGTCAGCAAGGGCAAAGTAATCTTGATAAACTTGGTCCAACCGTTGGCACCGTCAATGTCAGCAGCTTCATAATATGTCTTGTTGATACCCACAATGCCGGACAGAAGAATCAAGCCAAAGAAGCCCATATCCTTCCAAACGGAAACCAGAACGATTGCAGGCATTGCCCATTTCTCGTCCAGCAGCCAGCCGGGACCTTCAATGCCAAAGATTTCCAGAATGCCGTTCAATGCACCGTACTGAGGAGCCAGAACAGATTTCCAGATCAGCGAAGCAGCGACCCAGCTGGTCAGAACCGGGATGTAATACACAACACGGAATACACCAATGGCCTTACGGGGTCTGC
The DNA here is from genome assembly GCA_029098045.1 of Bacillota bacterium. GTDB lineage: Bacteria > Bacillota > Clostridia > Oscillospirales > Oscillospiraceae > Faecousia. The sequence goes on from JAQXNO010000124.1 coordinate 4,434, forward strand.
TGAGCAGATAGGCTACCAGCAAGGAGGCAGCCAGCATGAATGGAATGTACAGAACGATATATTCTGCCGTATTGCCCAGGGTCTTCCAGAATTCGGGTGTTGTGAGAATGGTCTTATAGTTTTCAAAACCGATGAAATGCTCCTTGAAGAATCCCGGCTGCATCAGCTGATCCAGTCCATTCCAGTCTGTCAGACTGATCAGTCCGGAAATGATCAGGGGCATCAAGCTGAAAATCATCAAGCCAATCAAACTGGGCAGCAGAAATGGGGAGGCAACCAATAAACCGCTTCCCTGTTTTCTAAGTTTTTCTGTTTTACTCTTTTTCATTTTTACACCTCCAAGGAATAAAAATGGGGCCGCTGCAAAAAAGCAGCGGCCCACAACCAGGAATTAGCCAAGCTTGATCTGAGCTTCGCACTCAGCCTGTGCCTGATCCAGAGCTTCCTGCACGGTGATGGTGCCTTCGGCTGCTGCGGCCAGCTTCTGACCAATGATATCGCTCATCAGAGCGTAATCCTCGATAACGGGAGGCATAACCAGATAGTCTAGGCTCTTGAAGACAGCCTCGCGGTTAGCGGGAGGAGTGATGTCCAGATATGCGGACAGAGCATTCAGATCCTTCAGTGCGGGCAGATCCCAACCGGCTGCCAGACGGATGTCAGCAGAATCGGTGGAAGATGCCAGCCATGCCAGCCAGGTAGCCACTTCTTCAGGATGCTTGGTCTCGGGGTTCATCACAACACAGTTGGAGAAGAAGTGGGTTGCCTTCTGGGTGCTGCCGGGTTCAACAACGATGTCCCACTCGAAGTCACAATTGTCGGTAAAGGTCTGGAATGCCCAGATACCGGTGGGGATCATGCCCAGACGGCCGCTCATGAACATATCCCAGTCGCCCATGCCGCCCTGCTGCACAGCATTGGGCTGGACATTGGAAACCAGAACGCGGTCAACCAGAGCCTGAGCAGCTGCCAGGTTCTCGGGGGAATTAATGGTGAACTGGGTCTTGTCTTCGTTCAGCAGAGCGCCGCCGTACTGTGCAACGACCTTGAAGAATTCATTGTAGGTAATGGGCTGCCAGATACCGAAGATGTCATCACCCAGAGCGCGGATCTTCTCAGCAGCAACCTGCAGGTCAGCCTGAGTCCAGTCATCGGTGGGGTATGCAACGCCAGCCTGATCGAACAGATCCTTGTTGTAGATCAGGATAACATTGGAGAAGCTCTCGGGCAGGCCGTACTGCTTGCCGCCAACGTTGAATGCGTTAAGAGCGGTTTCGTTCAGAGCGCTGACATCAACACCGGAGATCTCAGCTAGCAGGCCCTTGTTAGCGTATGCTGCGAAGTTTTCGATGTTCAACTCATAGCAGTCGGGAGCAGTGCCACCGGCAACGCGGGTCTGCATCTGAGTGAAGTAATCATCATAGCCGATGGTCTCAACCTCGACCTTGATATTGGGGTGCGCGGCCTCGAAAGCGGCGACCATCTTTGCCAGGGTCTCTTCGTTGCCGCCGGAGGAGTTGAAGTTGCAATAGGTAATGGTTACGGGCTCTGCAGCGGGCTCATCTTCCTTATCCGCAGGAGTCTGAACCTGTGCATCGGACTTGCCCTCAGTGGGGTCTGCTTCGTTGTTTGCGGCAGGAGCGCAAGCTACAAATACCATCAGCATTGCCAGAACCAGGGTAATCAGCGAAAAAAGCTTGGATTTCTTCATTTTTGTTTCCTCCTCAATTATTTTTTAATTGATTTTACTGCTCAATTCGCTTAAAATATAATGTGGCGAAAAGAGTGGCATACACGTTCTTTTCCCTGCGGTTTGCATGAACTTTGGCGAGGGCATGCAAACCGCTTTTTTTACACCTCCTCCATTGTGACACGGGATATGTCAATTCAGTTTTTTGACGGACCCCCGCACCACAAGTTGGAGGGGGAGAATCTCCTCCTGCTTTGGAAGGGTCGGGTCTTCGATATGCTTCAGCAGTAACTCTACTGCTTTCTGCCCCTTTAAGGAAATCTGTTGACGAACAGTGGTAAGGCCGGGTGTCATGTATTGGGCAATCTCCACATCGTCAAAGCCAATGATGGAATAGTCATCCGGCACATGCTTGCCTGCTTCAAAGAAACCCTTGGCTGCACCGATTGCCAGAATGTCAGCAGCTGCCACAACACCGGTGGTAGGAAGTCCGGAATCCATCAGCTTATTTGCCAGGTCAATACCGCTGTTGTAATCGATCTGGCCTTCAAAGATGTATTCGCTTCTGAACGGAATCTCAAATTCACTGAGCGCTTGCTGGTAACCCAGCAGGCGTTTTTTCATGACGCCGTTTTCCTTCATCTGACCTGCAAAGAAAGCCACATGCTTGTGTCCGTTATCCAGCATATAGCGGGTTGCCAGATAGCTGCCGTAGGCATCGTCGATACGGATATTGTGGTAATAATGATCATTGCAGTAGCTGTCAATTAGCACGATGGGAATCTGCGTTTTCTTCATCTGCTGATAGAAATCGTTGGGGTACATGCCGATGACGATGATTCCATCCAGATTGCGCTTCTTAGCAAGGGTCAGATAACTCTCGTTTGCGTCAGTTGCGGAAATCAAAATATGGTAACCCTGCTGGCGGGCATAATACTCGATGCTTCCCAGGACCTCACTGTAGAAGCTGTTCTGGAACATCAACCGGTCTCCGGGTTCTGTCTGGGGAACAACCACGCCGATCAGCTTGGAGTCGCGCATCGTAAGGCTTCTGGCATTCAGATCCGGCACATAGTCCAATTCCTCAATAGCTTCCATGACACGACGCTTGGTCTCTTCAGAAATGGGACGCTTACCACTAAGAGCATAGGAAACCGTTGCTGTTGTAACACCGGCCCGCTGAGCCACATCCTTAAGTGTAGTTCTTGCCATGGTATCGTCCTCCTTTCGTTCGTTATGCGTTTAACCGCTTAAATTATCTTTCTGTGATTATGATAATATCTCCCACCCGGTTTGTCAATAGTTTTTTGGCACTTTGTTAAAATTATCATTGACAAGCCACCGAATTTTGTTATACTTGAAGCAAGAAAACAATTTAAGCGGTTAAACATTAAACTGCGAGGTGTTACTATGGATCGCTATATACCCACCGGTAATGAGATGATTTCGTTACCAAAAATCAATGCAAATACCGTAGGAATTGAAGATTTTACCTATCTTTCCATGCAGCACAAAGGCCTGATTGAAGTCAGAGGAAGCAAAAACACCCCCCTGATTGTGCCTTTCATTCAAGTCGGCGAAGAAGAGATCCCTCTTACGCAGATGCAGTGGTGTCGTGATCATTACTGGATTCCCACTCTCTCTGCCAAGGTCGGCGATCATGATTTCGCCATGACCGTTCTTACACCGATTGGAGAAAGAGGCTTTGCCATGAAGCTGTCTTTCACCGCAAAGAATGATGCGGATATCCTATGGGGTCTGAAGGGATGCTGGGACAGCAGCTGGCATTGCATCAATGAAGATAAGGAACTGGACGGCAAAGCTCACTGCTATGAAAGCGGTTGGAATTTCAGCGTGATCTTTGATTTCCGCTGCGGCGCTCCCATGTTTGCCTTTGCACCTATGTGTGACAAAGAAACCAAGGCTGATTATTCCGTTACCGGAAATAGGGTCGACTATATACTCTCCAGAAATGACACTATCGCCAAGGGCGAAACCCGTGAGATGGTTTTCTACTGGGGTCTTGGCTATGAGGAAGTTGCAGCGGCCACCAGTGCCAAAGAGATGCTGCGCCGTGGTTGGGACTGGGAATACGATCGCACCGCAGCATGGCTTGATAAGAGAGTTTGCCAGATGGCAACTCCCAAGCTGACTGAAATCTATAACACCAACCTGTTCTTCTGCATTTTCTATTCTACCGGCATTACTATGGATACCGAAGAATTGGTCTGTGCAACCAGTCGCGGCACCCGCTACTATGTCAGCGCAGCCTACTGGGACCGGGATGTGCTGCTCTGGGCTTATCCTGCAATTCTGGATGCAGACCGCGAACTGGCGGAACAGATTCTCCACTACATCTTTGGACGTCAGCGAAAGAACTTGGGCATCCATTCCCGGTATATTGATGGCACTGTACTGGAGCCCGGCTTTGAACTGGATGAACTGATGTCCCCCATCATTGCACTGGAAGCTTATGTGAACGAGACTGGTGATCGTGAGATTCTGGATGATGCTAATGTGCAGAAGGGCATCCGTCAAATTCTGAAAACATTGGCAACCATGAAGCATCCTGAGGTAGAACTGTATGAAACATTCCTGCAGCCCACCGATGACGAAATCGTACATCCTTATCTGACCTACAATAACATGCTGGTATGGCGAAGCATGAAGGCATTGGCAAAGCTCTATCCGAACAAGTATGCTGAATTGGATCAGCAGGCGGAAGCAGTCAAGAATGCCATCTACAAGCATTGCGTTTTCAATGATAACGAGGGCAAACCTTATTTTGGTTGGTCAATCGACTTGAAGGGACAGCACAATATTTACGATGAACCCCCCGGAAGCCTGCAGCTTTTCCCCTACTACGGTTTCTGCGATAGCAATGACGAGATCTGGTGCAATACTGTTTCCATGATCCGTTCTCCAGCTTATGAGTACAGTTTTGCTGATTCTCCTATTGCTGAAATCGGCTGTGCCCACGCACCCTATCCCTGGATCCTCAGCTTGTGCAACAGTCTCCTCTGCGGTCATGCTGAGCAGGCATTCCGCGAACTGGAGATTCTGGAGATGGACAACGGTATCGCCTGCGAAAGTGTTGATCCGGTTTCGGGCACCTGTACCACCGGTGCTGCATTTGCAACCTGTGCAGGTTTCCTGTGCCACAGCATAAAAACTGCCCACGAGGAGGGACGCTATGAGAAATGATTTACAGCTTACTCCCTGGGTGATCTCCCAAAAAGGTTCCGGCTGGGTTGATGAATTCTGCGAGAGCATCTTTTTCATTGGTAACGGGCGGATGGGCATTCGTGGCTATATTTCCTCCGAGCCTGCCCACCGTCCAATCCAAAAGGGTGTTTACTTAGCCGGTATCTTTGGTGAGATCAAGCCCGGCATTACCGACTTTGTGAATCTTCCCACTCCGGTCTGTGAAAGAATCTATATTGACGGTGCAGAAGCAGAACTGGCATCCGGTATCGAGCGTGTTCTCAATATGCAGGAAGCCACGCTGACCATGCGCTACACCCTGCGTTCCGGTGATAAATCTTTGGATGTGGAATATCAGCGATTCCTTCCGAAAGAGCATCCCGCACTGATTATGCAGCGATTGAGGCTCACGCCCAGCACGGATATGGAATTGTCTATATCCAGCGGCATCCTGACAGACAGCTGCAACAGCCCCATCCCCGACGATCAGACCAAGGTCAACGCGGAGACCATCCAGCTCTCCAAGCTTGTCAGCATGTCTGCTTCAGAAAACGGCATTTGCTGTTCCTTCGATATTCTGGGGGCTAACCTTGCCGTGATGCAGGAAGCAAGCTTCCGTTACCCCGGCTTTCGGTATGCCCACAGGGATGGCACGGATATTACTTACATTGCAAATGCAAAATCCGGCAAGGCATTGATCTTTGACAAAGCTGCTTGCATCCTGACTTCCAGAGATCTGGATCCCCGGATTGCGGGTATTCCTGAAGGCTGGGACTATGATCTGCTTCTGGAAGAACATAAGCAGGCATGGGCAGAAACATGGATCAGGTGTGATCTGAACCTTCCGGCCCTGGATGATGAACTCTTAACCGGTCTGCATTTTTCCATGTACAACCTCATAGGCAGTTGTAATGCAAAAGACCCAACCGTCAGCATCGGTGCCAGAGGTTTGAGCCATGGAAGATACAAAGGTTGCTATTTCTGGGATACGGATATGTTCATGCTTCCCTTCTTTCTGGAAAACGATCTGGAAGCAGCCAAGAACCTGTGCGGCTATCGTGTTCGCTCTTTGTCTGCTGCCAAGGCTCACTCCAAGAAAATGAACACTGCAGGTGCCCGGTATCCCTGGATGGCTGCGCTGGATGGCAGTGAGCAGTGCGAGACCTGGGACATCGGTTGCAGCGAACTTCACGTCACCGCAGACGTTGCCTACGCGCTGGATGCCTACTGCAAGAAGTCCGGTGATGATTCGTTCTATCTGGACAGGGCGGCGGAAGTCTTTGTCGAAACGGCGCGGTTTTGGATCAGCCGCTATACATACTGTCCCGATACTGGTGAGGTAGATCTGCTGTTCTGCAAGGGTCCAGATGAATATTGCGGCATCACAAATAACAACCTGTTCACGAATGTGATGGTGCAGCACAATCTGGATCTGGCAATTCAGGCGGCAGCAGACCTAAAAGAGAAGCGGCACGAACTGTATTCAAAACTCGGAATCACACAGGAAGAAATCGACCATATGGCAGTGCTCCGCAGAGCCATCAAATGGCCCAGCGACCCGGTGACCGGCAGGCTCCGTCAGGACGAAACCCTCCATCTGCTGGAGCCGGCAGACATGGAGAAAATCAAGCCTGACGCAGGTGCCAGTTACCACCATGTGTGCTTTGACCGTCTGCAGCGCTACAAGGTCATCAAGCAGGCAGATGTTCTTCTTGCCATGACGCGCCTGCCCAATCTGTTCACGCAGGCGCAGAAAGATGCCGCGTGGGAGGATTTTGAACCGATCTGTCTTCACGATTCTACCCTCAGCTTTGCAAGCCATGCGCTGTTTGCCCTTCAAAACGGGTATACGGAACAGGGTATGGCGTATCTGCGAAAGGCACTTCTGCTGGATCTGCGGGATATCATGGGCAACACCGGTCACGAGGGACTTCACTTGGCTTGTATGGGTGAAGTCTGGCAGGCCGCCTTTGTATTAAAGCAATGTCATATGAAACCTCCAACCGTCTTGCAGGTTTGAATCCGACTGGCGGAGGAACAAAAAATGAGTCCGGGAGTTGGCTACCAATTCCCGGACTTTCTTCTTTGGTTTTTGTGGATGACAGTGTCATATTCATACTGTTTATCCACAGCCATGCCTCCCATAGCTATTTCCCATAGGCGGCTTCGCACCACCGGGCGATGTCGGCTATCAGTTCCAGTGGTATGGGCTGGTTCAGCGGAAGGCGAATCGTACCCTTGCTGGTGGATAGCCCGCCAATCGGTCAGCAAAGGCCTCCACCGCCTCAGGGCCGGGATACAGGCCGATGTGCTTCTGAGATGCCGCGAACTGGATCAGGTTGCGCCCCTTCCAGAAGGTGGGCATGCTCCACGAAATTTTCTCTTTTGCCTCAGGGATCGCCGTGTGGATGGTTTCCTGAAGCTGCCGCAGGATCGGCTGCACTTCTTTCGGCTGCCCCAGGATGTATTCCTCGATGGTCTCCGGCGCTTTCCCGCAGTAATGGCTTTGTTCGGTTCGGCGGAAGGTTCTTCCGCACTTTGGGCAGGTCCACATAGTTGTCACCTCATGATTTTTTCCATCGGCTTTCCC
>JAQXNO010000125.1 GCA_029098045.1 Bacillota bacterium
GGGCTTCTATGCCATCGGCGTGGACTCCGATCAGAAGTACATCGATCCCGAAGTCATCATCTGCTCCATGTGCAAGAACGTGGGCGACTCCATCTATGATGCCGTGAACCAGTACGTTGCCAAGGGTGACGACTGCGGTCTGTGGGGCACCACCTGGGTTGCCGACATGAAGACCGGCTATGTGGGCATCGGCTACGGTGAAGAGGGTGCCCCCCAGCAGGTTTCCGACGATGTGAAGGCCGAGGTGGAAGCACTGAGCCGGAAGATCGTCTCCGGCGAGATTCAGGTTGACTCCACTCGCTAAAAACAATACCGCCCGATACATCGGGCGGGTTTCACAAGGCCAAATAAGTGGCTGCCTCACTGACGTGTGCAACAGTGAGGCAGCCACTTTTTTGTTTTCTTATTTGATCAGCAGTTCTGCGATCTGGATGCAGTTGGTGGCAGCGCCCTTGCGAACCTGATCGCCGCAGCACCACAGGCAGATGCCCTTTTCATCGGTCAGATCCGGGCGGATACGACCCACGAATACGAGGTCCTGATCGGAGGTGTCCAGCGGCATGGGGTAGACCTTGTTGGCAAGATCGTCCACAAGGCGGCAGCCGGGGGCATTGGCGATCACCTCACGCACCTCCTGCACGCTGACAGTGCGGTCAAAATGGACACTGACGGAAATGGAGTGGCTGCGCACCACGGGAACCCGGACACAGGTGCAGGAAACCTTCAGCTCGGGCAGGTGCATGATCTTGCGCCCCTCGTTCTGCATCTTCATTTCCTCGCTGGTGTAGCCGTCCATCTGCTCGCCGCCGATCTGGGGAATCAGATTGTAAGCGATCTGGTGGGAGAATACCCTGGGTTCATAGGTCTTTCCCTCACGCAGTGCCTCCACCTCGTTCATCAGCTCAATGGGGCCGCCGGCACCTGCGCCGGAAACCGCCTGATAGGTGGAGGCGGTCATGGTGCGGATGGGAGACAGCCGGTTCAGGGCGTTGACCGCCGTGACCGTGATGATGGTGGAGCAGTTGGGGTTGGAAATAATGCCGCTGTGCCAGGCCGCATCCTCCGGGTTGACTTCGGGAACGATCAGCGGCACCTTGGGGTCCAGACGGAAGGCAGAGGAATTGTCCACAAAGACGGCTCCGGCCTTGACGATGGCAGGGGCAAACCGCTTCGCAATGTCGTTCTCGGCGGCGCCCAGAACAATGTCCACTCCTTCGAATGCCCCATCGCAGGCTTCCTGAATGGTCACTTCCTCACCTTTGAAGAGTATCTTCCTGCCCGCGCTTCTTTCCGATGCCAGAGGCACCAGCTTCCCCACGGGGAAATTGCGCTCTTCCAGAATTTTGATCATTTCCTGTCCCACGGCGCCGGTTGCGCCCAGAACAGCAACAGTATAGGTTTTCATGGATATTACCTCCGGTTTCAGAATGCTGCGTGCCACTGCACCGCCACGCAGAAATTACTTATTCACAAAGCTGTCGTACAGCACGCGGATGGCGCTCTTAAAATCCCTGTTGTCAACGCCGAAGATGATGTTCAGTTCGTCGGGGCCCTGGTTAATCATGCGGATGTTGATGCCCGCTTCACCCAGAGCGGCGAAAATCTTGCCGGAGATGCCGGGGCGGAAGGCCATCTTGCGACCCACTGCCGCGACCACCGCGATCTTGTCGTAAACATCCAGCGTATCGGGTTCCACTTCATTCTGAATCTCACTGAGCACATTGTAAAGATGCGGTGCCAGTGCCTCGGTGGGAATGACCACGGAAACATTGTCGATGCCGTTGGGCACATAGTCCACGCTGATGCCGTGGCGTACCAGAACGGTAAGAACCTTGTGCAGAACGCCCACCTGGTTGCTCATGCCCTTCTTGGACAGGGCAATGATGGAGAAATCCTTCATGCCGGTGATGCCGGTGATGAACCGGTCGGGGTCGTGGCACTCATCAAAGCGCTCCTTGATGATGGTGCCGGGATCATTGGGGGCGTTGGTATTGCGGATATTGAGGGGAATATTCTTTTCGCGCACCGGGAAGATGGAACCCTCGTGAAGCACCTGGGCGCCGGAATAGCTCAGCTCCCGCAGCTCGTCGTAGGTCACCTCGGCGATCGCCTGGGGATTGTCAACAATTCTGGGGTCTGCCATCAGGATGCCGGAAACATCCGTCCAGTTTTCATAGACCTCCGCGTCCAGCGCGGCCGCTGCCAGAGAGCCGGTGATGTCGCTGCCGCCCCGGGAGAAGGTGTGGATGCTGCCATCGGGCATCACGCCGTAAAAGCCGGGGGTCACAATGCCCTTGCCAATCCAGCTCAGCTCCCGCAGCGCCTGATAGGTCTGTTCCATATCCACGGTGCCGTCCAGATTGAATTTCACCCAATCCGCGGCATCCACAAACTGGAAGTCCAGAAACGCGGCCATCAGCTTGGCGGAGTAATACTCGCCCCGGCTGACCAGCTCCTCCCGGGTCACCTTCTTCTTGTCGATGCGTTCCTTCAGCTGGGCAAATTCCGTCTCCAGATCCAGCTCAAGACCCAGCTCATCCCGGATTTCGCAGTAGCGGGACGCCACCATGTCGAACACCGCGTCGCAGCGCACACCGTATTTGGTGTGGGAGTAGCACAGATACAGCAGATCCGTAATCTTGTGGTCGTCCTGGAAACGCTTACCGGCGGCGGAAACAACCACCACCCGGCGGGCAGGATCGGATTCAATAATCTCTTTGACCTTTCGGTACTGGCCCGCATCCGCCATGGAGGAGCCGCCGAATTTCGTTACTTTCATGTTTCTTCCTTCTTTCGTGAAAAGGGATTGCCGTTACGCCAGTGCCGCAATGAACGCGCCGGGATGGTCGGCAAGCCATGCATGCATCCGGCTGACGGAGACAGGCTTCGTTACCACGGCGCCGTCCCACTGCCCGGCGGTATGCTCTGCCAGCCAGGCATCCTGTTCGCCCCGGACATAGTAGCACAGCTTATCGGAATTGTCCACTTCCACCTTCCTGCCGTAGCCGCAGTAGAAGCCCTTTCCGCTTAAGATGTCCACGCAGTCCTGAACCACATTATATGCGGTGGGATAGCGGCCTGCGCCCTGACCGAAGAAGCTCATGCGGTCGGACACATCGCCGATGAGGGTAATCAGGTTATAATTCAGCGGCACGGCGGATTCCGGCGTCCCGACGGGGAACAGGGTGGGCTGCACATAGGCGGCGTACCTGCCATCGCTCTGCTTGCCGGTGGAGACCAGCTTGCACACAAGACCTCTGGCCGTAAAATTGGCCACGTCGGCGGCGGTGATATTCTGAATACCGGCCTTGAGCACCTGGTCCCGGTTGAGGCTCACGCCGAAGGCGATGTTGGCGGAGAGGATGATCTTATGCCAGGTATCGGTGCCCTCCACATCGGTGGCAGGGTTTGCCTCGGCATAGCCCAGCTTCTGGGCCTGACGGAGCGCGTCGGCATAGTCCACACCCAGTCTGGTCATGGAGTCCAGAATGTAGTTGCAGGTGCCGTTCATGATGCCGCCCACCTGATGGATGGTCTGGATCCGGCGGGAACGCTCCACCTCGCTGAGCCAGCCGATGCCGCCGCCCACCGCCGCGGTGCAGCGGAAGCCCACACCCATGCGCTCTGCCAGAGGCAGCAATTCGTCGTAGAAGGTGGCAACCAGCGCTTTGTTGGAGGTCACCACATTCTTACCTGCTTCCAAGGCAGCACGGACAAACTCATAGGCAGGATGCAGTCCGCCCATGGCTTCGACCACCGTATCGATGGTATCGTCCTCCAGAACCTTCTTCACATCCCGTGTCACTTCCGCGTCGGGGAGAAACACATCCTCCAGACAGACCACCTTTGCCACCTGCATATCATCGCGCTTTTCGGTAATCTCGTAAACACCGCGTCCAACGACACCAAAACCCAGCAGACCGATTTTCATGAATTCATCCTCCATTATCAAGGTCATTTTTGTCACAATGTAGAATTGGGTGTGCCCGATTCGAAAACACTTGCTTTTTGTTGAGAAACAGTATATCATAAGCTTACCCAAAAAGAAATCACACAAAAAAACAAGTATTTCCGGGATTTCGGCAAGGATTTGTGCAGAAAGCAGAGAAACCGACCGTTTCCGGAGGAGGGACACCATGCTATACCACTCAACTCGCAGCAGCACGCCAACCGCAGACAGCGCCCAGGCCGTTCTGGCAGGTCTTGCGCCGGACGGCGGCCTTTACATGCCGGAATTCATCCCCGGCTTCGACTGGCGGCACTGTCTGACGCTGGATGCCCAGGGGATGTCCTGCGCCATCCTTTCCGCGCTGCTGCCGGATATTCCCAATATGAAGGAGCTTGTTTCCAGAGCGTACACCGGCAGATTCCAGACGGAGGATCTGACGCCCACCGTGGCCGTCGGCAATTTCTCGGTGCTGGAGCTGTTCCGCGGCCCCACATCGGCCTTCAAGGATGTGGCGCTTTCCATGCTGCCCCAGCTGCTGACCGCCGCCATGAAACAATGCGGTGCCGAAAAGGAAATCATGATCCTCACTGCCACCTCCGGCGACACCGGCAAGGCCGCACTGGCAGGCTTTGCGGATGTGCCCGGCGTGAAAATCTGCGTGTTCTATCCCGATGGGGGCGTCTCCCGGGTGCAGCGGACGCAGATGGTGACGCAGGAGGGCGAAAATGTGACCGTCTGCGCCGTCCGCGGCAATTTTGACGATGCCCAGACCGGTGTCAAAAACATCTTTGCCGCCTGTCAGGGCAGGGATCTGCCCTTCGACCTGTCCTCTGCCAACTCCATCAACATCGGCCGTCTGGCGCCGCAGGTGATGTACTATTTCAAGGCTTACCGGGATCTGCTGGATGCGGGCAGCATCCGTCCGGGTGATCCGGTGAACTACTGCGTTCCCACGGGTAATTTCGGCGACATACTGGCCGGTTACCTTGCAAAGCTCTTGGGGCTTCCGGTGGGTATGCTGATCTGCGCCTCCAACGCCAACAACGTGCTGACGGACTTCATCCGCACCGGCACCTACGACAGGCGCCGTCCCCTGCTGAAAACCACCTCCCCCTCCATGGACATTCTGGTGTCGTCCAATCTGGAGCGGCTGCTGTATCTGATGAGCGGCTGTGATACGGCGCTGGTCGGGCACCTCATGGAAGCGCTGAACCGGGACGGTGTGTATACCGTTCCCCAGTGGATGCGCACTGCCATTGGCAAAGAATTCTGGGCCGGCTTCTGTGACGACGAAAAGGCCGCCGCAGCCATCGCCAGAGTCTGGGAAAAGCAGCATTACCTGTGTGATCCCCACACTGCTGCCGCCTGGGCTGTAGCGGAAGATTATGTAAGCCAGACGGGTGATACCCGCCCCATGGTGGTTCTGTCCACCGCCTCCCCCTACAAGTTCCCCGCTGCGGTGCTTTCGGCCATCGGCGGCGAGCTGAGCGGTAACGAGTTCGACCAGATGGCGCATCTGGAAGCTCTGACGGGGGTTCCCATTCCGAAAAACCTTGCCACATTGCAGGGAAAACCGGAACGCCACACCGGTGTCATCGAAAAAGAGGAAATGCTGAACTTTGTTCTGGGACTGTAAGGAGAGATCATATATGAAACGAGTCACCATCCGCGTTCCGGCCACCACTGCCAATCTGGGGCCCGGTTTTGACGCCTTCGGCTGCGCTCTGAGTCTTTTCACCGACGTGACCTTTGAGGAAACGGAATCCGGACTTGAAATCACCGGCTGTCCCGAAGAGTTCACCGGGCCGGACAATCTGGCCTACGTCTCCTACTGCGCCGCCCTTGCCACCATGAGCGAGGAGCTGCGGGGCATCAGAATCCACATCGATGCCCATATCCCCGTGTGCCGGGGTCTCGGCTCTTCCGCCGCCCTGCTGGTGGCCGGTGCCATGGGCGCCAATGTGCTGCGGGGCAACAAGCTCAGTACTCAGGGACTTCTGAACATCACCAATGCCATGGAAGGTCACCCGGACAATCTGGCTCCCGCCTTTTTCGGCGGGCTCACCGCCTCCATGGTGGACAACGGTCTGCCCGTTACGGTCAGCTTCCCCCTGCATCCCGACTGGCAGTTCCTTGCCCTGATCCCGGACTTTAGTCTCTCTACCGCCAAGGCCAGAGCCGCCCTGCCGGATCAGGTCAGCCGGGCGGATGCCATCTACAACATCTCCCACGGCGCGCGGGTGCTGAAGGCTCTGGAGCTGGGCGACGAAAAGCTGCTGCGCACCGCCATGCAGGACCGGCTGCACCAGAACTACCGCAAAAAGCTGATCGCGGACTACGAGGCAATTGAGAATCTGGTGCGCACCACCGGGGCGGCCTTCTGCCTGTCCGGTGCGGGTCCCACCCTGCTCTGCATCACCCAGGATCCCAAGCTGCAGGAAAAGCTGTCCAAAAAACTGGATGCCATCACCACCGCCAACTGGCAGATGCTTCCCCTGCATGTGGAATTTCAGGGTGCCCACGTCATCAGCTGTGAATAACATTCCTGCGGCACGCATTTCCTTGCGTGCCGCTTCAGTTTGCCGCAAAGACTAAGAATCTCAGGGTATCAGATTCTTTTATCCTGTGCGTGTCGGCAAGATGCCGCTGATCTTCCGAAAACTTTCCGCAAATCTGATGGTGCCGGTTCCTCCGGAGGGTCAGCGTGTCAAAAATTTTTTGCCACGCTGCCTACGTCTTTCAAACTTATTTGAAGTTTGAAAGACGCTTTGATTGAACGCGAAAGACAACCCTGACGGTTTTCTTTCACACTATCTTTCCCTCCGAAACTTTCGGATGGGAAGGTTTGAGGGAAGTCTGTCCTGGAGTGTGTCCCGGCAAGAAAGTCACCAAAGAAGCCGGCTGGGGAGGGGATGACCACCACGGTTACGAATCGGGAGAGCCCAATGGCGTAACGATTATTGCCGGCCTTTCAGGCTCGCATTGTCAGCGGCGACACGCCGCCTCCCGCAATCGAGCCACCTCCCCAGACCCCTCCAGGCGACGCATCGCCGGGGGTGCAGGTATTCATATTGCGTTTTATGAAGCTATACAACGCAATCGGCGCGGTGCCTTTTAATTGGCTGGGAAACGGGTAGCTTTTTGCCTTGTCGTCACATTTTTCCACCACGCGCGTGTTTACTATGATGGGGCTGGGCATCAGGGAAGCAGTATAAATAGGATCTGCGGCACGCATTTCCTTGCGTGCCGCTTGCTTTTTTCCACTGCCCGTGGTAATATGTCCTCATATCATCAACAAAAAGGAGTTTGCCCATGATCAGTCGTGAAATTTGTCAGCGCGTTCTGCAAAAAGCGGTGTCAACCGGCGCCGACTATGCGGAAATCTTCGCAGAAAATACCGTCAATCACTCCATCAACATGATTGCAAACAAGGTCGATTCCATCAAGGATGCCGTCATCGCCGGTGCGGCGGTGCGCATCTACAAGGGTCTTCGCTCCGTCATGGCATCCACCGTGGACACCAGTGAGGAAGGTCTGCTCCGCTGTGCGGAAGCGGCTGCCGAGGCGCTGGGTCAGGGCAGTGCCCAGATTGACATCGTGCTCAAGGAACGTCTCTTTGGTGACATTCACCCCATCCGCATCGTCCCCGCCTCCGTTTCCAATCGGGAGAAGATTGCCATTTTGAAGGAAGGCTACTTTGCCGCCAGAGAATATGACGATTCCATCGTTCAGGTCAACGGCACCCTGCTGGATGTGGATCACAACATTCTGATCGCCTCCACGGAAGGGTTGTACGCACAGGATCGCCAGATCCGCACCCGCATGATGATCCACGCGATCGCGGAGGTTCAGGGTGAAACCCAGACCGGCTCCTGCAGTCCCGGACGCCGCATGGGTCTTGAGATGTTCGAGAACGTGGTGCCCAGAGAAGTGGGCATCCATGCCGCCCGGCAGGCCGTGACCATGGCCGGTGCCGGCTACTGCCCTGCCGGTGTCATGCCGGTTGCCATTGAAAACGGCTTCGGCGGCGTGATTTTCCACGAGGCCTGCGGCCACAGTCTGGAAGCCTCCAGCGTTGCCTACGGTCAGAGCCAGTTTGCGGGCAAGCTGGGGCAGAAAATCGCCAATGAGAAGGTGACTGCCATCGATGACGGCACCATCCCCAACGCATGGGGCTCCATCAACATCGACGACGAGGGCACTCCCGCCCGGAGGACTGTGCTGATCGAAAAGGGCATTCTGAAGAGCTATTTGATCGACTTGTTCAACGGCCGCCGCATGGGTATGGAATCCACCGGCAATGCCCGCCGTCAGAGCTATGCCTACACCACCACGTCCCGTATGACCAACACCTACATTGCCCCGGGCGATGACAAAAATGAGGACATCATCGCCTCCATCGAATACGGCCTGTATGCCAAGGAGATGGGCGGCGGCTCCGTCAACCCCGTCACCGGCGAATTCAACTTTGCCGTCAACGAGGGCTACATCATCCGAAACGGCAAGATCTGTGAGCCCGTCCGGGGTGCTTCTCTGGTGGGCAAGGGCAGCGATGTGATTCAGAACATCGACATGGTCGGCACCGATATGGCCATGGGTCAGGGTATGTGCGGTTCTTCCAGCGGCAACGTCCCCACCAACGTGGGTCAGCCTCTGGTCAGAGTCTCTTCCATCACCGTCGGCGGCAGATAAGGAGGTATCGCTATGGATTTTAACGCATTCAAACAGCTTGTCATCGACTGCTGCGAAAAGGCCGGCATTACCGAATACGAGCTTTATTATCAGGCAGGCTCCAGCATCAGCGTGGACACCTTCCGCCACAGCATCAACGAGTTTTCCTCCTCCCGCACCGGCGGCGTATGCTTCCGCTGCATCGTGGGCGGCAAGATGGGCTATGCCTCCACGGAAGAGCTGAGCCCTGCCCAGGCAATGGCCATTGTGACCAAGGCCGCGGACTCCGCTGCCCTTCTGGAATCGGAGGAGCAGGTGTTCCTGGGCGAGGGTGGACAGGAATATGCGCCCCTGTGCACCACACCCTACGGCCTACCCACCACGGAGGAGCTGATTGCCGTCACCCTGCAGATGCAGGAGAAGCTCTATGCCGCAAATCCCGCGGTCATCGACGGCTGTCAGGCCAATGGCATCGTGGAGCAGTGTGAGATTGCCATCTGCAACTCCAGAGGATTGGATCTGCAATACAGCAATCATGTTTCCGGTCTGGTGGCGCTGGGCGTGGTCTCCGATGGCAAGGAGATGGCAAATGATTACCAGATCAAGCTGGGCAAGCTGGACGAAATCGACACCGACGCACTGGCAAAAAAGGCCGTGGACGGTGCCATCGCCGGTCTGGGCGGTGAGCCCGCGCCTACGGGGCAGTACCCCGTGGTATTCGACCCCGATGCCATGAGCGCTCTCTTATCCACCTTCTCCGGCATTTTCTCCTCCGAAGCCGCCCAAAAGGGTCTTTCTCAGCTGGGCGGAAAAGAGGGGGAACAGATCGCCTCCGAAATTGTGACGCTGGTGGACGATCCTTTCCACAAGGAAAATCCCATGCCCATCAACTTTGACGCTGAGGGCAGCCCCACCTACAAGAAGAACATCATCGAAAACGGCAGGCTGTGTACGCTGCTGTACAATCTGAAGACTGCCGCCGTGGCAGGCAAGGCAACCACCGGCAATGCCTCCAAATCAGGCTACGATGCCGCCGTGGGGGTGCGTCCCTTCACCATGTTCATCGCCCCCGGTAAAGTGAGCGAGGCAGAGCTTCTCAGCGAAATCGATCACGGCGTCTATATCCACTCTCTGGGCGGACTTCATGCCGGTGCCAATCCCATCAGCGGCGACTTCTCCCTGCAAAGCGCCGGCTTTATGATCGAAAACGGTGTCAGGACCCGCGCCGTCAAGTCCTTCACCGTGGCAGGCAATTTCTATCAGCTGCTGAAAGACATCACCGCCATTGCCGACAACTGCACCCTGCCCATGGCCATGGGCATGACCGCCTTCGGCGCTCCCAGTGTCCGGGTGGACGGTCTTTCCATCGCCGGCAAATAATCAGACAACTGCAAAAAATGGCCCGGATGCGTTCATCCGGGCCATCTTTATGCGGTTACGGGTTTTCGTCTGTTGCTGCGTACCACCACATACACCATCATGCACACGGTGATCACATAGGGAATCATGGAAGTCAGATTGGCGCTGATATGATACTCCTGCAGCCGGTAGCCCAGAGCATCGAAGAAGCCGAACATCAGCGCGGCCAGATATGCCTTTTGGGGATTGGCGCCGCCGAAGATCACGCAGGCAAAGGCCACATAGCCCCGGGAGTTGCTCATGCCCTCAGAGAACATGGTCACGTTGCCCAGCGCCAGCTGCGCCCCTGCCAGACCGCAGAACGCGCCGCAGATCACCGACGACAGCCACTTCATCTTCTCCGGGCTGATGCCGGCGGTGCGGAGCGTGCCGGGATGCTCCCCTGCGGCACGAATCCAGAAGCCCACGGGGGTGCGGTAGACAAAGGCCCACATGATAAATACCAGCGCCACGGTCAGATAGATAAACAGGGAATTGCCGCTGATAATCTGGCCAAGAAACGGAATTTTTCCGATGATGCCCAGATCCACCGTGGGCAGCCCCACCGTGGTGCGCACCGTGCCGCGAACGTCAAAAATCGCCCACAGCAGGAAGGTGGTCAGACCCCCGGCAAAGATGTTGAGGGCTGTGCCGATGATAAATTCATCACTTTTGAATTTGACCACGAACAGCGCAAAGAACAGCCCCAGCAGGATACCCACCAAAATGGCCGCCAGCGTGCCCAGAAAGGCAGAGCCTGTGGCAATGCTCACCGCCACGGCGGTAAAGGCGCCGATGAGGATCATGCCGTCCATACCGATGTTCATGATGCCCGCGTGTTCCGTCATGGAGCCGCCCAGGGCAGCCAGTGCCACGGGTGTGGCGGAACGGAGCATCTGGCGGAAGAGTCCGGCTGTGAAAATACTACCCATTCTTGCCGCCTCCCTTCTTTTTGCCCTCCAGAATTGCTTTCACACCGCTCTGTGCCGCCAGGAAGAAAATAATCACGGACTGAATGATGCGATACAGCTCCCCGGGCACACCGGCATTCAGTTCCATGCCCATGGCGCCCACTTTTAAGAATGCGAAGGCGAAGCTCATGCAGATGATTCCCACCGGCCGGTAGCGCATAATCATGGCCACCAGAAGGCCGTCGAAATAGTACTCATTGGAGATGCCGTCCTGATAGTTTCCCTTGAGCCCGTAGACCTCAAACATACCCACAAGGCCGCAGATGGCGCCGGAGATGGCCATGGCGCCGATGATGGTGCGATCCACCTTCAGGCCGGAGAATTTCGCGAATCGGGGGTTGTCACCGATCAGCTTCATCTCATAGCCCTTTGTGGTCTTGGCCATCACATACCAGATCAAAAACGCGATGACGGCGGAGGCGAAAATCGCGCCGGTCAGGTTGGAGCCGGGGATCAGCCGGGAAAAGCGCAGGTTCTCCGCCAGGGTTTCCGTGCCGGAGACCCGGTTGGGCTGGGTGGTTTTCCAGGGGCCAGAGGAAAGATACGCACACAGGTAGATGGCGATGGTGTTCATCATAATGGTGGTGATGACCTCGTTGACCTTCAGCTTCACCTTCAGTACGCCGGGAATCCAGGCGTAGAATCCGCCGATGGCCATGGCACCCAGCGCCGCCGCAGGGATGGCCAGCCACGGACTTTTCCCTGCCAGCAGAACGCCGATGTAGGCAGACACAATGGCGCCCAGATACAGCTGACCCTCGCCGCCCACGTTGAAGATTCCCACCCGGGCGCCGATGGCGCAGGCAAGTCCCGTCAAAAACAGCACCATGGCATACTCAATGGTGTTGCCGAACTGCCGCTTGGTGAACAGGTGCAGAAGGTCTGCCCAGCTGCTGCAGCCGGTGGCACCCTTGACCAGCTCCCTGTAGGCTTCCAGCGGGTCGTGCCCGGTGAGGAGCATGATTCCCGCGCCCACCAGCAGCGCCAGCACCACCGCCGCAGCCAGGGAGGCAAGGTAACCCCAGTCAATGCGCTTCTTCATGGGCTGCCTCCTCTCTTACGCCTGTCATGTAGTAGCCGATCTCACTTTTGTCCAGATGATCCCTGTCAAATTCACCGGTGATTTTGCCCTCATAGATGGTAATCACCCGGTCGGACAGCCGCAGCACCTCATCCAGATCCGCGCTGCACAGAAGCACCGCCGCACCACCCGCACGCTTTTCCAGAATCTTCTGATGGATAAACTCGATGGCGCCGATGTCCACACCACGGGTGGGCTGGGCAATCACATACACATCCGCATCAAAGGAGAACTCCCGGGCAATGACCACCTTCTGCATATTCCCGCCGGAGAGGCTGCCCGCCGGGGTTTCCAAACCGGAGGAGCGGATGTCGAATCTGTCGTAGACCTCCGAAGCGAATCTTCGTACTTCTTTGCGCAGCAGGTGAAAGCCCCATCTGGTGAAGCGCGGCTCCCTGTGGCGTCCCACCAGCAGATTGTCGGAAATATCCGCGTCCTTGTCGATGCCGGTGGCCAGCCGGTCCTCCGGCACATGGGCAAGACCCAGCCTGCGGATCTGGCCGGGATCAAGTCCCACAATGTCCCTGCCGCCCACAAAAATCTTACCCGCATAGGGGCGCATGCCCGTAATGGCCTCCAGAAGCTCACTCTGGCCGTTTCCTTCAATGGCGGCAATGCCCAGAATCTCCCCGGCGCGCACCTGCAGGTTCATGCCCTGAACAGCAGGCAGACCCCGGTTGTCGGGCACCCACACATCCTTCAGGTCGATTTTCACCGCGCCGGGTTCCCCGGTCTTAACCACCGGCTCCTGCAGCACCTCCCGGCCTACCATGAGAGATGCCAGAATCCGTTCGCTGACATTCTTTGTCTCTTCCACGGCGATGAGCCTGCCCTGCCGCATGACCCCCACCCGCTGGGAGATGGCCATCACCTCATAAAGCTTGTGGGTGATGATGATGATCGTCATGCCCTTCTCTTCCGTCACGTGGCGCAGCACGGCAAAAAGCTCTTCCGTCTCCTGCGGTGTCAGCACCGCGGTGGGTTCGTCCAGAATCAGCACATCCGCGCCCCGGTAGAGGGTCTTCAATATCTCCACACGCTGCTGCAGGCCGACGCTGATCTGTCCCACAATATCCGTGGGCTCCACCTGCAGGCCGTATTCTTTGGACAGCTTCCGCACCGCTTCACAGGCCGCCGCCTCGTCGAAGAAGATCCCGGCCTTCCGCGGCTCCCGGCTCATGACGATATTCTGCGCCACCGTGAAGCTGGGAACCAGCATGAAGTGCTGATGCACCATGCCCACACCCCTGCTCATGGCAAATTTCGGGTTGAAGTGCGTCACCTGCTCCCCCTTGATGCGCACCTGGCCGGCAGTCGGGGTCAGAATGCCATAGAGGATGTTCATCAGGGTGGACTTGCCCGCGCCGTTTTCACCCACCAGCGCAAAGACCTCGCCCTTTCGGATGGAAAGGGACACATCGTCATTGGCGCGAATGCCGGGAAAGTCCATGGTCACATGGGAGAACTCCACAATCGGTTCCATTTTTTCATCTCCAATCGCACAGCAGCACCTGTTCAAACTCAAACCAGTCCCGTGTCAGATCCACCACCATATCCCAGGCGCCGGGGGTACGGAACTGATGATCCGCCCCGGGGATCACCACCAGCCGGCAGGCTTCATTGATCCGGCGGAAGCTGAGCATATCATCAATGGGAAGAATCTCGTCCAGCTCCCCGTGCAGCACCAGCATGGGGCTGTCGTAGCTCACCAGTGCTGTGTTCGCCCGCAGCTGCTCAAAAAAGTCATAGGACACGGAAAAGCTGCGCTCTGCATTCAGCACCACACTGCCTGCCGCTTTCAGCTGCTGCGCCGTCATGCGCACCATGCCCAGAAGCGTCTCGGACATCCGCAGATTGGGGGTATGCAGCACCAGCTTGACCTTACCCACACGGCTTTCCAGCTGTTCCAGCGCTATGAGGGTCACATAGGCGCCGAACCCGCTGGCAAAAACGCAGAAATCCACGTCCGGGTAGCGGTTGTGGGTCCACTGGGCGGTATGCAGCAGTGTTTCCACGCAGTTTTGAAGCGTCAGCGCGTCGCTCTGCAGGGGGCTGTCCCCATGGGCGGGAAAGTCAAAGCATACCGTCGCAGCGCCGAAGATCGCCATCTCTTCCGAAAGGGCGGTCAGAATCTGTGTGTCCTTCCCGGCGCCAAAGCCATGGACACCCAGAATGCAGCGCTGCGGCGCGCCGAAATCCGGCTCATAGATTTTGCAGGGGATGCGCAAATGCTCCAAAGAGAGAGAAAAATAACGTTCCATATCAATTTCCTCACACAAAATGCAGGATACATCCATGTGTCGCATTTTACCACAAATTGGCTGCTGTTTCAACAAATTCCGCTCAAAAATCCGGGATGAACCCGCGGCCGGCAGCATCCGCCTCCTGGGTGAACCCGTCCAGATCGTTCAGATACATCCAGCTGAGTACCGCGTCAAATTCTTCATCGGTAATGGGCCGGTCAAAGGGTGCGGGAAGCCCACCCATGGGGGTATACTGGCGCATGAGGCTGACCAGAACCTCCCCGGGGGCAAAGGTTTCCCCAATCCAGTCCAGCACACGCAGGGAATTGTCCACGCAGCCCGGCAGAATCAGATGCCGGATGACAGTACCCCGGGTGATTCTGTCACCTGCCCACTGTACCGGCCCCGTCTGGCGCACCATTTCCCGGATGGCGGCGGTTGCCACCGGGAAGTAATCCCCCGCCCCGGAAAGGGCGCGTCCAAGGGCGGCGTCCGCGTATTTCAGATCGGGCAGGTAGATATCCACCTTCCCCTCCAGCGCCCGCAGTACCTCCACCCGCTCATAACCGCCGCAGTTGTACACCACCGGCACCGGCAGCTTCGGCTCCAGAGCGGGCAGGATCGTGGGCAGGTAATGGGTGGGGGTCACAAGGTCGATGTTCTCCGCGCCCCGGGCGATCAGCGCCTCCATCATGGCACGCAGCTGCCCGGATGTGACGGCCTTTCCCACCGGGCCCCGGGAAATCTGCCCATTCTGGCAGTAGCTGCAGCCCAGGGTACAGCCGGAAAAGAAGATGGCACCGCTGCCGCCGCTGCCGGCAAGGACGGGCTCTTCCCATTGGTGAATCATGGCTTTGGCAACCATCGCCACGCCGGGGCAGCGGCAGTAGCCGACGCTTCCGCCCGCGCGGTTCGCGCCGCAGACCCGGGGGCAAAGGGTACAATTCTCGTAGGTCATATACGTCGTTCCTTTTTTGTCTTTCTCTGTACTGTAACACATTTCGCCCATCTTCGCAAGAATCCCTTTACCCGGCTCATATTTTATGTTACAATAAAGCGTAAATTTGAAGCAATCAGGTGATTTTCATGAACATTCGACTTGCGCAGACGCAGGACATTCCCGGCATGGTCAATCTTTTATATCAGGTTGGCGGTGTCCACCATGACATCCGCCCGGATATTTTCCGCCCCAATGCCCTGAAATACACGGAAGCGGCTCTGGAGGCGCTTCTGAAGGATGAAAGCAAACCCATTTTTGTCGCAGACGACAACGGTTCTGTGGCGGGCTACTGCTTCTGCCAGATCCGGGACTACACCGGCAGCACCGCACTGACCGACCGTAAGGAACTGTATATCGACGACCTGTGCGTGGACGAAACCCGCCGCGGGCAGCATATCGGCAGCGTGCTCTACGACCATGCGGTTGCCTATGCCAAAGAAATCGGTTGTGCCTTTCTGACCCTGAATGTCTGGTGCGGCAATGACAGCGCCATGCGCTTCTACGAAAAAATGGGGCTGAAACAGCGAAGCATCACCATGGAGAACAAGTTATGTTAACTAAAAATCAGGTCTACGAGGCCACCATCACCGACTATACCACCGAGGGGCAGGGCATCGCCCACATTGAGGGCTGCGCTGTCTTCATTCCCAACGCGGTGGCCGGGGAACGCTGCCGGATTCGTGTTGAGTTGGTGCGCAAGACCTGGGCAGCGGGGAAAATCGTGGAAATTCTCGAAAAATCCCCCCACCGGGTGAACCGGGAATGCCCGGTTGCAAAGCTCTGCGGCGGCTGTGACTTCTGGCACATGGATTATGAGGAGGAAACCCGGCTGAAGGCCGAACGGGTGAGAGCCTGCCTGAACCGCATCGGCGGCGAGCAGCTGGAATCCGTGCCCATTCTGGCCGCGCCCACCTGCCGCGGCTACCGCAACAAGGCTCAGTACCCGGTGGCCGCAAAGAAAAACCGTGCCTATGCAGGCTTCTTCCGCGCCGGCACCCACGATGTGGTGGAAAACGACCGCTGCCTGATTCTGCCGGAGGAGACCGACCGGGTCAAGTCCGTTGTTATGGATTATGTAAATCAAAACCATGTGTCCGTCTATGACGAAACCTCCCACACGGGACTTCTGCGGCATATTTACGTCCGCCGTGGCGCCGTTTCGGGGCAGATTCTTGTGTGTCTGGTCATCAACGGCCGCAGCATTCCCAAAGCCCACGCGCTGGTGGCGCAGCTGAAGAAGATCCCCGGCTTCACCACGCTGGTGCTGAGCATCCACACCAAAAAGGGCAACGCCGTTCTGGGCGACGCCTTTGTCACCCTCCATGGTCCGGGCTACATTGAGGATACCCTCTGCGGTCTGAATTTCCGTCTCTCCCCCCGCTCTTTCTATCAGGTAAACCACCATCAGGCCCAGCGGCTCTATGAAGCCGCCATCTCTCAGGCGCAAATCACAAAAGCGGACACGGTTCTGGATCTGTACTGCGGCGTGGGCACCATCACCCTTGCCATGGCTGCCGCCGCGGGGAAGGTCATCGGTGTGGAGGTGATCCCGCAGGCGGTGGAGGATGCCAGAGACAATGCCCGGCGAAACGGCATCGAAAACGCGGAATTTTTCTGCGGTGATGCAGGTCAGGCCGCTCTGGAGCTGGAACGCAAGGGCATCCGGGCGGACGTGGTGATCGTCGATCCCCCGCGCAAGGGTCTCAATGCCGACACCATTGAAGCCCTCTCCCGCTTCGCCCCCCGCCGCATCGTCTACGTCTCCTGTGACCCGGCGACCCTTGCCCGGGACGTGGCTGCGCTGAAGGCACGCGGCTATGTCCTGCAAAATGCCATGGCCGCCGATCTCTTTCCGAGATGCAGCCATGTGGAGACGGTTGTTCTTTTGTCAAGAAAATAGGAAATGAGCCTACGCCTACATACGATATATTCGTAAGAAAGGATAAATTCATTGGAAATAAAACTTGCTGATAAAAACAATTTCGGTCGCAATTCTCTTAATGATTTTAGGAGATATCAAGAAGTGAAGAATGTATACCGTCTAAAAGATGGACAGCTGAGATTGGTTTACAATCCTTTTACTGAAGACTGGGATGATGAAC
>JAQXNO010000126.1 GCA_029098045.1 Bacillota bacterium
CGGGGGGCAATATGCCGCAGATGGTTTTCAGAAGGGTGGATTTTCCGCAGCCGTTGGGGCCCAAAACGGCGGTGATCTCCCCTGCCCGGGCGCACATGGAGACGTTTTCCAGCACGCGTCTTTTCCCGTAGCCCCCCGAAAGCTTTTGTATTTCAACCACGGCTGTGCCCTCCTTTCCCCTTCACCAGAATGAACAGGAAGAAGGGCGCGCCCAGAAATGCCATGATGATGCCCACGGGCAGTTCATAGGGGGCAAAGGCCACCCGGGCGATGGTATCGCACAGGGTGACGAAGCCCGCGCCGAAAAGGGCGCAAAGGGGCAGAAGCTGCCGGGCTTCGCCGGTGGACACCCGGCGCACCGCGTGGGGCACCAGCAGCCCCACAAAGGACAATAGCCCCGCCACGCTCACCGCCGCGCCTGCCAGGGCAGCCGCCAGCATGAGAAAGAGGGTGCGCAGAAGACCCGTGTTCAGCCCCAGCCCCCGGGCGCTTTCATCCCCCAGAGCCAGCACGTCCAGCTCGTTGCACAGGGTCAGAAGGATCAGCAGGGAAATCAGGATCACCGCGGCAGCGGGGAGCAGCTTGGGATAGGTGACGGCGGAAAAGTCGCCGATTTTGAAATCGTTGCTCAAAACGCTCAGCTCCGGCCGCAGGATTTTGATGCCGTCGGAGACGGCGCCCAAGAGGCTATTCATGGCAACGCCCATGAGGATCACCGTACCCCGGGAGGCGCCCCACTTTTTCGCGCCGAAGCTGACGGCCATTACCGCGGCAAAGGCGCCCAGAAAGGCAAAGGCCGACATCCGCCAGCCCCCGGCCAGCCCCAGGGCGGCGCACAGGGTCACCGCCAGCCCCGCCCCGGCATTGACGCCGATGATGCTGGGCGATGCCAGCCGGTTGGCAAGAACCCCCTGAATCACCGCGCCGGACACCGCCAGGGCGCCGCCGCACAGCAGGCTTCCCAGCACCCGGGGCAGCCGGGCGTAGCGGAGGATTCTGGCAGTGGGGCTTTGGTAATCTCCCTGCACGATCACCTGCACCAGCTCCCGCAGGCTGCACCGGGACGCGCCCCACAAAATGCCCAGCAGGGACGCGCCCAGCAGCAGCGCCGCTGCCGCCGCGTAGGCGAAGACGATTTTATTACTGCTTCTGTGTAAGAATTTCATAGAGTTTTTCATAGGCCTGCGCCCAACGGTCATTGGGCTTGAGATTGAACAGTGTTTTTTCCATCATATAAAAGCGACCCTCCCGGATGGCATCCAGCTGGCTCCATGCAGGATTCTCCCCGATCATGCGATCCAGCGCCGCTTTCGCGCCCTCGGTGTCGCTGCCCATGGTCACCACGAAGATGTGCCGGGGATTTTGTCGGATCACCGCTTCCACGCTTAAGTTTTCCAGCAGGCTCTCGTCGCTGTCGGCGATGTTGATGCAGCCCATATCGGCGAGCATCTCGCCCAGAATCGTCCCGGTGCTGCCCTTGACCTTGATGACACTGGCAGCGGCCCGGATCAGCAGCACCGTCCGCTGCGCATCGGGAAGCTCCGCATCCTGATATTGCGCCTTGATCTGCTCGATCCGGGTCTGCAGGGTCAGGCCGTTTTGTTCATACAGATCCTTTCGCCCGGTGATGTCCGTGCAGACCGCCAGCATATCCAGATAGTCATAGAAATTGTCCACATCGAAGTAGGCCACGATGATGCCCGCCGCCTCCAGGGCTTCCCGCATCTCCACATTGCTCTTGGTGGAGGCGCTGGCGATGACAAATTCCGGGTCTGACGCCAGCAGCAGCTCCAGACTGGGCGAGTGGGCGCCGCCCAGGTTCACCGCATCGCCCAGCTCCAGACCGAAGTCCTCCCAGGCGTCGTCCGCCGCGGCGCACAGGCTGCCGCCGGACAGCATCCAGATATCCGCGAAGCTGCCCAAAAGGGCTGCCACACGCTCCACACTTTTGCGCACCGTCACGCTGCGCTCCAGCGCGTCCGTAAAGGTCACGGTGCCGCTTTCTTCACCCTGCGTCACATCGGCAGCGGAAGCGGTGCCGCGATCCTCCCCCGCTTCCGGGGCGGCGGCGCAGCTGGTCAGCACCAGCGCGCCTACGAGTAACATCACAATCCATCTTCTATTCATAAAGCTTGATCCTTTCAAAAAATAAGACTGCAAGAGGCAAAAAAAGGGCGCAAAATCCCCACAGGTGTGCTGGGTACCTGTGGGGATTTCCTTTCAAGGCCCTTTCACTGCTTCCATGCAGTCCGGCAGATTCCAAACAGGGGAATTATAAATTTGGGAAAACGCTGAGAAACCAACCTGAGGGAGCAAAAGCTCCGCTGTCAGCAGGTGGCGCCGCCCTTGACGGTCTTGTTCAGGATGGCAGCCTTGTCAATGGTGCCGCTGATCAGCTTCTCATTGACATACTCGAAGCCCAGACGGTTGACGGTGTCGGCAAAGCGCTCGCCGGAGATGCCCTCGTCCCGGAACAGCAGGATGGCCTTTTCGATCACATCCATGACCTCTTCCTCGGAGGTGAAGATCTTGGTCAGGGGCACACCGTGGGCGATCTTCTTGCCCCAGCGGCCGCCGATGAAGATCTTGAAGCCGTTCTGGTATTCCTCGAAGGCGCCGAAGGGACACTTGCCGGCGCAGCGGCCGCAGTTGTTGCAGGCGTTGGGATCCACCTGGATCTTGCCGTCCACCAGCTGTGCCACCTTGATGGGGCAGCTCTCCTGAACCTGGCACTTCTTGCAGCCGTGGCACTTGGTGTAGTCGATCATGGGCACCTTCTGGCCGATGACACCCAGATCGTTCAGGCTGGGCTTGGCGCAGTTGTTGGGACAGCCGCCCACGCAGATCTTGAACTTGTGGGGCAGCGTCACGCCGTGGTAGCCCACATAGAACCGGTCGTGAATCTTCTCGGACAGGCCGAAGGTATCCGCCAGACCGTACTGGCAGGTGGTACCCTTACAGGACACCACAGGACGAACCAAGGAGCCGGTGCCGCCGGTGGACAGACCCCGCTCTGCCAAAAAGTCGATGAGGGGCTGGATGTTCTCGTGCTTGACGCCCTGAATTTCCAGGGTCAGACGGGTGGTCATGGTCACGGCGCCGGAGCCGAACTTCTCCGCGGCCTCCGCGATGGCGCGCTGCTCTTCGGCGGTGATGAAGCCGTTGCGGGTGATGACACGGACGTTGAACACATCGGGATACCGCTTGTCCTGCAGGCAGCCCAGACCCTTGACCCGCTTGATCTCCTCGGGGGGCAGCTTGCCTTCAAAGGTGACCTTCACCTGATTGACGAACAGGCCGCCTTCCAGTGCCCGGGTGTTGGTGTAGCCGTAGGCCTTCAGGCGGTTCTGCAGGAAGTAGCCCCGCTTGCCCTTGGCACAGACCAGCAGCAGCTTGGCATCCGGCTCCAGACCCTCGATGGGGCCGGTGACCTTGGCAAGATCCACCCACATGGCGCCGGGAATGGCGGGGGCGGGGCTGACGTCGATGACCTTGTAGCCACGTGCCTTGGTGGCGGCGTACTCGGCAGGGGTCATGGTCTCATAGGCGCCGCTGAGCTTGTTTTCCAGAATGTAGCAGGCCTGCACGAAGGGATGGATGGCGGTGGAGAAGGGAGGCGCGTAGGCAAAGTCCAGGGTGTCGAAGTCCTCCACTTTTGCGCCCATGGCGATGCCGGTGACCGCGATGTCCACCATCTTGTCCACGCTGCCCGCGCCCAGAACCTGAATGCCCAGCAGCTTGTGGCTTGCCTTGTCGGCGATCAGCTTGGTGACGAAGGTGGAAGCGTCGGCATAGTAATGTGCCTTGTCGTCGGTGACGCAGGTGGCGGTGATTACATCGTAGCCCGCCTCTTTTGCCTGTGCCTCGGTCAGACCCGTGCGGCCTGCGTTCAGGGAATCGGTCAGCTTCACAACGCCGGTGCCCAGGCAGCCGCCGTAGGGAGCCTCCACGCCGGTCAGGTTCTTTGCCAGAAGTCTGCCGGTGATGTTGGCGGTGGAGCCCATGGCGGACCACTGACCCTTGCCGGTCAGCAGGTTGGTGACCTGGGCGCAGTCGCCCACGGCGTAAACATCATCCAGATTGGTGCGCTGGTACTTGTCCACCACGATGGTGCCCCGGTTCAGCTCGATGCCGGAGCCGGCCAGCCAGCCGGTGGCGGGTCGGACGCCGATGGCCAGCACCACCGCGTCGCCCTCAAAGGTGCCCACGGAGGTGGCAATGCCCGTGGCCTTCTCGGTGCCCAGCACCTCCTGCAGGGCGGCGCCGGTGACCACCCGGATGCCCTTGGCCTGAAGCTGCCTGCGGATATAGTCCGCCACTTCCGCGTCGAACAGGTTCGGCATGACCTGAGAAGCCATGTCCACCACGGTGACCTTCAGCCCCCGGGACAGCAGGTTCTCGGCAATTTCCAGACCGATGAAGCCGCCGCCCACCACCACGGCGCTGCGGCACTTGTTGGCATCCACGTAGGCGCGCAGGCCGATGGCGTCATCGGGGGTGCGCATGGTGAACACGCCGGGAAGGCCTGTGCCTGCCACATTGGGCACGAAGGGCGCCGCGCCGGTGGCGATGATCAGCTTGTCGTAGCAGACGGTTTCGCCGTTTGCAAAGGTGACGGTTTTGGCGGCGGCATCCATGGAAACCGCTTCCATTTCGGTTCTGACCGTTGCGCCGGTGAGACCTGCATACTTTTCGGGGGTGTTGACGATCAGCTCCTCCCGGCTTTCGATGCTGCCGCCCACATAGTAGGGCAGGCCGCAG
>JAQXNO010000127.1 GCA_029098045.1 Bacillota bacterium
TGACAAGCTGCCTACGATTTTCAAACTTTTCAAAAAGTTTGAAAATCGCTTTGATTGGACGCGAAAGACAACCCTGACGGTTTTCTTTCACACTTTCTTTCCCTCCGAAACTTTCGGCTGGGAGGGTTTATTGACAGTCTGTGCCGGAAGCCATGGGCTTCCGGCGTTGCCCTTGCCCCGAAGCCGCGCGTAAACGAATGGCCACTTTTTCGTTGACATTCCAAAGACGCTTTGCTATCCTAAAAGAAAACCGATGGAGGGAACACAAATGAAACGACAGGACTATATCACCTGGGATGAATACTTTATGGGCATTGCCATGCTGGCAGCCCGGCGCAGCAAGGACCCCAATACGCAGGTGGGCGCCTGCATCGTGACACCGGACAATATCATCATCTCCACCGGCTACAACGGTATGCCCAAGGGCTGCTCCGATGATGAATTTCCCTGGGATCGCACCGGCGAGGATACCAAGTATCCCTATGTGGTGCACGCGGAGCTCAACGCGATCCTCAACGCCAACGGCCGTGACCTGCGGGGCAGCCGCCTGTATGTGGCACTGTTTCCCTGCAACGAATGCGCCAAGGCCATCATTCAAAGCGGTGTGAAGGAAGTGTTGTATCTTTCCGATAAATACGCGGACACCCCGGTGACCAGAGCATCCAAACGGATGCTGGATGCCGCGGGCGTCAAATACACCCAGCTGAAGACCACGCTGGATTCCATCACGCTGGACTTCACCCCTGAAGAGAACAAATAATACTGTTTCTCGTTAAAACGGTATAAACCGTTTTAACCGGGCGAAGGTTCGCCCGACCACCAAAGGCTAAGTGAAACGTATTGCCTTCGTTTTCTTTGCGGCAATGCCGCAGACCGCCTGCGCGCGGTCTCATAAAATGGTTTTTAACCGTTTTATGGAAAACTCGTATAAAAACATCCCGGTCCGAAGTGTTCGGACCGGGTTCGTATTAGCGGTGCTTGCCCATGAAGAACAGCGCCAGCACGCCGGGACCTGCGTGGGAGCCGATGACGGCACCCACATGATTGATATGGATATGCCTGACACCGTAGGTTTCTTTCAGCACCTGTGCCAGATAGTTGGCATCCTCCACACAGTCGCCGTGGGAGATGAACATGGTCTCATTGTCAAAACCCTCGCCCAGCTCGGCGACCTTTTTGGCCAGTGCGTCAATGGATGCCTTGCGGCCCCGGGCCTTGGAGACGTTGATCAGATGGCCTTCATCGTCCACGTGCAGAACGGGCTTGATCTGCAGCATGGTGCCGACCAGAGCGGTGGTGGCACTGACACGGCCGCCCCGTTTCAGGAACATCAGATCATCCACCGTGAACCAGTGGCACAGGTGGAGCTTGTTTTCCTCCACCCAATCCCGGACAGCCTCCAGATCCATGCCCGCATCCCGCTTCCGGCAGGCATACCACACCAGCAGCCCCTGCCCCAGAGAGGCACACAGGGTATCGACCACATAGATCCTGCGGTCGGGATAGCGCTCCAGCAGATCCTTTGCCGCAATGACGGCGGACTGATAGGTGGTGGACAGGCCGGAGGAAAAAGCAAGGGCCAGCACATCGGAACCGGCGCGCAGGGCGGGCTCCATGATGCTTATCCAGCCCTCGGGATTGACGGCGGAGGTGGTGGCCACTTCTCCGGCACGCAGACTGTCATAAAGCTCCTTGATTCCCTCGCCAACGGTATCGGCACGGGTTTCACCCCGGTACAGAACGTTCAGAGAAATCTTATCCACCTGCAGGCTCTGCAGCATATCGTCCGGCAGATCGCAGGCGGAGTCGGTGATGATTTTAAAATGATTCATGAAAAACACTCCCGAAAAAAATTAGACTGGACTAACCGCAGCATTACGGAATATAATGGCAGATATGCGGTACCTTCCCGGCTATCATACCGCGTCCGCACCCAAAAGTCACCCCATTTCACAGAGAATCCGCCGATTCTACGCCGCCCCGGGCGGTAGAGAGCCGAATTCTACCGACAGTAGAGTTGATTTTTTGACCGTTTTGCCTTTGATAGGGCAAAAAACCGAGAGGAGACCCCCTATGACCCAATTCTTACTTCGCATCTTTGCCCACGGCGCGGCGGATCCTTCCGACGCAGCCACACGCAGCGCAATCGGAAAAATGTCCGGCGCGGTGGGCATCTTCTGCAATCTGCTGCTGTCGGCCATGAAGCTGCTGGCCGGCACGCTGGCGCACTCCGTTTCCATCACGGCGGATGCCCTGAACAACCTGTCCGATGCCACCAGCTCCATCGTGACGCTGCTGGGCTTCAAGCTGGCGGAGCGGCCGGCGGACGAGGATCACCCTTTCGGCCATGCCCGGTATGAGTACCTGTCGGGACTGGCGGTGGCGGCGCTCATCGTGGTCATCGGCTTCGAACTGGCAAAGACCTCCGTGGAAAAAATCATCCATCCGGCGCCTGTGGAGTTTTCGGTGATTACCGCTCTGGTGCTCTGCGCTTCCATTGCCGTCAAGCTGTGGATGGCGGTGTTCAACCGAAAGCTTGGAAATATGATCGGCTCCTCCACGCTGCAGGCGACGGCAGCGGACAGCCGCAACGACTGCCTTGCAACCGGCGCGGTACTGCTGGCGGGCATTCTGGAACGGCTGACCTCCTGGCAGGTGGATGGCTTCATGGGTCTGGCTGTGGCGCTGTTCATCCTGTACAGCGGCTGCAATCTGGCGAGAGATACCATTTCACCCCTGCTGGGCGAAGCGGCAGACCCCCAGCTGCGGGAGCAGCTGTCCCAATTCATCCGCACCAATCCCAAGGTGCTGGGCTATCACGACCTGATGGTGCACGACTACGGCCCCGGCCAGCGGTTCGCGTCATTGCACGTGGAAATGGATAAGAATGAAGATCCGCTGCTGTGCCATGAGATCATCGACGATCTGGAACGCGAATGTCTGGCTTCCTACGGTGTCCATCTGGTGATCCACTATGATCCGGTGGTGACCAACGACCCGGAGCTGGAGCGGATGCGTGCACTGGTGACGGCGATTCTGCGGGTGAAGGATGAGCGGCTGAGCATCCACGATTTCCGCATGGTGCCCGGCACGGGGCATACCAATCTGGTTTTTGATGTCACCCTGCCGCTGGAGCTGCGGGGACAGGAAAAGACCATCCAGTCAGCGCTGGAAGCGGCGCTGAACGATCTGGGAGAGGGAACCTATTACACGGTGATCACCTTCGACGTGGCGGCATTCAATACATAATCCAATCCTGCAATAACGAAAAATGTGCCGATTTTGCACCGCACCGGAGCCTCCCCTGAGTAAGGGTAGGTGTCACCAGTGCGCACACTGGTGACGGAGGGGTTGACGCGGATAATATTACCGTATTCGCATAAATAACGGCGAAATCGTAACAGGCTACCGCACAATCCCTCAGTCAGCTTCGCTGACAGACGCCTGCGGGCGGCCCGGTCGCGGCTCTGACAGCCCACCGGGCTGTCATTCACTACCGCGACTGCGCTTCGTTTCCCCTTTGCACAAGGGAGCATTGGACGCTCCCGCAAATACAAAATGGCGTTTATCGACAAACTGACCCGACCTGTGCGTGGGCACGGGTCGGGCTTTGTATGCCGGCAGGAAAGCTCAGGCTTTGCTGTCTTTGACGATTTTGACCGCGGCGATCATGAGACACGCCCACAAAAACAGGCTCAGTGCCCAGAAGCCGGAGCAGATCATGGGGCTGGAGACGATGACCAGAAGAATGTGAAGAAAGCTGCCCAGCCACGCGCCGGCCAGGGCGGACAGGAAATTGGCGACAATCAGCAGGGCGGACAGCACCAGAGAGGCCATGGAGAGATTTCGTACCACAATGGCCGCAGTCGAATCCCCGCTGCGCCGCGCCTGCTTCAAAAGCAGGACGCCGGGAATGAAGAAGGCCACGGAAAGCAGGGTCATCAGAATCCGAAGCGCACTGCCGGGGGACGGAATAAAGCCCAGACCGGCACAGAGTATAAACAAAGCGCCCCACAGGGCATACAAAAAGGACTGTTTCATAGAGGTCTCCTTTGGGGTTACGGGATGGGAATATTTTACCCCAAATCCTGACGGTTGACAAGGGGTTCTTTGAGTCGGAGGCTGAAAGCCTGCTGTTTTGTGTGATACTACCGAATGAAGAGAAAGGAGCCGCGCCATGTATACCACACTGAACGACCACTACCGGGAAAAGTACGGCTGCAAGGTGTATAAGCTGTCCCTCGACGGCGGATTTACCTGCCCCAACCGGGACGGGACCGTGGGCACCGGCGGCTGCATTTTCTGCTCCTCCCATGGGGGCGGAGAATTTGCCGAAGGTGTGTGCGAAAGCGTGGAAGAGCAGCTGCGGCGGGCAAGGCTGCGGGTCAGCGCCAAGAACAAAGCAGGTAAGTACATTGCCTACTTTCAGGCCTTTTCCAACACCTATGCACCCCTGTCGCGGCTGCGGCAGCTCTACGAGGCGGCGATGGAGCCGGAGGACATTGTGGGACTTGCAATCGGCACCCGTCCCGACTGCCTTCCTCCGGAAACGGTGGCGCTTCTGGCGCAGTGCAATCGCATCAAGCCCGTATCCGTGGAACTGGGATTGCAGACCATCCACGCGGCTTCCGCTTGCTACATCCGCCGTGGGTATGAGAACGCCGTCTACTTTGACGCGGTGCGCAGACTGAAGGCGGCAGGACTGGAGGTGGTGACCCACATCATTCTGGGACTTCCGGGGGAAGCTGCCGAAATGGCGGCACAGACCACAGCCGCCGCGGTTGCGGCGGGGACGGATGGGCTCAAATTCCATCTGCTCCATGTGCTGCGGGGGACGGATCTGGAAGCCGATTACAGGGCGGGGAAATTCCGATGCCTGGAGCTGGAAGAATACGCCCGGTGGCTGAAAGCCTGTCTGGAACAGGTACCAAAGACCGTGGTGGTGCACCGCATCACCGGCGATGGCGCCAAACGGGATCTAGTGGCGCCCCTGTGGTCTGCCGATAAAAAGCGGGTGCTGAATTATCTGAACAAGGCGCTTTCGGAGTAAAAAACCGCCCCGGACATTGCGCGGTGCTCATAAAACAGTATGGCATGTGTTTCCCCAAAGTAGCTTGCTGCATACAAGCGGAACACCCGAAGAATCCGTGGACTCTTCGGGTGTTCTATTTTTTGTATAGAAGTTATTGCTTCTTGTACCCGCACT
>JAQXNO010000128.1 GCA_029098045.1 Bacillota bacterium
CGTTCCCGGGAATCGCTTCCTTGTCCATCGACACCTGGGGCGTAGATTATGTCCTGATGAAGGGCGACCGGGAGGTCATGCCCGTGTATGCATATCGGGACAGCCGCACAGAAGCCGTGATCCCGGAAGTCCACGGGCGGATGCCTTTTTCTGAGTTGTACAAGCATACCGGCTGCCAGTTCCAGCCCTTTAATTCCGTCTATCAGCTCTACGCCGACAAGCTGGCAGGACGGCTGGAGGGCGTCACAGACGTTTTGATGATCCCGGAGTATCTGATGTACAAACTCTGCGGCGTCAAAGCCAGAGAATATACCAACGCCACCACCATGGGCATGGTCAATGCCCAAACCGGGGAGTTTGACGAAGAAATTATCAAAATGCTGGGATATCCCCGGCATCTGTTTCCCAAACTGAGCCAGCCGGGGATGATACTGGGAGAATACCAGGGCATCAAAGTGGTGCTCTGCGCGACCCACGACACCGGCTCTGCCGTGGAGGGGATCCCCATGGATGGCAACCACCCCTACATCTCCTCCGGCACATGGTCACTGCTGGGCGTGAAAACCCCGAAGCCCATCACAAATGCGGCCAGTGAAGCGGCCAACTACTCCAACGAGGGTGGTGTATCGTACAACCGCTATCAGAAGAACATCATGGGTATGTGGCTGGTAAATGAACTGAAGCGGGATTTGTGCCCCGGAATGAGCTTCCCGGAAATCGTGAAAGCGGCGCAGGAGAGCGCCTGCGACATTCTGCTGGATGCCAACGCCCCGGAATTTCTCTCTCCCAGAAGCATGAAAGCTGCTTTTGACGCAGCGGCGAATGGAAAGCTGCAAACCATCGGCGATTATTTCCGCTGTGCCTACCGCAGCTTGGCGGTCAGTTACCGGTATGCCTTGAATGAACTGGAACGCAATACGGGAGCAACCTATGAAAAATTGTACATCGTGGGTGGCGGCGCGAAAAACGCGTTCCTGAACCGTCTGACGGAGGAAGCCACCGGGAAAAAAGTCATTGCTTTGCCCATTGAGGCTACCGCTCTGGGCAATCTGAAAATTCAAATGGAGGTTATGAAATGAGTTACGCAGAAGCAAAAGCCAGATACGCCGCTCTGGGTGTGGACACCGACGCGGCCATTGCGAAGCTGAAAACCGTTCCCGTTGCCCTGCACTGCTGGCAGGGAGACGATGTCCGGGGCTTCGACACCGATCCCACCAAGCCCCTGACCGGCGGCATTCAGACCACCGGCAACTATCCCGGCCGGGCCAGAACTCCCGAGGAACTGATGGCCGATCTGGATATGGTGCTGAAGCTGTGCCCCGGCACCAAAAAGATGAACCTCCACGCTTCCTATGCCATCTTTGAGGATGGGGATTGGGCAGACCGGGACAAGCTGGAGCCCAGGCACTTCAAAAAGTGGGTGGACTTCTGCAAGGAGCGGGGCTTGGGCTGTGACTTCAACCCCACCTTCTTTAGCCATCCCAAGGCAAACGGCCTGACCCTGTCTTCACCTGATCCTGAAATCCGCAGGTTCTGGATCGAGCACGGCAAAGCCTGCATCCGCATTTCCAACTACCTTGCGGAAGAATTGGGGCAGCCTGTTGTCATGAACATCTGGACCGGCGACGGCTTCAAGGATATCCCCGCCGACCGGATGGGTCCCCGGGTGCGTTACCGGGAAGCTATCGATGAAATTCTGTCTGAGCCTTATGATTTTGCCAAGGTCAAGCCCTGCATCGAAAGCAAGGTGTTCGGCATCGGCGTGGAAGCCTATACCGTCGGCAGCGCCGAGTTTGCCCTGAGCTACGCCGCCAGAAATGCGGAAAAGTGCATCCCTCTGATGGACAACGGTCACTACCATCCCACGGAAGTGGTGTCCGACAAGATTCCTGCCCTACTGGCCTTCTTCCCGGAGATTGCCCTGCACATCACGCGACCCATCCGCTGGGACAGCGACCATGTGGTGCTGCTGGACGATGAAACCCGGGAAATCGCCAAGGAAATTGTCCGCTGCGGCGGTCTGGAGGGTCGGGTCAACATGGCGCTTGACTACTTCGATGCCTCCATCAACCGGATTTCCGCCTGGACGGTGGGCTTCCGCAACGTTCAGAAGGCTTTGCTGATGGCGCTTTGCACCCCCGACCTGACTGCCATGCAGAACGACGGCAACTGGACGGAGCTGATGGTACGGCAGGAGGAGCTGAAGACCATGCCCTTTGGGGAAATCTGGACGGAGTATTGCCGGGTGTGCGGTGCGCCCGTGGACGGCGCGTGGTTCCAGACCGTAAAGCAGTATGAAAATGAAGTGCTGAGCAAGAGA
>JAQXNO010000129.1 GCA_029098045.1 Bacillota bacterium
GCTCGATTGCGGGAGCAATCGCGTTCAAACCCTCCCCAGCCGGCTTCTTTGGTGACTTTCTTGCCGGGACAAGAAAGTCACCCTCCGGAGGAACCGGCACCATCGACCTCGCAGAAGGCTTCCGAAATGCCCTCTCAGTCAGCTTCGCTGACAGCTCTCCCATAGGGAGAGCCAAGGGAGCAGGCATGGAACCAAAAAATCCGACCCGTGATGCTGCCACCACGGGTCGGAAAAAAATCATGTGCATTTGTCAGAATCACGCAAATCTGCGGCTGTTCACGCCTTGGGGTTGGGTCCCCACCGGTTGGTGCCGGTGCTGTCACCGCAGAACCAGATGAGGAGCAGGATCTGACCCACCACCGGCAGCAGAATGAACAGATAGTACCAGCCGCTCCTGCCGGTATCGTGCAGGCGGCGGACACACAGCGCCATACAGGGAATCAGGACAGCCAGGGACCAGATCCATGCCAGATCGGGAAGCACCTCGCCGATGATATAGCCCAAAATGCCGATGCCGAGGGCTGCCCACCAGTATTCGCTTCTTCTGGAGCGACCCTTGAAATCAGCATAGCGGGCAAAGAACAGCCGCATGGCCTCCGGGAAGGTGACGCTCCGGGACGATCCCGCCGTATGCCCCTCATGGGCGCAGTCCTGCTGCCGGGTGTGGGTGGGATTCAGGGAAGCGGCCTGCCGGGTGGTGTCCGCATCCTCCTGCGTCGCGCCGCAGACGGGGCAGGTTCTGGTAAGCCCGTTCAGCAGCTCGCCGCACTTTTTGCAGTAGCGCGCATCCATGTGCCGTACCTCAGCCCAGAACAGTGCCGTCGGGCTTGAACAGAGGCAGCTTTTCCAGATAGATCAGATCGCTGCGCTCCTGCGCGTCGCCCTCGGCCAGGATTGCCATCCGTCCGCAGATCTCGCCGCCGGCCTTTTCCACCAGCGCCTCCAGCGCCTTCAGGCTCTCGCCGGTGGAGATCACATCGTCCACAATCAAAATCTTCTTGCCCTTCATCAGCGCGGCATCGGCGCCGTCCAGATACAGCTTCTGCTCCTTGGCGGTGGTGATGGAATTGACCGTGACGGAGAAGATGTCACGCATATACAGCTTGGGACCCTTGCGTGCCAGAATGTACTTGGCGTCCCCTGCCTGACGGGCCATTTCGTGCGCCAGCGGAATGCCCTTGGCTTCGGCGGTGATGATGTAATCATACGCAGGAGCCCGCTTCAGCAGCTCCCGGGCACAGGCCACGGTCAGCTCCTGATCGCCGAAGATCACAAAGCCCGCGATGGAGAGGTTTTCGTTCAGGGGGCAGATAGGCAGGTCCCGGTCCAGACCTGCAACGTTCATGCGATAATACATGGGTAAATCGCTCCTTTATCATAAATTCTACCATCATTATACTACGCCCCCCGGGAATGTCAAGAAAATCAGCACCGGCCGGACGGCTGCCGGGCGGCAAAATTTGTGGTGGAAAAATCGGCTGCCATGGTGTAAAATCAAAGCAGAAGCACCCATTTCAAAAAAGACGGAGGTATGATTATGAGTTCAGCCAGAAGATTTTTTGACCACGCGGAAGCGAAATTGCGGGAGGTTCTGGAAACGCAGCTTCCAAACATTGAAAAAGCGGCACAGGTGATCGCCCAGTGCTGCCGTGAGGGCGGCAAATTCTATGTATTCGGCTCCGGCCATTCCCACATGATCACGGAGGAACTGTATCTGCGTGCCGGGGGACTTGCCCTGGTACACGGCATTCTGCCCCCGGAGGTGATGCTCCATCAGATGTCCCAAAAGAGCTCCGTTATGGAGCGCATCGAGGGCTACGGCAGCGCGCTGGTGGAGCTGTACAAGGTCGATGCGAAGGATGCCGTTCTGGTGGTATCCAATTCCGGCCGCAACCCGGCGCCGGTGGATGTGGCGCTGCGCGCCAGAGAAAAGGGCGCCAAAGTCATCGCCCTGACCAGTATGCGGCACAGCGCCGGCTGCACCTCCCGGCACTCGTCCGGCAAAAAGCTCTATGAGATCGCGGACGTGACCATCGACAACTGCGCCGTGAAGGGCGACGCGGATTTCCCGATTCCCGGCATGGACGTGCCCATGGGCCCGGTGTCCAGCGTCACCGGCATCGTCATCGCCGAGGCGCTGGCCTGTCAGGTGGCGGAGAATCTGGCAAAAATGGGTGTGGAGCCGCCGGTCTTTGTCAGCTCCAATGTGGACGGCGGCGACGCGCGCAATGAACATCTCTACGAAACCTACTACGGCTACTGGAAATAATACCGGGATGCCGGAACGGGGCAAAGCATTCAAAAAGGGGGACGGGCTATGCGGAACAATCAAATGAAGCAGCGCATCTGGGCGTCCTTCTACGCTCTGAGCGAGAGTATTTCCTTTGACCGGCTGACCGTTGAAAAGATCGTCGCCCACTGCGGCATCTCCAAGGCGACCTTTTACCGGCATTTCCGGGACAAGTACGACCTTTTGAACTACAACGCCCTGGGCATCACCCGGCAGTATTTCAATCTGGAGCATTGCGGCAGCTGGCACGAATTCTTCGTCTGTATGTTCCGGGAGATTGATAAGGATGTGGACTACTACCGCAGGGCCTTCCGCACCTCCGGGCAGAACGCCCACTCCCGGTTTTTGTATGAGTACACCTATGGCATTGTGAAGGACTGCTATCTGAAAAGCAGCGGCAGGCAATCCCTGACGACCCGGGAGCATTACGTCATTTCCCACTATTGCCACGGCTGTGTGGACACCCTGGAGGATTGGCTTCAGCAGCCCGACAGCATCCCCGGCAGCCAGATGGCGGCGCTCTTTTTCGATGCCATGCCGAACTTTCTGAAAAGAACGTGGGTCATGGAGTAACCCG
>JAQXNO010000130.1 GCA_029098045.1 Bacillota bacterium
GCCGAAAGTTTCGGAGGGAAAGAAAGTGTGAAAGAAAACCGTCAGGGTTGTCTTTCGCGTCCAATCAAAGCGATTTTCAAACTTTTTGAAAAGTTTGAAAATCGTAGGCAGCTTGTCAAAAATACTTTTTTGACAAGCTGAAAAGCTCCATGGGCTGTCCCATGGAGCTTCCTGCGGGGATCAGATTCTGTAAAGATCCTCGTAATGCTCTGCAAGACGGATGAAGCTGCGCATCTGATCCGTCACGAATTTATCCTTGTGGTAGACAATGTTGAAGGTTCTCACCAGATTTGTCTCCAGAATCTCCACCGGCCACAGCAGCCCAGCGGAGATTTCCTGCTCCACCAGCCGCCGGGAAATGGTGGTAATGCCCATGCCTCTTTCCACCGCCAGCTTACTGGCCTGGATATCGGCACATCGCCAAACGATCTGATAGGGAATATTCTCCTGATTGAGCAGCTGTTCCAGAATGGTTGCCGCATTGCTGGAGGCATCCCGAACCACCAGATTCTCTCCCTCCAGCTCGCTGAGCCGCACGCTGCTCCTTCCCCAGAAGCGGTGCTGCCGGTTGCAGACCAGCACCAGGGTATCACGCATAAAGGGTGTCTGGATCAGATCCTCCGAGGATGCCTTCCGGTCCGAAAGGGCGATGTCCAGCTCGTTGTTCAGGAGCTTTTCGTGGATGAGATCGTTTCTGGCTACGGTGGCGAAGCACTGTACGTCGGGGTAGCCCAGCTTCATCTGCTGTACAATGTTGCTGAAGATGGAGGCGCCGATGGTCAGGGAGCTGCCCACACGCAGGGTTCTGACCCGGGCGTTCTGGGCGAGAAAATCCTCCAGAACCTTTTCACTGTTCAAAACCTGCTTTGCGTAATACAGAAAGGATTTGCCCTCGGCGGTGAGATACAGGCGCTTGTTCAGCCGCTCAAAGAGTTTGATATTGGCTTCCTTTTCGATCTCCGTGATGCTCTGACTGACGGAAGCCTGGGAAATGTAGAATTTCCGGGCGGTTTCGCTCATTTTTCCGTTCTCCGCCACATCCACAAAAATTCTCAGCCGGTGCAGTGTCATGCAGCCCATCCTCCTGTAATGAATTCTTTACGTGTATTATAAAGCATTTCCCGGGATTTTGCAAGTTCATACGAATTGCCCGATAAAACGTTTCAAACCTGTCAAGCTGCCGAAGTGTTCCCCGGATGCAGGACGCTTCGGAACTGTCAAATGTACGATTATGAGGAGGTATTTCCCTATGCCCGAGTTTGAAATTCCCAAAACCATGAAGGCCATGACCCTGAAGGCCTATGACCAGCTGGAGCTGGCCACCCTGCCCGTGCCGGAACCAGGCCCCGGAGAGGTTCTGTGCCGGATCAAGTCCGTGGCCATCTGCGGCTCCGATCCAAAGATGATCCACGGCGGCTATGCCTTTGCCAATTGGCCCCCCTATTACCCCTTTGTGATGGGTCATGAGTGGAGCGGTCAGGTGGTAAAGCTGGGACCCGGTGTCGAAGAATTCAAGGTGGGCGACCGGGTTGCCGGCGAGGCGCACCACGGCTGTGGCAAGTGCGACAACTGCAAGAAGGGGCACTATACGGTCTGCCTGAACTATGGCCGCGACGGGCACGACGGAAATCTGGATTACGGTCACCGGCACTATGGCTTCTACTGGCAGGGTGCCAATGCCGAATACAATGTCTACAAGGTGGCTTCCCTGCACCGCATCCCGGATAACGTCAGCTATGATGTAGCCGCCATGTGCGACACCGCCGGTGTTGCCATGCACGGTGTGGAGCTGGCAGGCGTGACCCCCGGGGGCACCAGCGTGGTCATCGGCCCCGGCCCCATCGGCCTGTGCGCCATGATGGAGTGCAAGGCGCTGGGCTCCGGCCGCGTGATCGTGGTGGGTCGTGGTGCCAAGCTGGAAAAAGCCCGGGAGCTGGGCGCCGATGTGTGCATCGACTTTGAGAAAGAGGATCCGGTGAAGAAGGTTCTGGAGCTGACCGGAGGCGTCGGTGCCGACGAGGTCATGGAGTGCTCCGGCTCCTCCAATTCGCCCATGCAGGCCTGCCAGATGGTGCGCAAGACCGGCGCGGTGGCCATCATCGCCACCTACCACAACTCCGAGTGCCTGCTGCCCATGAATCTGATCAACTTCAATGAGCTGCGCATTGTGGGCTCCAAGGCAAACCCCAATGTA
Organism: Bacillota bacterium; assembly: GCA_029098045.1. Lineage (GTDB taxonomy): Bacteria > Bacillota > Clostridia > Oscillospirales > Oscillospiraceae > Faecousia. The sequence continues at coordinate 2,195 of JAQXNO010000130.1, forward strand.
TCCGACAAGGTGCTGCATTTCTTCTCCACCGGCGCCATTCAGGGCGAAAAGCTGGTGACCCACCGGTTCCCTCTGGAGGAGTATGAAAAGGCTGTGGATGTGTTTGAACATAAGAAGGACGGCTCCATCAAAGTCGTTATCAATCCCTGATCCGGTAAAAAGGAGAATATGATATGGCAAGAGATCATGTGGTAGTGATTGGCGCAGGTATGATGGGCAGCGGTATTGCTGCCATGGGCGCATTGGCCGGACACAAGGTCACGCTGGTGGATGTTTCCCTTGAGCGTGCGGAGCTTGGAAAGGCTAAGGCCATCGACTGCATCAATCTGAGAAGAGACAACGACCTGGTTACCGCACAGGAAGCCGACGCGGCCGTTATGAATCTGTCCTGCGACAGCGACATCCCCCACGCGGTGGAAAGCGCTTTTATGGTGGTGGAAGCCATCATTGAGAAGCTGGAGGCAAAGCAGGCGCTGTTCAGGCAGCTCGACGGGCTGCTGCCCCCGGAGGTACCCATCTGTTCCAATACCAGCGGCCTTCGGATTACCGAAATCAGCGCCCTGTGTGAGAAACACCCCGAACGTACCGTGACCACCCACTTCTGGCTGCCTGCCCACCTGGTTCCTCTGGTTGAGGTTGTCATGGGCGACAGAACCGATGAAGCAGTCGCGGTTCGTGTGCGTGACGAGCTGAAGAAATGGAAGAAATCTCCCGTTCTGGTTCGCAGGGATCTGCCCGGGCAGCTGGCAAACCGGATTTTCCAGGCGATCATTCGCGAATCCATTGATATTGTGGCCAGTGGATTGGCCACTGCCGAGGATGTGGACACTGCGATTGCAGCCGGTATGGCCATGCGCTTCCCTGTGTGGGGTCCCCTCACACATCTGGATGCCATTGGCACCAACCTGGGTCTGTCCGTTCAGGAAACCGTACTGCCCAGCATCTGCGCCGACAGGGATGCCAACACCTATATTAAGGATATGGTTGCCAGAGGCGATCTGGGCGCCAAAACCGGAAAGGGCTTCTACGACTGGAACGAACGCAGCATCGATGAGGCCATCGCAAAGCGGGATGCCTTCATCATCGAGACCTGCAAGGTTCTGAACAAGCTGGGCGGCTGAGAGGTATTGCCGATGAAAGAATACTTCTGGGTTGGAACCTACACGGAGCCCATTCTCTTTGGAACCGGGGAGGTATTTCAGGGCAAGGGTAAGGGTATCTATCTGTGCGTTCTGGAAGATGAAAAAATCCGTGTGCTGGAGCAAACCGAATGCCGCAATCCTTCCTTCCTGTGCGTGGATGCGGGAAAGAAAAAGGTGTACGCAGTCAACGAAATGAAGGAGTACAAGGGCGCGTTTGGCGGCGGCGCGACACAGCTTTCCTATGCGGGCGGCGTGCTCTCCCCGGAACGGGAGATGGGCACCGGAGCGACGGATCCCTGTCATATTGAAATTGCGCCCAATGGGCGGTTTCTGTCCGTCGCGAATTTTGCCAGCGGCGCCGTTACGGTGTTCCCTCTGGACGAGGACGGCAGCATCACCGGCAGACAGCTGTTCCAGCACGAGGGCTCCGGCATACACCCCATCCGGCAGAGAGGCCCCCATGCCCATGCCACCGTGTTTCTGGAGCAGGAAAACCTGATGTTTGTGCCGGATCTGGGCATTGATGCGGTGAAGGCCTACCGCTATGAGGGCAGTACCGTCACCCCCGCCCCGGAATTTGACTTCTTTGTCGAGCCCGGCAGCGGCCCCAGAAGCGGTGTTTTCAGCAGCGACTTCCAATACTTCTACCTGATCCATGAGATCGGCAGCCAGGTGTCCTGCTACGCCAATGACCATGGAAAGATGACCCGTATCGGTCTTGTGGATACCCTGCCGGAGGATGTGGAGAAGTCCACAAATATCTGCTCCGACCTGCATCTGACACCGGACGGCAGATACCTGTATGCCTCCAACCGGGGGCACGACAGCCTGTGCTGTTACCGGGTGGAAGCGGACGGCACACTGACGCTGCTGCACCGCATTCCCTGCGGCGGCAGAACCCCCCGCAATTTTGCCATCGACCCCACGGGGAAATACCTACTGGTGGGCAATCAGGACAGCGATACCATCGCCCTGTTCGCCATCGAAGCGGACGGAAACCTGACGGCTCTGGGTCTGACGGAGCTGGGTTCCCCGGTGTGCATCCGATTCTTTGAACCGTAAGCGCGAAAGCGGCTCCCATCTCTCTCCTCCGGGATTCGGGGGCTGCGCCGCGGGAATCCCCAAATGCCGGAAGCCATGGGCTTCCGGCGCAGCTTGTCAAAAAAGTATTTTTGACAAGCTGCCTACGATTTTCAAACTTTTCAAAAAGTTTGAAAATCGCTTTGATTGGACGCGAAAGACAACCCTGACGGTTTTCTTTCACACTTTCTTTCCCTCCGAAACTTTCGGCT
>JAQXNO010000131.1 GCA_029098045.1 Bacillota bacterium
CTCCATGGTGGAGGATCTGAAGGAATTTGCCGAAACCCGGTATACCCGGGCAGCTTTTGAAGCAGGATGCGCCAAGTACACCTGTCCGCGGCCCTTTACCAAAGAATCCCTCCTGTACCGGGAGATTTTTGAAGAATACTATCCGGGGCAGAGCCGGATGATCGCAGATTACTGGATGCCCAACAAAGAATGGGAGGGCTGCAACGTGAGCGACCCTTCCGCCCGCGTGCTTTCCAACTACGGCGACAGCGGAAAATGATCGTTTTGCCGTGGGGCTGAAAATAAAAAAGTTATATGTTGGTTTGAACCATTTCGAAAGGAGAGGTAGAATCATATAGGAGTGTTGTATATGGAAATGAAAGAACAGCTTTACGAGGGCAAAGCCAAAAAGGTCTTTGCCACGGACGACCCCGCGCTTCTGATTGTGGATTACAAGGATGATGCCACGGCTTTCAACGGGCTCAAAAAGGGCACCATCGCGGGCAAGGGCATCATAAACAATCGGATGAGCAACCGGCTCATGGCCATGCTGGAATCCAAAGGCATTCCCACCCATTATGTGAAGGAACTGAGCCAGCGGGAAACGCTGGTCAAAAGGGTGCAGATTGTCCCGCTGGAGGTCATCGTCCGAAACATTGCCGCAGGTTCCTTCTCCAAGCGCTACGGCGTGGAGGAGGGCGTGGTATTCGATCAGCCCACCATCGAATTTTCCTACAAGAACGATGCGTTGGGTGATCCCCTGCTGAATACCCGCCACGCGCTGGCACTGAAGCTGGCAACGGAAGCGGAGATCGCAAGCATTGAGGACTACAGCTTCCGCACCAACGAGATTCTGAAGACCTTCTGGGCCTCCTGCGGTGTGACGCTGGTGGACTTCAAGCTGGAATTCGGTAGGCTTCCCGACGGAACCATCGTGCTGGCCGACGAGATCAGCCCCGACACCTGCCGCCTGTGGGACAGCAAAACCGGTGAAAAGCTGGACAAAGATCGTTTCCGCCGGGATATGGGTGGTGTGGAAGCAGCCTATCTTGAGATCATGAAGCGGCTGGAAGCAAATCTGTAAGAGGAGCATGGAGAAAAATGGCAAACACAGCAATTGTGGGCATCAACTGGGGCGACGAGGGAAAGGGCAGAATGGTCGATCTGCTCACCGAAAAGTTTGACATCGTCGTCCGCTATCAGGGTGGCGGCAACGCCGGCCACACGGTCATCAACGAACGGGGCAAATTCGCCCTGCATCTGCTGCCCTCCGGCATTTTCCGGGAGGGGGTCGTCAACATTCTGGGCAACGGTGTTGCCCTTGACCCGGAGAATCTCTGGGCAGAAATTCAGGATGTGACCGCAAAGGGCGTCACCATCACCCCGGAAAACCTGAAAATCAGTGACCGGGCATCCCTGCTGCTGCCCTGGCACAGAGTGCTGGACGGTCTGGAAGAGGCGCGTCTGGCAGACAAAAAGTTTGGCTCTACAAAACAGGGCATTGCCCCCTTCTATTCCGACAAGTACCAGAAAAAAACCGTTCTGGCAGGAGAACTGCTGCATCCGGAGCATCTGAAGGCCCACCTGCAGGAGCTGCTGGAATGGAAGAACCTGACCCTCGTGGGGGTGTACGGCGCGGCACCTGTAACCATGGCGGAGCTGACCGCCTGGGTCGATACCTACTGTGAAAAAATCAAGCCCTTTCTGTGCGACACCGGCGCATACCTCAGACAGGCGCAGGCGGAGGGGAAATCCATTCTCTTTGAAGCCCAGCTGGGCGCGCTGCGGGATCTGGACTTCGGCATTCATCCCTACACCACCTCCTCCAATGCCATCGCCGCCTACGCGCCGGTGGGCTCCGGGTTCCCCGGTGCCCGCATTGACGAGGTCGTAGGCGTGGTCAAGGCGTATTCCACCTGTGTGGGCGAGGGTCCCTTTGTGTGTGAGCTGTTCGGGAAAGAGGCCGACGTGCTCCGGGAGGCCGGACAGGAATACGGCGCGAAGACCGGGCGTCCCCGCCGTGTGGGTCCCATCGACATTCCGGCTACCCGCTACGGCGTACAGGTTCAGAGTGCCACCAACATTGCTCTGACCAAGCTGGATGTGCTGAGCTATCTGGAAACCATCCCCGTCTGTACCCGGTATCTGGTGGACGGTCAGGAGACGGATCAGTTTCCCTTCCCCACTCTGCTGGAACAGGCAAAGCCCGTCATGGAATATATGCCCGGCTGGAATTGCGACATCTCCGGCGCCCGCCGGTGGGAGGAGCTGCCGGAAGCCGCGCGCAGCTATGTGGAATTCATTGAAGAAAAAATCGGCTGTCACATTGGTTTTGTCTCCGTTGGTCCGGAGCGTGACAGTATTATCATCCGTTAATCATAATATATGGAGAAATAAAGGAGCAAATTATGGCAAGCAAATACGAATCCCCCCTGAGTTCCCGATACGCGTCGGAGTATATGCTGCAGCTGTTTTCCGCCGAGACGCGCATTCAGACCTGGCGGAAGCTGTGGATTTCCCTGGCGAAGGCGGAAATGGCGCTTGGTCTGCCCATTTCCCAGAGCCAGATCGAGGAACTGGAGGCACACATCACAGACATTGATTTTGAATGCGCCGCGGCCCGGGAGAAGGAGGTGCGTCACGATGTGATGGCACACGTCTATGCCTACGGTCAGGTTGCCCCCTCCGCGGCAGGCATCCTGCACATGGGCGCTACCAGCTGCTATGTAACGGACAACGCGGACATCATTCTCTACCGGCAGGCGCTGGTCTACCTGCGGCAGGAGCTGCTGAAGGTGGTGGCAAACCTTTCTGAATTCGCCGCAAAGTACAAGGCCATGCCCACTCTGGGCTATACCCATTATCAGCCCGCCCAGCCGGTGACGGTGGGCAAGCGGGCAACCCTCTGGATTCAGGATTTTCTGTCCGATCTGGAGGAGCTGGACTTTGTGATCGATTCCATGAAGTTTCTGGGCTGCCGGGGCACCACCGGCACGGAGGCAAGCTTTCTGGAGCTTTTCGAGGGGGATACCGCAAAAATTGATGAGATGAACCGCAGGATCAGCGCTGACTTTGGTTTTTCCAGGTGCTTCTCCGTGTGCGGTCAGACCTATCCCCGGAAGCTGGACAGCCGGATTCTGAATGTGCTGTCCTCCATCGCCCAAAGCGCCTGCCGCATGGCAAACGACATCCGGCTGCTGCAGCACGACCGTCAGGTGGAAGAACCCTTCGAATCCGGTCAGATCGGCTCCTCCGCCATGGCCTATAAGCGCAACCCCATGCGCAGTGAGCGCATTTGTTCCCTGTCCCGGTATCTGATGGCGGATGCCATGAACGCCCCCATGACCGCCTCCACCCAGTGGCTGGAGCGGACTCTGGACGATTCGGCCAACCGCCGCATCAGTATGCCCGAGGGCTTCCTGTGCGCGGACGCGATTCTGCGGCTGGCGCAGAATGTCACGAGTGGCCTGCACGTCAACGAAAAGATCGTGGAGAAAACCGTCCGGGAATACCTGCCCTTCATCGCCACGGAAAACATCATGATGGAAGGCGTGAAGCGGGGGGGCAACCGGCAGGAGCTTCACGAGATCATCCGCACCTGTTCCATGGAGGCCACCGCCAAAATGAAGAACGGCGAAAGCTGGGATCTGCTGGCAGACCTGGCCCAGCACCCGGAATTTGGCATGACCCTCCAGCAGATGCAGGCGGTTATGGACCCCGCCCGCTACATCGGCAGATGCCCGGAGCAGGTGGATCGGTTCCTTGCAGAGATTGCCCCGCTGCTGGAAGGCATCCGCAGCGCGCAGGCGCAGATCGATGTGTGAGGAGGGTATCTTATGGAAGAGAAAATTCTTGTGCTGGATTTCGGCGGTCAATACAATCAGCTCATCGCACGCAGAGTCCGTGAGCAGAACGTCTACGCGGAAATCAGGGCTTATCATAACATCACCGTTTCTGAAATTCAGGCTGCCGGGTATCGGGGCATCATCTTCACCGGCGGTCCCAACAGCGTCTATGACGCGGCTTCCCCCCATTTTGACCCCCAGATTCTGAATCTGGGCATTCCCGTGCTGGGCATCTGCTACGGCGACCAGCTGATGGCCTGGATGGCAGGCGGAACGGTCAGCAGCGCCGAAAGCAGCAGTGAATACGGCAAAACCACGCTGCGCTGCAAGCCCTGCGCCCTGTTCCGGGATGTGCCCGAGACCAGCATCTGCTGGATGAGCCACACGGACTTCGTCAGTCACGCTCCCGCAGGCTTCGCGGTGGTGGCAACCACCAACAAGTGTCCCTGCGCCGCCATGGCCGACGAAAGCCGGAAGCTGTACGGCGTGCAGTTCCACCCGGAGGTGACCCATACCGAATGGGGCAAGCAGATGCTCCACAATTTCCTCTACGACATCTGCGGATGCCGGGGACTGTGGCGCATGGAGAACTTTGCCGCAGAAAGCATTGCAAAATACCGGCAGTCTCTGGCCGGAAAGAAAGTCCTGTGCGCCCTCAGCGGCGGTGTGGACAGCGCCGTGGCCGCGGTGCTGCTGCACAAGGCCATCGGCGACAACCTGACCTGCGTGTTTGTGGACCATGGTCTGCTGCGCAAGGATGAGGGCGACTGGGTGGAAAGCATCTTCCGGGGGCAGTTTGGGATGCGGCTGATCCGTGCCAACGTGCAGGAGCGGTTCCTGAAAAAGCTGGAGGGTGTGACGGAGCCGGAGCGAAAGCGCAAAATCATCGGCGAGGAATTCATCCGGGTCTTTGAGGAAGAAGCCAGAAAGCTGGGCAAGGTAGATGTGCTGGTGCAGGGCACCATCTATCCCGATGTGATCGAAAGCGGTGCCGGCAGTGCCAGCACCATCAAGAGCCACCACAATGTGGGCGGTCTGCCGGAGGTCATGGACTTTGAGCAGATCGTGGAGCCGCTTCGTGACCTGTTCAAGGATGAGGTGCGCAGGGTCGGTCTGGAGCTGGGCATTCCCGAGGCACTGGTGTTCCGTCAGCCCTTCCCGGGTCCTGGCCTTGCGGTGCGCATCATTGGGCAGATCACCTTCGACAAGCTGGAAATTCTCCGTCAGGCCGACTGGATTTTCCGTCAGGAGCTGGAAAAGGACCCGGTGCGCCGTGTGGCCAGCCAGTATTTTGCCGTGCTCACCGACACCCGGAGTGTGGGTGTCATGGGCGACGCCCGCACCTATGGATATACGGTGGCGCTGCGCTGCGTCACCACCGACGACTTTATGACCGTGGACTGGACAAGAATTCCCTTCGATGTGCTGGAGCGTGCCAGCAGCCGGATCACCGGTGAGATCCCCGGCATCAACCGTGTGGTCTATGACATCACCAGCAAACCCCCGGCCACCGTGGAGTGGGAATAAGGGAAAGGAGCTTGCGATATGTGCGGAATTGTTGGATACACAGGCACGCAGAACGCGGCGCCGGCGCTGCTGGAAGGACTGAAAAAGCTGGAATACCGGGGCTATGACTCCGCGGGCATCGCCGTGCTGGAAAACGGGAGGATTTCCGTCAGCAAGGTCACCGGCAGAATCGCCGGACTGGAGGAAAAGACGGAGGGCGGCGCGCTGCTTCCGGGCACCACAGGCATCGGACACACCCGCTGGGCCACCCATGGTGCCCCCACGGAGCCCAATGCCCATCCCCACGCCAGCAACGACGGCCGGTTTGTTGTGGTTCACAACGGCATCATTGAAAACTACATGGAGCTGAAGCAGGAGCTGCTGGCCAAGGGCTACCGCTTCGAAAGCGAAACGGACACGGAAGTGGTGGCGCATCTGGTAGAGATGTATTACCGCGGCGATCTGAAAAGTGCGGTGATGCGTACTGCCGCCCGGCTCCGGGGCTCCTACGCACTGGGCATCATCTGCGCCGAAGAGCCAGACACCGTCATCGTGGTTCGGGAGGCCAGCCCCCTGATTCTGGGCGTCGGCATCGGAGAGAATTTCTTCGCCTCCGATGTGACCGCGCTGGTCGCCTATACCCGCAATGCCATCTATCTGGAGGATGGGGAATTTGCAAAGCTGACACCCGATGGCATCTCGGTTTTCGACTGTACCGGCCACGAAATTGAAAAGAAAATCAGCCGCATCACCTGGGATATTCAGGCGGCGGAAAAAGGCGGCTACGATCACTTCATGCTCAAGGAGATCATGGAGCAGCCCCGGGCGGTGAAAGCGGCCATAGCACCCCGCCTTCACGGCAGCGAAATTGTGCTGGATGACACGGACATCGACCTGACCGGGATTCGAAAGATCGTGATCACCGCCTGCGGCTCTGCCTATTATGCAGGCTGCGCCGCCAAATATGCCATTGAAGCCCTCTGCCGCATTCCGGTCACCACAGAGCTGGCCAGTGAGCTGCGCTACAGTGACCCGCTGATGGGGGAAGACACGCTGGTGATCGTGCTGTCCCAGTCCGGCGAAACCGCGGATTCCATCGCCGCCCTGCGCGAATGCAAGAGCCGGGGTGCCAGGGCACTTGCCATCGTCAATGTGGTGGGCAGCACCATTGCGAAAATCGCGGACTGGTGCCTGTACACCTGGGCGGGCCCGGAAATTGCCGTGGCCACCACCAAGGGCTACACCACCCAGCTGACGGTGCTGTACCTCTTTGCGCTGTACGCCGGAAGAAAGCTCAAAACCGTGGACGATGCTTCCTATCGAAAGCTGCTGAGCTGCCTCAAGTCCCTGCCCAAACTGCTGCAGCAGGCGCTGGACATGAACCCGGAGATTCCCCGTCTTGCAAAAAAGTATCACCGGGCGGATTCCATGTTCTTCATCGGCAGAAATACGGACTACGCGGTGGCGCTGGAGGGCGCCCTGAAAATGAAGGAGATCTCCTACATCCATGCCGAGTCCTATGCCGCCGGAGAGCTGAAGCACGGCACCATCGCCCTGATGCACGACGGGCAGCCGGTGATCGCCCTGTGCTGCAACGACGCCATTACGGAAAAGACCATGAGCAACATCGTGGAGGTAAAGGCCAGAGGTGCGGAGGTTCTGGCGGTTGCCCATCGGGAGAACAGTAAAATTCTGTCCCTGGCAGATGATATGATCTTCGTTCCCAGGGTGCATCCGCTGCTCAGCGCGGCGGTGGAGATCGTGCCATTGCAGCTGCTGGCCTACTATGTAGCCAAGGAAAACAACTGTGACATCGACAAACCCAAGAATCTTGCCAAGTCCGTGACTGTGGAATAGAGGAGAGAGCACCATGACAAAGTATATTTTCGTGACCGGCGGTGTGGTTTCCGGTCTGGGAAAGGGAATCACTGCCGCGTCTCTGGGACGGCTGCTGAAGGCCAGAAATCTGAAGGTCGCCGCCCAGAAGCTGGACCCCTATATCAATGTAGATCCGGGCACCATGAGTCCCTATCAGCACGGAGAGGTCTACGTCACCGAGGACGGTGCGGAGACCGATCTGGATCTGGGTCACTATGAGCGCTTCATCGACGAGGACTTAAACCAGTATTCCAATCTGACCACCGGCAAGGTGTACTGGAATGTGCTGAACAAGGAGCGCCGGGGCGAGTACCTGGGCTCCACCGTGCAGGTCATTCCCCACATCACCAATGAGATCAAGGAATTCGTCTACCGGGTGGGCAAGCAGACTGATGCGGATGTGGTGATCACGGAGATCGGCGGCACCATCGGCGACATCGAATCCCAGCCCTTTCTGGAAGCCGTGCGCCAGATTTCTCTGGAGGTGGGCAGGGAGAACAGTCTGTTCATCCATGTGACACTGGTGCCGTTTCTGCGTGGCTCCGACGAGCACAAGTCGAAACCCACCCAGCACTCCGTCCGGGAGCTGCAGGGCATGGGTGTCAAGCCGGACATCATCGTGCTGCGCTGTGATGAACCGCTGGAGGATAGCATTTTCCAGAAAATCAGCATGGTCTGCAATGTAAAGCCCGACTGTGTCATCGAAAATATCACGCTCCCGGTGCTGTACGAAGCGCCGCTGATGCTGGAAAAGGCAAACCTCTCCGGCATCGTCTGCCGGGAGCTGGGGCTTTCCACCCCGGAGCCGGATCTGACGGAGTGGAAACAGATGGTGGAAAAGATCCACAGCCCCGACACAACCGTCACCATCGGTATCGTGGGCAAATACGTCCAGCTCCACGACGCCTACCTGTCTGTTGCGGAAGCGCTGCGTCACGCGGGCTTCGGGCTGCATGCGGATGTGAACATCCAGTGGATCGACTCCGAGACGCTGACTCCGGCAAACGTCGAAGACGTTCTTGGAAAGCTGGACGGCATTCTGGTGCCCGGCGGCTTTGGCAGCCGGGGCATTGAGGGCATGATTCTGGCCGCCCGGTTCGCCCGGGAGCACCGGGTGCCCTACTTTGGCATCTGTCTGGGTATGCAGATCGCGGTGATCGAATACGCCCGCCATGTGGCGGGTCTCCAGGACGCCAATTCCGGGGAATTCTGCCCCGGAGGAGAGCAGAACGTCATCGACTTCATGCCCGGTCAGAGCGATACCATCGACAAGGGCGGCACCCTGCGTCTGGGCGCCTACCCCTGTGTCATCGCGCGGGATACCACCATGGCCCGGTGCTATGGCTGCGGCCAAATCAGCGAGCGCCATCGCCACCGCTATGAAGTAAACAACCAGTTCCGCCAGACCCTGGAGGACGCGGGGCTTACCCTCAGCGGAACCTCCCCGGACGGCCGTCTGGTGGAGACGGTGGAGCTTTCCGACCGTCCTTTCTATGTGGGTGTGCAGTATCACCCCGAATTCAAAAGCCGCCCCAACAAGCCCCATCCGTTGTTCGTCGGGTTTGTGAAAGCGGCATTGGAGGAAGTAAAATGAGAGATTACCAGAAAGAATTTGAAAACCGGGTGGCCTTTATCCGGCAGACGCTGGCGGAAAGTCATGCCTCCGGAATCGTGTTCGGCAATTCCGGAGGCAAGGACAGCGCCCTTGTGGGCATTCTCTGCAAGGCAGCCTGCGACAACACCGTGGGCATCATCATGCCCTGTGCCTCTGCGCGCAACTTTGGCATGGACGCGGATGACGGCAACGCGCTGGCGGAGCAGTTTCACATCGAAACCAGAACCGTGGATCTGACCGCCGTGCGGGAGGCGGAGCTTTCCGCCCTCTCGGTTGCCACACAGGTCAATCAGGCTGCCCTTGTGAATATCGCACCCCGGCTGCGGATGACTACCCTGTATGCAATCGCCGCCAGTGAAAATCGCCTTGTGGCCGGCACGGGCAACCGCAGCGAAGCCTATCTTGGCTACTTTACCAAGTGGGGCGACGGCGCCCACGATTTCAATCCCATTTCCGACCTGACGGTCACGGAGATTTTTGCCTTTCTGGAATACCTGAAGGCGCCCCGGTGCATCATCGACAAAGCACCCTCCGCCGGTCTTTTTGACGGTCAGACCGACGAGGCGGAAATGGGCGTGACCTATCAGGCAGTGGATCGGTTTCTGGAGACGGGCGAGGCGGATGCCAAGGATCTGGCGGTCATCCGGCGCTTCCACCTGCGCAGCGAGCACAAACGCAGCCCCATTGCAACCTATGAGAGGTGGCACAAATCATGAGTGTTCGGGAGGAGTGTGGTGTTTTCGGCGTCTACAGCACTGTCCGGGAGGATGTGGCAAGCCTTGTATACTATGGCCTTTACGCCCTGCAGCACCGGGGGCAGGAGGGCTGCGGCATTGTGGTCAATGACGACGGTGTCTTCACCGCCCACAAGGGGCTGGGTCTGGTCAGCGACGTGTTTGGTCACCGGGAAATGCAGCGTTTCCCGGAAGGCACCCTTGCCGTGGGTCATGTCCGGTACGGCACCACCGGCGGCAACAATCTGAGCAACTGTCAGCCGATTCAAGTCAACCACCTGAAGGGCAAGCTGGCCGTGGCGCACAACGGGAACTTAAGCAACGCACTGCCCCTGCGTCAGGAGCTGGAGCTGTCCGGGGCCATCTTCCACACCACCTCCGACACCGAAACCATCGCCTATGTCATCACCCGGGAGCGCATTCGAACCGGCTCCATCGAGGAAGCCGTCAGCCGCGCCACGGAAAAGCTGGAGGGCGCCTTCTCTCTGGTGCTGATGTCCGCCACCAAGCTGATCGCGGTGCGCGACCCCCATGGCTTCCGCCCCCTGTGCTATGGCCGCATGGCGGACGGAACCTATGTGGTCGCCTCCGAAACCTGCGCCCTCCATGCTGTGGGCGCGGTGCCGGAACGGGATCTGCTCCCCGGTGAGATTCTGACCTTCGACCAAAGCGGCGTCCACAGCGACCGGCGCCATTGCGGCACCGCGCCCAGGAGGCTGTGTATTTTCGAGCACATCTACTTTGCCCGCCCGGACTCCACCATCGAGGGTGTCGGCGTTCACGAAGCGCGGATGCGGGCCGGCACCATTCTGGCCGAGTCCCACGGTGTGGATGCGGACATCGTCATCGGCGTCCCGGATTCGGGTCTGGATGCCGCTCTGGGCTACTCCCGGGCTTCCGGCATTCCCTACGGCATCGGTCTGATCAAAAACAAGTATATCGGCCGCACGTTCATCTCCCCCGGTCAGGATCACCGGGTGGATCAGGTGAAAATCAAGCTCTCCCCTGTGTGCAGTGAGGTCATGGGCAAGCGCGTGGTGCTGATTGACGACTCCATTGTGCGTGGAACCACCTCGGCGCGGATCGTGGCGCTGCTGCGGCAGGCCGGTGCAAGGGAGATTCATATGCGCGTCTCCGCGCCGCCGTTTCTTTATCCCTGCTACTACGGAACGGACATCGACTCCCAGGAGCATCTGATTGCCTGCCATCATACGGTGGAGGAGATCGCGAAGCTTCTGGATGTGGACTCTCTGGCGTATCTGCCTCTGGAGCGGCTCGGCGACCTTTGCGGCAGCGACGGCTACTGCAGCGCCTGCTTCTCGGGCTGTTATCCCACCGCGATCCCGGCGGATACCCGAAAGGATCAGTTTGAGCAGAAGCTGTCCGTCAGAAAGGCGGGA
>JAQXNO010000132.1 GCA_029098045.1 Bacillota bacterium
GACCTTCTGCCACAGGCTGGGGGCGCACACATGCCCCATGGAACGGGCGGCACCGGCGATGGCGGCATAGAGGGCAGCCGCATCCGCTGCCTGCCGGGGCACATAGATGTAGCCGATCCGCTCACCGGGCAGGGACAGGGACTTGGAATAGGAATAGCAGACCACCGTGTTGGGGTAGATGTTCGGAATGAAGGGCGCCGTGCAGCCGTAGGTCAGCTCCCGGTAGGGCTCATCGGCCACAATGTAAATGGGATGCCCCCAGGCGGCGCTCTTCTTTTCCAAAAGGGCGGCCAGCGCCCGCAGGGTCTGCTCCGTGTACACAACGCCGGAGGGATTGTTGGGGGAATTGATGATGATGGCCTGGGTGTTGGGCGTCAGAGCCGCCTCCACCGCGGCCAGATCGATCTGAAAATCCGGCACGTCGGGGGGAACAACCCGGAACACGGCGCCTGCGGACTCCACAAAGGGCTTGTACTCGGGGAAATAGGGCGCCACGGCCAGAATTTCCGCGCCGGGCACGGCCAGCGCCGAGAACACCGCGCAAAGCTCCGGGGCGGCGCCGCAGCCGATGAACAGATCCTCGGGACGGACACCGGCATGGTATCTTCCGTTCAGATCCTCCGCAATGGCGCTGCGGGTGGCGGCATCGCCCACGGCGGAGGTGTAGCCGTGAACCGCCAGCGCGTCCATTTCCGCCAGCACCGCCCGGATTGTCCGGTTCACTTCCTCAGGCGCGGGGATGGAGGGATTGCCGAGGCTGTAATCGTAGACATTTTCCCTGCCCACGATGGCGGAGCGGGCACAGCCGTATTCAAACAGCTCCCGGATGCAGGAGCGGTTGGCGCCCAATGCGTATGCTTGTTCGTTGATCATTTGATTACCTCCGGGAATGGGAAAATTACAGGTAGAGCGGATCGGTGGAGTTGTAGGGCTGGGGCTTGTAGGTGACGGAGCCGATGGGCTTGCCCCCAATGCCATACTTGGGATTGTAGCCAAATAGGTTTACATAACGCAAAAGATCGTTGCGCTCCTTTTCCATCTCCTCCATCACCGCCACGGTGGCGATCACATCGTCCACCGCCCGGTGGGAGTTGACCACCCTGCCGGAAAGACCGTAGGCATCGATGGCATTGCACAGCCTGTGGGGATATGGACGGCGATCCTTGAAGACCGTCAGCAGATCCAGCTTATCCTTGCCCTTCAGAACCAGAGGATCCCCATCCCGCAGCAGGAAATAATAGAGAAAGCTCAGATCAAAATGGGCGTTGTAGGCCAGCAGCAGGGTGTTTCCCTGAAACATCTCCCCGATGTCCCGGGCGACCCGGGTTTTGGGAAGCCCCCGCTCCCGCAGATCCTGGGTGGAGATGCCGGTCAGCTCCGTGATTTTCGGGGGCACGAAGCCCCCGGGACTTAAGGATACCAGCTCATCATATTCGCGCACGATGCCGGGCACACCGTCCCGGCGCTCTACCACCACGGCGGCGAATTCAATGATCTCATCCCGGCAGCAGTGCAGGCCGGTGGTCTCCGTATCAAAGAGCACCAGCCGGTCGTAGACTTCAAACAGTGCTTCAAAGGCCATTTCCCGTTCTCCTTCAGTCCTGCCGGGTCAGCGCCATGGCCCGGGCGATTTTGCTGCGGGTTTCGGGACGCAGGCCGAATTCCTGGGCGATGGCAATGGCAAAGGCTGCCGCCGCGTCCTCGCTGCCGGATTTCAGCTCCACCTCCACCTCGCACAGGGGCTGCTCCTTCCCGCCGCCCAGCAAAAGGCCGTCGTCCAGCGCCAGCTCCACGGTGCAGCCCTCGGCGTGAATGATGCCCGCAAGGCGGGTGAAGCGGGCGCCGCAGACGGGAGAAAGACCGGCATCGGCAAATTCCCGCAGCTGTGCCGGAGCGCCCTTTGCCAGCAGCGCGTCCACAGCCTGGTCCATGCCGGCACAATAGACCTCCCACTCCCCGTGGCCGAAGCCCTCGCCGGGGGTTTTCAGGGCGCAGATGGGGATGCCGTTCTCCCTGCGCAGGCGCAGTGTCCAGCGCAGCTGCCGGATGTCGCCGCCGGGTGTATCATAATAGGTCGATTCCATGGTGATGGGGGAAAGATGGGGGTATCGCCGGTGCAATGCCTCGTGATCCTCTTTCGCAGCCGCAAATTTCAACTCAAACTCTCGTCCCATGGCAGATTCCTCCTGCTTTCTTTTTCTGTATCCGAGACCATTATACATCCTGCAGGCTTTCGATGCAAGAATGTTTCGCGGCCTCATGCTTCCGACAGAAAAATTTTTCCGGCCGTGATAGGATGCTTCTATCAATCTGGAAAGGCAGTGGTACAAATGATGGCAACGATCGAAACCTATGCCCGGGAATTTCAAACCGCGATGAAAAGGATCGCGGCGACCCAGCGGGCACGAAGCCTTGCAAAGGCGGCGGCGTATTTTTTCGGTGGCTTCGCCCTGTCCGCGGCAAGCCTGAGCCAGCGATGCCAGCCCTTTGCCATGGGCTTTCTGTGCGCGCTGACGGGCTGGAAGGCGGCCATAACGGCCATGGGCGCCGGAATCGGATATCTGCTGCTGTGGGGCGCAGCAGGCTATCAGGGCATCGCCTGGGTCACCCTGGCGCTGCCGGTGGCACTGCTGCTGGGCAGAGGACAGGTGATCCACCAGTCGGTGCTGCTCATGAGCGCCATCAGCGCCCTGATCGTATCGGCAACCGGGCTGTTTTTTCAGGTGCTGGGCGCGGAGCAGACCCCGGTGGCGGTCTATCTGGTGCGTATCGTTGCGGGCGCGGTCTCCGCCCGGCTGTTTTATCTGGCGTACCACCGCCGGGATGCGGCGGCGGACTGGCTGGCTTCGGGCATCGGAGTGCTGGCGCTGGCGCAGCTTGCGCCGGTTCCGGGACTTTCTCTGGGCTATGTGGCGGCGGGACTTCTGGCCGCGTCGCGCTCCCTGCCCGCCGCGGCGCTGGCCGGTCTGGCACTGGATCTGTCCCAGGTGTCGTCCACACCCATGACGGGCATTCTGTGCCTTGCCTGGCTGTGCAGGCTCATTCCCTACGGAAGAAAATGGATCCCCTGTGCCGCACCGGCGGCGATGTACCTTCTGGTCAGAAATCTGGGGGGCTTTTCGGATGTTCTTCCGGCTGTGGGTCTGGCCATCGGCGGCGGCGCGGCGGCATTCCTGCCGTCCCAGCCGGGCGTGCGCAGGGGGGAGACCGGCGCGGCGCAGGTGCGTCTGGAGCAGATGGCGGGGGTACTGGCACAGACCCAGAAGCTGCTGCTGCAGGTGCCGGAGCTGCCGGTGGATGAAGGGGCGGTGCTGGGGAAGGCGCGCAGCCGCGCCTGCGGCGGCTGTCCCTGCCGCAAGACCTGCCCGGAACGCACGGCGGCGCTGCCGGAGCGGCTGCTGTACATCCCTCTGACCGACACATCGTCCCTTCCCATGGCCTGCAAAAAACCGGGCAGACTGATTCTGGAGCTGCGCCGGGGGCAGGAACAGCTTCGGGCTATGAAAGCGGATCGGGAGCGGCAGGGGGAATACCGGGCAGCGGTGGTGCAGCAGTACCAGTTCCTGTCCTTGTTTTTGCAGCAGCTTTCGGACCAGCTGCCCCGGCGGGGCGAGCGGCAGCCGGAGCGGTTCCGGGTGGAAGCAGCGGTGCGGTCACGGGCGCGGGAAGCGGACAACGGCGACCGGTGTATCCGGTTTTCCGGCATCAACTGCCGGTATTACATTCTGCTGTGCGACGGCATGGGCACGGGATCGGGGGCGGCCCAGCAGGGCAGCAGCGCCGCATCACTGCTGCAGCAGATGCTCAGCGCCGGCTTTCCGGCAGAGCACGCCCTGCGCAGCCTCAACAGCCTGCTCGCCCTGTGCGGCAGGGCGGCGGCCGTGACCGTGGATCTGGCGGAGGTGCGTCTGGATACGGGTCGGGTGACGGTTTATAAATGGGGCGCAGCGCCATCGCTGCTGCTCCTTGACGGTTCGGAAGAAATCATCGGGACAGCCGGGCCACCCCCCGGGCTGTCCGTGGCAAACGGCCGGGAGTCGGTGGAGCGGCTGTCCCTGTGTCGGGGGCAGGTGCTGGTTTTGCTCAGTGACGGGGTGGACATGGCAGCTGTCCGGCGGGGAATCCCTTTGCATACCCAGCTGCCGCCTGAGGAGCTGGCGGCAATCATTTTGGAGAGGGGGACGGCGCAGACGCAGGACGATGCCACCGTGGCGGCGATTCGCCTTGCACCTGTCTGCCTGTAGGCATCATACCACCACGCGGCTACGAAATTTGTCGAAACACAAGATGTGGGATAAATTTCTGGAGAAAAACCCCAATATCTGGTGTCACAGGCCGAATGCCCCCGAAAATGGGCGGGGATGCCCCCGCGGGCAATGCGTTACGCACTGCATCCGACAAATAGCTGCCCTGCGCCGCTCGACCCCGAACTGCGTACCGCATTTTTGTAGGGGACGATGTCGAAGGCAGTTACGAATCGGGAGAGCCCA
>JAQXNO010000133.1 GCA_029098045.1 Bacillota bacterium
GCCCGTCTGTTCATCCGCTTCATCACCGGCGGTGCTGACGGCAAGAGCGGCGGCCTGAAGCCCTTCTCCAAGGAAGGCAACTGGCCTGTCCGCAGCGACGTGGAGTGCGACTGGAACCCCGCGACTCTGGATGAGTGCGGCGCCACCGAATCCAATCTGCAAGCCATTTACAACGAGTTTATCCACACCCAGAATATGTGGACCTACTGGCGGAACAAGAGCCCCTACACCAAATAATTTTTCCCCCGGGACGGAAACGTCCCCTGTAACGACACAGGCATCTCCTGCGGCGGGCACCCGCCCGTCGCAGGAGTATTTCTTCCGCGGGGAGTCAGGAGAACAGCATTATGAACCCACGTGACGATATCAGCGGCTTTGCCCGGGAGGCAGAGAAGGAAGAGCGCAAAAAGCAGCGCAAGGAAAAATGGGCAAAACGGGAGAAAGGCTTCTGGAAGGCATTTCTTTTCACCAAGGACGGCAAGCCCAAGAGCGGCCTGCTGATCTATACCTTCTGCCTGAGCTTCCTGTTCATCGGTCTGTTCATTCTGACCTTTTTCTTTTTCATCGACTGGCTGACGCCGATGCTGGAGTCGGCACCTCCGGCACTGTCCAATCTGGCGGTGTCCGCGGCGGTCAGCGCGGTGGGCATTCTGGCCGGCGCGCTGCTCCACCGGTTTCTCCAGGAGAAACGGCTGTTCTTCGGCACCTATCTCTGGCTGACGGTGTATCTGGCGGCGGTGCTGGTCACTATGCTGCTGATGCTGCGCGGAACCGGCGGTACGGAGGCATTTCTGTACTTTTTCCTGTGGTTCATGGCGATCCCGGTGCTGTCCGGCCTGCCGGTATCCTACCTTCTTTTCCGAAAGGACTACAAGCCCGCGGCGCAGCAGGGTGAGCCGGAGCCGTGGAAGAAGTACACCCAGCGGCGATAATCTATGCTGAAACTGCATTTCATTGACGTGGCCGACGGAGATTCCATTCTCATCGAGCTGACGGAAGGCCCGCTTTCCTTTCGGATGCTGGTGGACACCGGCCACCGGCACGTTGCCCCGGCAGCGGGCTCCCGGCGCCTGACAGCGCTGGCCTATCTGCATCAGTTGGGGATTCACCGGCTGGACGCGGTGGTGATCACCCATCTGCATCAGGATCACTTCGGCGGGCTGCTGCCGCTGCTGGAGCAGATCCGGGTGGACGCACTGTATACCGGGTATCTTCCGGTGCATCCCGGAAGTCAGATCATCTGCCCATCCGGGGCGGATAAAACGGTTCGGGGACTGATCGGGTGCCTGAACGACTGGAGCCGCGCGGCGGCATCCCTTCTGGCGGCAGGAAGCCGCCTGCACACAATCACGGAAAACTGCACTCTTGCCCCCGGCAGCGGCCTGCGGGCGGAGTTGATACTTCCCAACCCCCCTTTGAGCAGCCTCCAGCGGCGCTGCTGGGATGCCCTGCAGGAGGGCAGGCCGGTGGACGCGCAGGCGCTGTACTGGTCGTCCAAGTCCAGAAATCCGGGGTCTGTCCGGATTGCGCTGGCGTACGCCGGGCGGCGGATCCATCTGTCGGGAGACTGCTATGGAGCGGTATGGGATCAGGAAGCGCTTTTACCCTGCGATATTCTCAAAGTACCCCATCACGGCGACGGAAAAGCCATGACCGGGCTTCTGGCGCAGAAGCTGCGTCCGGTTCATGCGGTGATTTCCTGTGCGGCAGAGTATGATTCACGAAAGGACCGCCCGTCCCTCAGAACCATGGAGCTGCTGGCCGCGCAGGGTACCCGGATCTGGTTTACAGATGGGTTTTCATCGCAGCCTTATACCGCGCAGCGGTGGCCGGCCGCCGTATTCACCATCGAAAGCGACGGCACCATCGGAACACCCTGCGCCGAAAAGTCGGGAGGTAACCATGATTACAACGGTTTTATTTGATATGGGCGGAACCCTGGAGGACATCTTTGTGGACGAGGCATCCGAAAAGGAAGCCATGGATCGTCTGCGGCAGATGCTGGCCTCCTACGGTCTGGATCCCGGGATGGACGATGCGGCCTTCAAGGCCCGGGTGGATGCCGGCTGGGTGCGCTACGGGGAATACCGGGATGCCCGGGATGTGGAGCTGAAGCCGGTCCGGATCTGGTGCGACTATGTGCTGGCGGATTTCGGATTCTCCCGGGACGTGCTGGCGCCCCACTGCGAGGAAATCGCCCATATGTGGGAGGTAACCCACTATCACCGCAGCCTTCGCCCCCGGGTGAAGGAAATGCTTCAGAATCTCAGGGACATGGGGCTGAAGCTGGGCATTGTCAGCAACACCGCGGCCATGTATCAGGTGTTTGACATTCTGGAGGAATACGGCATCCGGGACTATTTTCAGGATGTGACCCTGTCCTCGGTGACCGGCCTTCGGAAGCCCTGCGCGGATATTTTCCACGTGGCGCTGCACCAGCTGCGCTCCGCCCCGGAGGAAAGCGTATACGTGGGCGATACCGTTTCCAGAGACATCATCGGCTCCAAGCGGGCAGGCTTCGCGGCGGCGATTCAGATCTGCTCCAAGCTGACCCGGGAAAAGGACGCCGGCATCCGCCGCGCCTGGGAGCCGGACTATGTTGTGGAAGATATTTATGATGTATATCCCACGGTCAGGCGTCTGATGCAGACCCCCTGACGGTTGGGCGCGAAAAGCCCCCGGAGTTTCCTCCGGGGGCACTGCGTATAGATAACGGGTAAATTTCACACCGCATTGGCGCGGCAGCGCCCTTGGCTCCCCCATTGCGTAGTGAATAGTGAAGAGTGAATAGTGAATAGGTAAAGTGCGGCAGCGCCCTTGGCTCCCCCTCTGGGGGAGCTGTCACCGCAGGTGACTGAGAGGGTCTTGGCTCCCCCTCTGGGGGAGCGGTCACCGTAGGTGACTGAGAGGGCATCGGGGGCTGGTTACCCTCTC
>JAQXNO010000134.1 GCA_029098045.1 Bacillota bacterium
GATCAGCGGCTCCACCACCGGCGACGATCTGGAACAGACCGCAGCCGCCATTGAGGAAAAGCTGAAGACGGAGCTGGGCATCAAGACCGTCATCGGCATCGGCACCATTTCCGACCACCTGCGGGAGCTGGCTGACTCCTACAAGGAAGCACAGACCGCCATCGATGTGGGCAAGGTTTTTGACACCGAAAAGAGCATCATCAATTACGAAAAGCTGGGCATTGGCCGCCTGATCTATCAGCTGCCGACTACCCTGTGCGAGATCTTCCTGGGCGAAGTCTTTAAGAAGAATTCCATTGATTCTCTGGATCAGGAAACCCTGTTTACCATCAACAAGTTCTTCGAGAACAATCTGAATGTGTCCGAGACCTCCCGCAAGCTGTTTGTCCACCGCAATACGCTGGTGTACCGTCTTGAAAAGATCAAGAAGCTGACGGGTCTGGATCTGCGCCAGTTCGACCATGCCATTGTTTTCAAGGTCGCTCTGATGGTACGCAAGTATCTTTCCTCCAGAGAGAACCGATAATACGATTTCCCTGGGGCCGCACTTGCTGCGGCCCCATTAATCTGCCTTTTTCGGCTGCTTTTGGATGGAAAGCCCCCTTGCCCGGGGGGAATTTTTTAAGTTTTTTTGACGAAACACCGAATTGCATTGACTTTGTTTTTACAATGTGTTACAATTCGGTTACACTATGACTGGAGATAGGTGCTTATGATAGAATTTACTGACGTCGTGAAATCCTACCGCGAAGGCAACGATGCCTTGAAGGGTGTCAGCATGCAGATCGAGGATGGAGAATTTTGTTTTCTGGTTGGACCGTCCGGCTCCGGCAAGTCCACCATCATCAAATTGATTACCGGTGAGCTGAAGCCCACTTCCGGCACGGTTCATGTCAATGGTTACTCTCTGGAGCGGATCCGCAGGCGCGAGATTCCTTATCTGCGACGCACCGTCGGTGTGGTGTTTCAGGATTTCCGCCTGATTGAGAATATGACGGTGTACGACAATGTGGCGTTTGCCATGCGTGTCATCGGCGCGCGGGAGAAGGAAATCAAGGAGCGCGTTCCCTATGTGCTGGAACTGGTTGGCCTGCAGTCCAAGGAGCACCGCCACCCCGGCGAGCTGTCCGGCGGTGAGCAGCAGCGTCTGGCAATTGCCCGGGCGCTGGTCAACAACCCCTCCACCATCATTGCCGACGAGCCCACGGGCAATCTGGACCCGCAGATGTCCTTTGAAATTATGAGTCTGCTGCAGGAAATCAACAATCTGGGCACCACCATGCTGGTGGTTACCCACGCCAAGGATCTGGTGGAGCGCTTCAACAAGCGCACCATTGTCATCAACAATGGCCTGATTGTCAGCGACGGAATGGAAGGGTATCATCTA
This sequence comes from Bacillota bacterium, assembly GCA_029098045.1. Taxonomy (GTDB): domain Bacteria; phylum Bacillota; class Clostridia; order Oscillospirales; family Oscillospiraceae; genus Faecousia. The sequence goes on from JAQXNO010000134.1 coordinate 1,388, forward strand.
TGAGAATCAACAATCTGGGTTATTTGCTCAAAGAGGGCATTAAGGGTATTTTTACCCATGGATTTATGTCTTTTGCCGCTGTCTGCGTGACGGTGGCCTGTCTGCTGATTGTGGGCAGCTTCTCCATTCTGGTGTACAATGTGAACATCATGGTGGAGCAGCTGAATCAGACCAATGAGATTCTGGCCTATGTGGATGAGAGCCTGTCCGAGGCAGAGGCCAAGAGCGTCGGCACGAAGATCAATATGCTCGACAATGTGCTGCGTGCGGATTTCATTGCCCGGGAAGAGGCGCTGGAGAGCTTTATTGAGGATCATCAGGATGAGCAGGAGTCCTTCAGCGGTCTGGATGCCACGGATCTGCGCCACCGTTTCCGCGTGGTGCTGGAAGACAACCGGCTGATTCAGGAAACGGATCAGAACATTCAAAATATCCCCGGTGTGGTGAAGACCGTCGCCGAGTATGAGCTGGCACAGGGCTTTTCCACCATTCAGGATGTGCTGCAGATCGTGTCCATGGGCATCATCGCCGTTCTGCTGGCAGTCAGCCTTCTGATCATTTCCAATACGGTGAAGCTGGCCATGTACGACCGCAGAGATGAGATTGCCATCATGAAGATGGTGGGCGCCACCAACGGTTTTATCCGCCTGCCCTTCGTGGTGGAGGGCTTTACGCTGGGTATGCTGGGCGCTGCCCTGGCATTTGGCCTGGAATGGGTCATGTACAATGCCATGGTCGTCAAAATCGGCGAGGTGGACGCATTGCGGCTGTTCCAATTCGTTCCCTTTGATGAATTGCTGATCCCCATGATCGCAACCTTTGCCGCAACCGGCCTGTTCGTCGGTATTGTGGGTTCCTGGACGGCCATCCGCAAATTCATGAATGTGTGATTTCTAAGGCAACACCGCACAATTGCGTCTGCGGATCTCAGCGGATCTTTTGTGCCATTTCTGCAGTTCCAAAAACGGGAAATACATACAGTATTCCCACGTTTTTGAAACTTTGAACTGGGACAAAATCTCTCGCTGAGCTTCCTTGCCGAATTATGCGGTGTAGCCCTAAGGAATCTCTGAATAAATCGTCTGCGGCTGAACGGCGGATCTTTTACACCAATCGTGCAGTGCGAAAAATGGAAAATACATACAGTATTCCCTCATTTTTCGTACTTTCGCCTGGCGCAAAATCTCTCGCCGTCAGCTCTTGCCGATTTCATCAGAGCTTCTCTAATACCTTTCAAACACACCACAGCACAACTTTGGAGAAATAGAATGAATCATCGCAAACGCTGGGTTTCAATCGTGGCGGGCGTTCTGGCGGCAGTCATGCTGCTGAGCCTGATCCTCAGTTTGATCCCGACCAATGCAACTGCAGCGTCTTCCAGTGAGATCAAAAAGCAGATTGCCGCACTGAAGGAAGAGAAAAAGGAAATCGATGCCCAGCTCAAAGAAATCAAAGGTCAACTGAGCGCCAATGATGATGAGATTGCGGGTATCGTGGCGCAGAAAGATACCATTGATCAGGAGATCCAGCTTCTGCATCAGCAGATTGGCAATATCAATCAGCAGATTGCCACCTACGCCCTGCTGATTGCGGACAAGCAGGATGAGCTGGATGATGCGTCCGTACGGTTGGAGGATCTGCAGCAAAAGAATAAAGAACGCATCCGCGCCATGGAAGAGGACGGGAACATCTCCTACTGGTCCATCATTTTCAAGGCAAACAATTTCTCGGATCTGCTGGACCGCATCAGCATGGTGCAGGAGATCAATGCCGCCGACCAGCGCCGCCTGCGGGAAATCAACGAAGTGGCGCAGCAGGTGAGCAACGTACAGAAGGAGCTTTCCGGCGAAAAGTATGAGCTGGAGGCAGTCCGTGTGGAGCTGGATGCCGCGCAGGCTTCTTTGGATGAAAAGCGGGCAGAGGCGGACGCACTGCTGACGGAGCTGATCGCCAAGGGCGAGGAGTTCCAGGCACTGCTTGATGAATCCGAGGATCTGCAGAGCGATCTGATGAAAGAGATCGCCCAGGCGGAGAAGGATCTGAAAGCGGCCCAGTATAAGGAGTGGCTGGCCACCTATGTGCCCACCACCCGCCCCACCGGCACGGATACCACCCCCAGCACCGATGTGCCTTCCTCCTCCGGCTGGATCAAGCCCCTGAAGTCCTATACCCTGACAAGCCCCTTCGGTATGCGTGTGCACCCCATCACCGGCGTTTTGAAGATGCACGAGGGCATCGATATGTCCGCGCCCCAGGGCACACCCATTTATGCCGCCAAGTCCGGCAAGGTGACCCGCACGGCATTCCAGGCCGGCGGTGCAGGCTACTACGTGACGATCAACCACGGCGACGGCTTCTCTTCTGTCTATATGCATATGACCCATTACATTGTAAGTCCCAATCAGTACGTTTCCGCGGGACAGGTGATCGGCTATGTGGGCAGCACCGGCGGATCCACAGGCCCGCATCTGCACTTTGGCATCGCCTACAACGGCACCTACGTCAACCCCTTGAACTACATCTGAGCAACGGAAGGAGCAACTATGAAAAAACGCAATCGATTTGTTTCCGTGATTGCCGGTATTCTGGCGGCGGTCATGCTCTTGAGCCTGATTTTGAGCCTGATTCCCACATCCGTGGACGCGGCGTCCTCCAGCGAGATCAAAAAGCAGATCGCGGCGCTGAAGGAACAGAAGAAAGAGCTGGAAAGCCAGATGAAGGACGTTCAGAGCCAGACCAAGGAAAACGAGAGCGAAATCGAAAATCTGGTCAACCAGAAGGATGGAATCGATCAGGAGATCTTCCTGCTGTATGAGCAGATTGAGAATATTGATCAGCAGCTGGCAGCCTACGCGCTGCTGATTGCCGACAAGCAGGATGAGCTGGATTCTGCGCAGGGTTATCTGGATGAACTGACTGAAAAGAACAGAGAGCGCATCCGGGCCATGGAAGAGGACGGCTCGATTACATACTGGTCCGTGCTGTTCAAGGCAAGCAATTTCTCTGATTTGCTGGATCGGCTGAGTATGATCGATGAGATCGCTGCCGCCGACCGGAAGCGCCTGCAGGAGATGGATCAGGCTGCCGCAGAGGTGGCGAAAGCCCAAAGTGCGCTGGAAAGCGAAAAGGCGGAGCTGGAGGTTGTCAAGGAAGAGCTGGATGCCACCCAGGCTATATTGGACAGCAAGCGCGCCGAGGCGGATGCCCTGCTGGCGGAGCTGGTTCAGAAGGGCTTTGAACTGGAAGATCTCTATGCCGAGATGGAAGCCCAGGAAGAGGAATTCCTGGATGAAATCGCCCAGAAGGAGAAAGAATATAACGAGGCAAAGCGGCGTGAGTGGATTCAGTATATGTCCACCTATGTGACCCAGCCTCCCGCAACCCAGCCCGGTTCCGGCGGCGGAACCTCCTCCAGCGGCGGCGGTACTTCCGGCGGAGTTGTTTCCAGCTCCGGCTGGCTGGTGCCCTGCGCCTACAGAATGGTGAGCAGCCCCTTTGGCAACCGGGATGCACCCACGGCCGGTGCGTCCACCTATCATCAGGGTGTTGACCTGTCGGCACCGTCCGGCACACCCATCTATGCCTCCAGAACGGGCATCGTCACTGCGGCCACCTACGGAAAGAGCGCCGGATACTATGTGTCCATCAACCACGGTGACGGTTACTCTTCCATCTATATGCATATGACCAATTATGTGGTCAGCAAGGGTCAGGCGGTTTCTGCCGGACAGGTGATCGGCTATGTGGGCAGCACCGGCGTTTCTACCGGCCCGCATCTGCACTTCGGCATTGCCTATAACGGTTCCTATGTGAACCCCGCAAACTATATCAGTCTCTACTAATATGCGCTCCCACAGTCCGCCCGGGCTGTGGGACACATTTCTACGGAAGGTGTTCCAAAATGAAGTATGTCAAATTGACGCTGTCCTATCTTCTGGTTGCGCTTCTTGCTACCATGATCACCATGGCAGTCTGCGGCGGTGAGGAGGAAAGAGAATATCACAAGCTGGATGAACTGGAGAGCCTGATTGATACGTATTTCATCGGTCAGGCGGATCAGGAGGCCATGGAGGACGCGGCAGCTTCCGCCATGGTGGATGCGCTGGAAGACAAGTGGAGCTATTACATGACCGCGCAGGACTACATCACCTATCAGGAGCAGATGAACAATGCCTATGTGGGCATTGGCATCACCATTTCTCTGACGGAGGATGAGGCGGGCTTTGAGATCATCAAGGTCAATTCCGGCGGCCCTGCGGAAGAAGCGGGTCTGCTGGCAGGGGATGTGATCGTGGCAATCGAGGGTCAGTCCACAGCCGGCATGAGCACGACGGATGCCCGGAATCTGGTGCGGGGCGAAGAGGGAACGAAGGTCACGCTGACGGTTCGCCGGGGCGACAAAACGCTGGAGCCGGAGGTGGAGCGCAGAACCGTACAAACCCCGGTGGCGCAGGCACAGCTGCTGGACGGAAACATCGGACTTGTGACCATTGCCAATTTTGATGAGCGCTGCAGCCAGGAGACGATCTCTGCCATCGAGCAGCTGCTGGGGCAGGGCGCCGAAGCGCTGATCTTTGATGTGCGGAATAACCCCGGCGGCTATAAGCACGAGCTGGTAAAGCTTCTGGACTATCTGCTGCCGGAAGGCCCGCTGTTTCGCAGTGAGGAATACAGCGGCAAGGTCTCCGTGGATGAGTCCGACGCGGCGTGTCTGGATATTCCCATGGCGGTGATGGTCAATGGAAACTCCTACTCCGCGGCGGAGTTCTTCGCGGCGGCACTGGCGGAATATGACGCGGCCATTGTGGTGGGACAGCAGACCACCGGCAAGGGATACTTCCAGAGCACCTTCAAATTGAGCGACGGCAGTGCCGTGGTGCTGTCCATCGGCAAGTACACCACGCCCAAGGGCGTCAATCTGGCAGACGTGGGTATCACGCCGTCAGTTTGTGTGGAGGTGGACGAGGAGACCGCGTACCGGATCTATGCCGGAATCCTTGACCCTGCGGAAGATCCGCAGATCCAGGCGGCAGTGGAAGCACTGCTTGAAGAATAATAAACCACGCCCCGATTATTTCGGGGCGTGATTAAGCCTGTCGAAGAGACCCTGTTTGAGCGCTGTTCCACTGACGTCCAATCTCATCAGAGGGAAGCGGGGGAGCAGAAGCAATGTGACGGAAAGGGAAAAGCAAAGCCTTCCGTCTCCCAGCCAATTAAGAGATACCGCGCCGATTGCGTTGTATCTCTTCTTGAAAGGCACCATGTATACCAGCACCCCCGGCGATGCGTCGCCTGGAGGGGTCTGGGGAGGTGGCTCGATTGCGGGAGCAATCGCGTTCAAACCCTCCCCAGCCGGCTTCTTTGGTAACTTTCTTGCCGGGACAAGAAAGTTACCCTCCGGAGGAACCAGCACCATCATTTTTGCTGAAGTCTCTCGAAAAATCAGAAGCATCTTGACGACATGAACCAGAAAACAGACTCTGGTGTGCTGATACTAATTCTTAATTAAAATCTTTCATATCAGCTGGGCCTATTGACGCAATACTGCGTTATCGTCACTTGCCATACATACAGTATGGCTGCGCTCCTCTGCCTTGTCTTGCACCAATATCCCTGCGCCGCTGATTAAATCTTTTAAATAAGAATTAGTATGAAACGCTTGACCCTAGTCGACAAACGAAATCACGCCCCGATTTTTTCGGGGCGTGATTTCGTATCAGATGTACTCCACCGGGGAGTCGTCATCGGGAAGCTTGACGGCTTCCTCTTTTTCTGCTGCCTTTGCGGCTTTGCGGGCTTTCCTGATTTGAATCAGACGTATGATGATCAGAACCTCGGCCAGAACCAGCAGCACAATGATACCCATCAGCACCAGAAGGCCGGGACTGAGGGTTTTCAGAAAATCAGATACCGGCGCAAGGAGAGCTTCGACAGATACTTCCGCGGGCGGTTCCGTGGGTGGCTCCGTGGGCGGCTCCGTGGGAGCAGGCAGAATTTCAATCTCAATTACGGAAGAGACCTGAATACCGCCCTCCTCGTATGTAACGGTCACTTCCTGTATTCCGGCGGCTTCGAAATTCAGACCGGAAACCTGTGCCTGCCGGGACACGTCCCGCTGACGGCCCGTGTCATAGCAGGCAAGAACCGACAGATCCAGCTCCGTTTCGCCCGCCCCGAAAGGATATTGGGTCGTGCCGGAAACGGCAATGCTGCTCAGCTTTGACAGGGATGGCTTTTCCATTTTCTGAATATCAATTTCCGTCAGCTTCAGGAAATTGTCCAGTTGGAAATCGAAGCTTTCCTTTGGCTGGCCTGTTTCAAAGGCGGCATTGGCGGCAACGCAAAGCTGGGGGGAACCGTCATTGACCGCGGACAGCGTGCACTGGGTATGGAAGAGCAGGGATGCCCGGTACAGATGATAATCACTGGTAATCAGCGCCAGGTGGGTGACCTGCGGGTAGCTTTCGGCCAGAATCTGGCAGGTATAGCGGGCGTTGCCCACGGTGCTCATGGACTTGTCCTCGATGATGATGCGCTCCTGGGCGATGCCCTTCCCAATCAACCACCGCGACATCTGCGCCGCTTCGGAGACCTTTTGACCGCCGCCGCCGGTGCAGGCAATGAGAGCATTGGGATACTTCTCAGCGGATTTCAGGGCGGTTTCCAGACGGCCGACCAGCTCCGGGCGCATCCCGCCGCCGTCATACAGCGCATAGCCCAGCACCACAATGCACAGGGAGTCATCCTGCGGCAGACCATCGGGCAGAACACCCGGGTGCAGGGTCATGTCCGTATTGATATAGCTCCAGTAATCCATGATCGACGACCATGCCTGCGCCTGCTTCGGATCAATCTGGGACAGCTCATTGAGCAGACAGGTAATATCCACCCTGGCGCCGTCCTGATAATGGCTGTAATAGTTGACGATCTGCCGGACGCAGTCCGCTGCCGCATCCTCGCTGCTTTCCGCGCAGACAGGCACGGCCATGCTGAGCAGCATGGCCAGTATCAGGAGCACTGCAAGAAGCTTCCTTCTGACATTCATACGGCATACCTCATTTCTGTTGATTGCGAAGCTGCCAGAAGGCCACGGCGCTGGCGGCAGCTACATTCAGTGAGTCCACATCATGATACATGGGAATCAGCACGGTATAGTCACAGTCGGCAATGGTATCGTTTGTCAGACCGTCACCCTCGGAACCCAGGATGATGGCCAGCTTTTCCTGGGAAAGAAGTGCGGGGTCGTCGATGGGAATGCTGTCGGTGCGCAGCGCCATGGCGGCAGTTTTGAAGCCAAGGGCGCGCAGCGTGGACATACCCGGCTCCGGCCAGTGGGACATGGTACTTCCGATGAAGGTCCAGGGGATCTGGAACACCGTGCCCATACTGACCCGGGCGGCACGGCGGTACAGGGGATTGCTGCAGCCGGGGGTCAGCAGCACCGCATCCATGCCCAGCGCGGCGGCAGAGCGGAAAATGGCTCCCACATTGGTGGGATTCATGACGTTTTCCAGAACCACAATCCGACGGGCATCCTTCACCACCGCCTCCACCGTGGGAAGCTGCGGACGGCGCATGGCGCACAGAACGCCCCGGGTCAGCTGAAAACCCGTGAGTTTGGTCAGAATCTCCGGCTCGGAAGTATAAACCGGAATGTCGCCGCAGCGGGCGATCACATTTCTGGCCTGACCATCAATGTGCTTTCGTTCCATCAGCAGCGAAACCGGCTGACAGCCGGCATCCAGCGCTCGCTCGATGACCTTGGGGCTTTCCGCGATAAACAGACCCTTGGCGGGCTCTTCCCGGTTCAGAAGCTGCGCCTCGGTCAGCCGGGCGTACACATCCAGCTCCGGCGCGGTAAAATCCGTAATTTCAATGATATTTGCCATAATAACTTCCTTTGTACATTCTGCTTCAATAGTATCAAAGGAACACGGAAATGTCAAACAATTCCAGAATTCGAAAAATGGCCTAGTCCCCTTCCGGCTCCGGGGCAGGAAGTGTCACGATGCGCATTTCGTGACCCATGGCAGGGATGATTCTCTCAACAAGATCCGCAGTGCGCAGCCGCAGGCTGGAGGTGTTGACACAGGGATGGCAGCCGATATATTCGCCTTTGAGCACATCTTCGTCGATCAGCAGCTGCACACGGTGCTCCGCGTCATTCATAAGCCCCAGAATGCTCAGGGAGCCGGGGGTAATGTCCAGATATTCCTCCATATACTCCGCGCCTGCAAAGGACAGGCGGGAAGAGCCGATCTGCCGGGAGAGCACACCGGTTTTGAAGGGCTTGTCTCCCGGCAGCAGAAGCAGGTAAAAGGCGGTGCACTGCCGGTTGCACAGGAAGAGATTTTTGCACATGGCAGCGCCCAGTGCCGCATCAATGGCGGCGCAGGCGGCCATGGTCATGGCTGCCTCGTGGTCGACGCGCTGGTAGGTGATGCCCAGGGCATCCAGCAGGTCATAGACCCGGATCTCCTTTTCAAGCCGCCCGGCACAGCAGGCGGGGCGTCCCGTCTCCGGTTTCATGGTGATTCCTCATTTCCTGTAAATTTGCGGATACGCATTATTATAGCGTATGGAAAAGGAAAATGCTATTCCCAAATGCAGCCTGCATAGATTTTTTTGTTGAAAATGCCGCGAAATCCGGGTATACTAAAGATACAAAAGAAAAGGAGGACAACATAAATGCTTATTACGAATGTGGGCAGCAGCAATTTTCAGGAGGAAGTTCTGGCCTGTGAAAAACCGGTGCTGATGGATTTCTGGGCACCCTGGTGCGGCCCCTGCCGCATGGTCGCCCCGGTGGTGGAGGAGATCGCCGCCGAGCATCCCGAGATCAAGGTGGTAAAGGTCAATGTGGATGAGCAGATGGAGCTTGCGAGCCGTTTCCGCATTGTCAGCATCCCGACGCTGATCGTGATGAAAAATGGCGAGGTCGTGAATCAATGCGTGGGCGCAAGACCCAAGAACCAGATCCTTGCGATGCTGGGCTGATCCGGCAGGATGATAACATAACACAGGGGCAGGTTTTACCTGCCCCATTTTTGTGATGAAGTTACGGAAAAACCTCTGCTTTTCGGGTATCCTAAGAAAAACAGCAAGGAGGAAATCCGAATGAAACAGGACTATGATGTGATCATTCTGGGCGGCGGCCCCGCAGGCTACAGCGCGGCACTGTATACGGTGCGTGCCGGCTTTTCCACACTGGTGATTGAAAGAATGGCCGCCGGCGGTCAGATGAATGAGACCACGCAGATCGACAACTACCCCGGCTTCAGCGAGGGAATCGACGGATTCTCACTGGGGATGAAGATGCAGGAGGGCGCCCGGCGGTTCGGCGCGGAAACGAAATATGCGCAGGTGACGGCAGTGTCTCTGGAAGGAAAGGTCAAGCGGATCGATACGGACGGGGGCAGCTTCACCGCCAGGGCGGTGATCATTGCCACAGGCGCCGGGCACAGGCATCTGGGGCTTGCCCACGAAGCGGAGCTGGTTGGCAGGGGCGTGGGCTACTGCGCCGCCTGCGACGGGCAGTTCTACCGGGACAAAACCGTTGCGGTGGTGGGCGGCGGCAACAGCGCCGCAGCCGATGCACTGGTGCTGTCGCGAATCGCGAAGAAGGTATATCTGATTCACCGGCGGGATTCTCTTCGCGCCACAAAGGTCTATCACAAGCCGCTGGAAAAGGCGGACAACGTGGAATTTGTATGGAACAGCGCGGTGGAGGAACTGCATTTTCAAGAGAAGCTGACGGGCATTACGCTCAGAGATTTGCATACCGGGGATGCGCGGCGGCTGGAGCTGGACGGTCTCTTCATCAGTATTGGAAGGGAACCTGCAACAGAGCTGTTTCGCAGGCAGCTGGAGCTGGATGATCAGGGCTATATCGTGGCAGGGGAGCGCACTGAAACCAACCTGCGGGGCGTGTTTGCCGCCGGGGATGTGCGCACCAAAGAGGTTCGCCAGATCATCACGGCGGCATCGGACGGGGCTGTGGCAGCGCACTATGCGGAAGAATACCTGAACGATGCACAATGACAGATCCCGGCGACAAACCCGCCGCCGGGATCGTGGCATGAAAAACGCCCAACGATCACC
>JAQXNO010000135.1 GCA_029098045.1 Bacillota bacterium
GCCGGCATTCTGACCCACTACGTCAGCGCCGATCTGGGCAGCACCACCATGGAAGTTCTGCCCGCCAAGGTGTTCGGCAAGGGTCTGGAGGTCATCTGCCGCTACAAGGCTGTTGGCTCCTTCTTCCGCCGCTACAGCGACTACTGCACCCTGGGTCAGGATCTGCCCGCCTATGTGGAGACCACCTTCAAGAACGACGAAAAGGGTGATCCTCTGGTCACCAAGGACGGTCTGGTGGATCTGGGTGTCATGACTGCCCAGCAGTACGACAGCCTGAAGGAAATGACCCAGGCCATCACCAAGATCGTTGCCGATGATCTGAAGGCAAAGGGTCTTGACCTGTACGACATCAAGTTCGAGTTCGGCTATGACAAGGACGGCAATGTGATGCTCATCGACGAAATCGCATCCGGCAACATGCGCGTCTACAAGGACGGCGAATACGTCGATCCCATGACCCTGAATAAGCTGTTCTTTGCCTGATTCCCAACCGGCACATTTTAAGGAGGACATCGAATATGGGTGGTTTTTTTGGGGTTATCTCCCGTAAAAACTGCATAAATGACGTCTTTTTTGGTACGGACTATCATTCCCATCTGGGCACAAAGCGCGGCGGCATGATCTTCTACGATCAAAGCCGCGGCTTTACGCGCCAGATTCACAACATTGAGAACACCCCCTTTCGCACCAAGTTTGAGGGTGATCTGCCCAAATTCAGCGGAAATGCCGGCATCGGCTGTATTTCCGATACGGACCCCCAGCCCCTGCTGGTGCGTTCCCATCTGGGACTGTTTGCCATTGCCACCGTCGGCATCATCAACAACGCGGAGGCGCTGGTAGCGGACACCTTCTCCGGTCCCGGTCACCAGTTTATGGCCATGTCTTCCGGCAAGGTCAACGCCACCGAGCTGACCGCCGCGCTCATCAACCAGCGCGAAACACTGATCGACGGCATCCATCACGCGCAGGAGATGATCGACGGCTCCTGCACCATCGTGATTCTGACCTCCGACAGCATCATCGCCGCCCGTGATAAAGTGGGCCGTGTGCCGGTGCATGTGGGGCGCAATGCGGACGGCTGCTGTGTTTCCTTTGAATCCTTTGCCTATCACAAGCTGGGCTATCAGGATCATTACGAGCTGGGTCCCGGCGAGATTGTCCGAATCACCCCCGACGGTGCGGAGCAATTGGCAGCCCCCGGCAAAAAAATGAAAATCTGTGCCTTCCTTTGGAGCTACTACGGCTATCCCAACTCCAACTATGAGGGCAAAAACGTGGAAGTCATGCGCTGCCGCAACGGCGAGATCATGGCCCGCGACGAGATGGACAAGGGCACACTGCCCGATGTGGATTATGTGGCGGGTGTGCCCGATTCCGGCGTGCCCCATGCCATCGGCTACGCCAACCAGAGCCACAAGCCCTTCGCTCGTCCCTTTGTCAAGTATACCCCCACCTGGTCCCGTTCCTTCATCCCCTCCAATCAGCAGATGCGCAATCTGGTGGCGGAGATGAAGCAGATTCCTGTGCCGGAGCTGATTCAGGGCAAAAAGCTCTTGTTTGTGGACGACTCCATCGTCCGGGGCACCCAGCTGCGTGAAACGGTGGAATTTCTGTATGAAAGCGGCGCAAAGGAAGTGCATATGCGCTCCGCCTGCCCGCCCATCATGTACGGCTGCAAATATCTGAATTTCTCCAGCAGCAACTCCGAGATGGAGCTGCTGGCACGAAAGACCATTCAGGAATTGGAAGGCGACGAAGGACAAAAGCATCTTGATGAATACGCCGACGACACCACGGAACGCGGCAAGTGTATGCTGAAGTCCATCTGTGAGAAATTCGGCTTTGACTCCCTCGGCTACCAGTCCCTGGATGGTCTGCTGGAAGCAATCGGTCTGGATCGGGACAAGGTCTGCACCTACTGCTGGACCGGCAAAGAATAAGCCCCGGGCAGAAAACGATCGAAACAACCACCTTACGAAAAGGAGCTGCAAAAATCATGGATCATAAGAATTCCCAGTCTGCCAGCTACGCTGCCGCCGGTGTGGACATCACCGCCGGCTACCGCGCTGTGGAGCTGATGAAAAAGCACGTGGCCCGTACCCGCAATGAGGGCTGTCTGGATGATGTGGGCGGCTTCGGCGGCTGTGTCGGTCTGCCCCTGGCCGGTATGGAGGAGCCCGTTCTGGTCTCCGGCACCGATGGCTGCGGCACCAAGGTGAAGCTTGCCATTCTGATGGACAAGCACGATACCATCGGCATCGATGCCGTGGCCATGTGCGTCAATGACATCATCTGTGTCGGCGCAAAGCCCCTGTTCTTCCTGGACTATATCGCCTGCGGCAAGAACGTCCCCGAAAAGATCGCCGAAATCGTCGGCGGTGTGGCAGAGGGCTGTGTTCAGTCCGGCGCCGCGCTGATCGGCGGCGAGACTGCCGAGCACCCCGGTCTGATGCCTGCCGAGGACTACGATCTGGCTGGCTTTGCCGTTGGCATTGTGGACAAAAAGAAGATCATCGACAAGGACCGTATGAAAGCCGGCGATGTGGTCATCGCGCTGGCCTCCACCGGCATCCACTCCAACGGCTTCAGTCTTTGCCGTAAGGTCTTTGACATCGACAACAACAATCCCGCCCTCTACACGCCCCGTGAGGAGCTGGGAGGCAAGACAATTGCCGAAGCCCTGCTTGTTCCCACCAGAATCTACGTCAGGAGCATTCTGGCGCTGCTGGAAAAGGTGGATGTGAAGGGCATTTCCCACATCACCGGCGGCGGCTTCTACGAAAACATTCCCCGCTCCATTCCCGACGGCCTGTGCGCCAAAATTGACAAGAGCGCCGTTCGCGTGCTGCCCATCTTCGACCTGATCGCCTACTGGGGCAACATCCCCGAGCGGGATATGTTCAACACCTACAACATGGGCGTGGGCATGAGTGTGGTGGTGCCTGCCGATCAGGTGCAGACCGCGCTGGACATTCTGACCGCCCACGGCGAAACCGCCTATGTGATCGGTTCCATCATCGAAAACGATGAAAAGGTGATTCTGGAATGAAAAAAAGGATCGCAGTTCTGGTCTCCGGCGGCGGCACCAATCTGCAGGCCCTGCTGGACGCGGAGGCCGCGGGGAAGCTTCCCCACGGTGAGATCGCTCTGGTCATCTCCAACAATCCGAATGCCTACGCTCTGGAGCGGGCGAGGCTTTCCGGTGTCCCCGCTGCCGTAATCACAAAAAAGGAATGCGGTTCCCAGAAAGCCTTCGAGGATCAGATTCAGGCTGTGCTGGAGCGCAACGGCACGGATCTTGTGATTCTTGCAGGCTTCATGTGCATTCTGTCGGAGCGTTTCACCTCCCGCTGGCCCAAAAGGATTTTGAATGTGCATCCCAGCCTGATCCCCTCCTTCTGCGGAGAAGGCTTCTACGGGCTGCGGGTTCATGAGGCCGCCCTGCGCTACGGGGTGAAGGTCACCGGCGCAACGGTGCATTTTGTCAACGAGATTCCCGACGGCGGCGAGATCATCGCTCAGAAGGCCGTCTGCATTGAAGAAGGGGACACCCCCGAAATTCTGCAAAAACGCGTGATGGAACAGGCCGAATGGATTCTGCTTCCCCAGGCCGCCGAAATGGTCTGCGCATCTATGGAGGAACGATAATATGAACGTCTATGAGATTGGTTCCATGGGCGAAAAGCTTGCCGGCAACACCTATCCCGGCCGCGGCATCGTCCTGGGCATTACCCCCGACGGCAAAAAATCCGTCGCCGCCTATTTCATCATGGGCCGCAGCGTCAACAGCCGCAACCGCGTTTTCTGTGAGGAGCCCGATGGCATCCGCACCCAGGCGCATGATCCTTCTCTCATGAAGGATCCCCATCTGATTATCTACCATCCCGTCCGGGAG
>JAQXNO010000136.1 GCA_029098045.1 Bacillota bacterium
CAAGAGCTGACGGCGAGAGATTTTGCGCCAAGCGAAAGTACGAAAAATGAGGGAATACTGTATGTATTTTCCATTTTTCGTACTGCACGATTGGTGTAAAAGATCCGCCGTTCAGCCGCAGACGATTTATTCAGAGTTTCCTTAAATATAAATAATGATCAGACCGGTCAGCATGCCGACGATGGTGGCAGCGGCGGGAACCTTTGAGCGCCACATGAGGATGGATTCCGGCAGCAGCTCGCCGAACACCACATACAGCATGGCGCCGGAGGCGAAGCTCAGGGACAGCGCCAGCGCAGCAGGACCCATAGCACCCACACCATAGCCGAGCAGCGCCCCCAGAACGGTGGGGAAGCCCGTCAGCGCCGTGATCAGCACGGAGCGCCATTTTGCCATGCCGCCGGAAATCAGCGGCACCGCCACGGCCATGCCCTCGGGAATGTTGTGCATGCCGATGATGATCGCCATGGTGATTCCGCCGCGGTTCAGCAGGGCGGCCTGCGCCGTCCGGGCAAAGGACGCGCCGATCACCATGCCCTCGGGAATGTTGTGCAGCGCGATGGCCGCTGCCATGACGAGTCCGGCAAGAAACAGTCCACTTCGGGGCTGACGGCCTTCCCGGTGCTCCTGAAAGTGGTTCGCGTGGGTCAATTCCTCCAGCGAATCGGCGGTGCGGGGGTGATTCTCGTCAATATGCGCGACCTCATGGTTGGTTTTGCGGTCGATCCAGGCGTTGAGCAGGGCAATCACCACATATCCCATGAGAACACCGAAAACCACCAGCCAGACATTTGCGGCTGCCGGATTGCTGCTCAGTGCCTCCGTGAGCAGATCAAAGCACACCACGGATGTCATGACACCCGAGGCAAAGGACAGAAGCAGACTGACTGTCCTGCTGGAATCCTTTCGGAACAGACAGGATACGAAGCCACCCAGACCCGTTCCACCCATACCGGCCAATGCCGTTATCCAGATGATATTCCAAATCATTTCTTTCTATGGCCTCCCTGTGTTAGGTAAGACTAACTATCCAGCACATCCTACCACATCGGGGCACGTCTGTCAATTTTTTGTTTGCTGTTTTTTGCCGGAATCCGCCGCATTCCCTGCCGGTGCCTGACCGGCAGGAAGGGCGTCAAAGTGCACTGTCATCGTTGATATCTTCATCCTCGCCGCACGCCACATGGGGAATAAACCGGCGGGCAACCTTTCCCTGTCCTTTCTTCTTTACATAGAAGTAGCCAATGACGGAAAACACAACTGCGCCGATGAAGTTCACGAACAGATCTTTCATGGTGTCGATGATACCGATGTCCAGATACCCACCCAGACCCAGCGCCTCCTGGGTGCCGTCGGAGTGAACCACAATGACATCGGCAATGTCCCGGATGTGGATTACGGTATTGGTGAGAGTCGGGTCCAGCGTCACGGAATGGATGGCATGGATCACGGTGTCCTTCTGCATATCCATGGGCAGGAAGTAATCCGCGCTGAATTCAAAGAACTCCCACAAAACGCCCACGGTCATGGAAAAGCAGAACGACACAATGGCCAGATACAGCGGTGAAAGCTGGAAGGAAAACCGGTCGTTCCGATTCATCATATCCACCAGCGCGAAGCCGACGGCGGCACACAGAAAGCCGTTGATGGTATGGAGCATGGTGTCCCAATGGGGCACCCGGACATAGAAGCTGTTAATCTCTCCCAGAATTTCCGCCGCGAAGATAAAAAGCAGAATAATGATCTCCAGCGTGCTGGGCAGCACGATTTTGAGCTTCCGGGAAATGATGCTGGGCATCACCATCAGAAACAGCGACAGGGCGCACAGGAACACACTCTGATACTCCCGGCGCAGCACCGCGCGCACCAGCGTTAAGAGAATCAGTCCACGCAGCACCAGATACACCGCAAGGGTTGTTGGACTTTTGTAAAAAGGATTGTCTTTCCTTTCTTTCATCCGTTTCCGTCCCATTCGGATTCCTCCTGACCAAATCATGTTGCCGGTATGAACCATTATACCAGCCTTTTCCCAAGGGTCAAGACTGTTTTTGTATTTTGCCCGCTCATGCCCGGTTCATGACTGCCTTCGCCATCCACCGCCGGAGTGTCCGGGAGGCCGCCCCCTGCGCACCGGCGCGGCAGCGCCCTTGGCTCCCCCTCTGGGGGAGCTGGCGGCGATCAGCCGCCTGAGAGGGGCGGGGTGCCCCCGCGGGCGATTCGGGCCTGAAAGATTGTGATTGTCGATACACCATTGGGCTCACCCGGTTCGTGACTGCCTTCGACATCCACCGTTGGGAACGGCGGCGGGGATGCCCCTCTCAGTCACCTTCGGTGACAGCTCTCCCAGAGGGAGAGCCAAGTTCTGTTACCTGCGGTGACAGCGCTCCCAGCGGGAGCGCCTAGCTGTCCTCTGAAGTCACCTTCTGTGACAATACGGCTGCAAAAAATGCGTCTGCGCCAAAAGAATACCCATTTTTCCACGCTGGTGGGTATTGCCTCCGGGCTGGTTTTGTGCTATGCTATAAAAGAGGATGTACATCCCCGCCGCATTCTGCGGCACAGGGCATGAAAGGAGACGGTATTTCCATGAAACTGAGAAGATTGTTATCCGCTGTGACGGCGCTGCTGCTGGTGTGCAGCCTGCCGGTGTCTGTTCTCGCGGCCGAATATGACCTTGCAGCGGGCAGCATCACCGTGACTGCCAAGGCGGATGGGCAGTATGTCACCCAGGCAGACAATGGCATCGTAGACCAGAAGGAGGAGAGCGACACCGTCATCAAACAGACAGACGGCAACGAAACCTCCACCACCAACACCATCACCATCAAAGCGGAGGAGAATACCACCGCCAATGTGACCATACAGGATGTGGACATTGTCATCAGTGACACCGGTAAGCACAGCGGCGAGGCGGCGGTCACCATTGATGTGGCGGACAGCGCCGAAGCCAATGTCACCCTGGACAGCGTGAACATCGATGTGGGCGGAACCGGTCATGATTATATGGGATTCCCCGGTGAAGCGGCTCTCCAGATCACCGGCAACGGCAATGTGACCATTGAGCTGGATGGGGAAAATACCGTCCAAGGCGGCTATTACCGTGCCGGCGTGGAGAAGAACACCATTGCCCCTACGGACACCACTCCCGGCAGCGGTAACGGCAAGCTCACCATCACCGACGAAAACGGAACTTCCGGCAGTCTGGAAGCTACCGGCGGCCATGATGGTTCCGGCATCGGCGGCGGCGATGGTAGAAGCTGCAGCGACATCACCATCACAGGCAGCGCGGAAGTCACCGCCCAGGGCGGCACCCGTGGTGCCGGCATCGGCGGCGGCATGGCTGGCAGCGGCAGAAACATCACCATCACCGGCAGCGCGGAAGTAACTGCCCAGGGTGGCGAGTGCGGTGCCGGCATCGGCGGCGGTACTAATGGCAACGGCATCGACATCACCATCACCGGCAGCGCGGAAGTCACCGCCAAAGGCGGCGATAGAGGTGCTGGCATCGGCGGCGGCTATAAGTTCTCCGCAAATGGCACCGGTAGCAATATTACGATCTCCCAGAATGCTCAGGTGAAAGCCCAGGGCGGTAATGCTGGTCATTGGGGCTATAACGATTATGCTGGCTCAGGCGCTGCTATCGGTAATGGAGGAAAATATCAGTATGGCTCCGATCCAGGACCCGGCGGAGAAGAGACCCCAAAAACCGATGCTCTGAACGAGGGCTGGATTGCTAAATACACTCCCGGCACTACCGGCTTGGATACCGCTACCCCCGACAGCCTAACCTATCAGGACAATGGTCAGTTGACCACAAGCGGCAACGCCGTGCCGATTGCGAAGCAGGAACCCACCTGCACCCAGGACGGACATGAAGCCGGGTTCTCCGTAGACGGCGCGCTTGTGGCGGTCACAATCCCGAAAACCGGCCACAGCTTCACCAACTACGTTCCCGACGGCAAGGCCACCTGCACTGCGGACGGTACGAAAACCGCCCAGTGTGACCATGCCGGATGCAAAGCAACGGATACCGTCACCGACCCCGGCACCATGAAGGAGCACAGCTTCACCAACTACATTTCCGACAATAACGCCACCTATACATCCGACGGCACCAAGACCGCCAAGTGCGAT
>JAQXNO010000137.1 GCA_029098045.1 Bacillota bacterium
CCGGGAGCATCTGGAATCCCTGATTTCAGAGCAGCGCACCATGGTCTTCAACGAAGCGCCCCCCAAGCTACTGACCACCCTGCAGGATATGGCAGCCGTATTCGGTGAAGACCGCCCCATCAGCCTGTGCCGGGAGCTGACCAAGCTGCACGAGGAAGTGGTGCGAACCACGCTGGGCGGTGCCATTGAAACATACACCGAGAATCCCCCAAAGGGCGAATTTGTCCTGGTTCTTGCGGGCGCGCCGGAGCAGGAAAAAGAGGCAGCAACTGCAGAGGATGCAGCTGCCAGGGTGCGGCAGCTGATGGATCAGGGTCTTAGCCGAAAGGATGCGGTCAAGCAGACCGCCCAGGAGCTGAATCTGCCGAAAAACGCGGTTTACGATGCGGCATTAAATTGAAAACGGCATATGGATACCCCGGAAGGCAAGCCCTTCCGGGGTAATGCTATGCACATATCAATAATCCGCCATCTTGCTGACACATTCCTGACAGACATTTTTGCCGCGGTATGTGATCAGCCCCCGGGAAGACCCGCAGAAGAGGCAGGCCGGTTCAAATTTCTGAAGGACAATCCGATCCTTTTCCATAAAGATCTCCAATTCGTCCCGTTCGGCAATATCCAGCGTCCGCCGCAGTTCAATGGGCAGCACGATTCTGCCCAGTTCGTCTACTTTTCGAATGATACCCGTTGACTTCATAGCCGGTTACTCCCTTCATGCTTTGAATTCAAATGATGCAGCATTCTGCGCGCATTCCCATCCTGATTATACCGCTATTTGCCAAATGTGTCAAATAATTTTTAGGAACGCACGTCCGATTATCCATTTTAACCAATCATCTTTCTTCTGCCCCGGCATATCGTACACCATGGGGGGATGGACATGGTGATGAGCTGGATATTCAGCGGGATCATTTTCGTTTCCATTGTTTGCGCGTGGATCGGCGGAAACGGTGGGGCACTGGCCGCGGCAGTTGTGGAAGGGGCACAGAGCGGCATCACGCTGGCAATCTCCATAGCCGGTTCTCTGTGCCTGTGGAGCGGGATTGGGAAGCTGATGGAGCATGCGGGAATCACCGCTGGGCTGTCGCATCTGATCCGACCGCTGCTCAACTTTCTCTTTCCAAGCACCCGAACCGACTCCAATCTGGCAGGATACCTTTCCGGCAATATCTGTGCCAATTTTCTGGGGCTTGGAAATGCCGCCACACCCATGGGCATCGAGGCTGTCAGGGCGATGGTGTCCCATGCCGCCCCCGGCACAGCTTCGGACGAAATGTGCCGCCTGATTGTTCTGAACACCGCTTCCATTCAGCTGATTCCCGCGACCGTTGCGGCCGTCCGTGCCTCGCTGGGGTGTTCGTCCCCCTTTGACATTCTCCCCGCGGTCTGGCTCACCAGTATCTGCTCTGCCGGTCTCGGTGTCGCGGCAGCCTGGTTCTTTGGAAAGGTATGGCCCCATGACTGATTACGTGGTTCCGATTCTGCTGCTGAGCGCGTCGCTGCTTGCGCTTCGGAGGAAGGAAAACACCTACGACCTCCTGTTGCAGGGCGGCGCCCAGGGTCTGCGGCTGCTTCTTTCCATCACACCCGCACTGGTGCTGTTGCTGACATCCGTACATATGCTGCGCGCCTCCGGTGCGGCGCAGCTGCTCAGTGACCTGCTTGCACCCCTTTTCCGTCTGGTGGGCATCCCGCCGGAAACTGCCATGCTGGTGCTGGTTCGTCCCATCAGCGGCAGCGCCGCCCTGGCTGTGGGTGCCCAATTGATGGCGCAGTACGGGCCGGACTCCCCCATTGGAAGAACCGCTGCCGTGATGCTGGGCTCCACGGAAACCACCTTTTATACCATCAGCGTCTATTTCGGCGCCGTGGGCATCAAGCGGACACGCTATGCGGTTCCCGCGGCACTTTTTGCCGACTTTGTGGGCTTTTTCATGGCCAGCATGACCGTCCGGTGGTTTTTCTGATCAAAAAAGGACGCACCGAAGTGCGTCCTTTTTACAGCTTGTCAAAAAAGTATTTTTGACAAGCTGCCTACGATTTTCAAACTTTTCAAAAAGTTTGAAAATCGCTTTGATTGGACGCGAAAGACAACCCTGACGGTTTTCTTTCACACTTTCTTTCCCTCCGAAACTTTCGGCT
>JAQXNO010000138.1 GCA_029098045.1 Bacillota bacterium
AGGGCATTTCGGAAGCCTTCTGCGAGGTCGATGGTGCCGGTTCCTCCGGAGGGTGACTTTCTTGTCCCGGCAAGAAAGTCACCAAAGACGCCGGTTGGGGAGGGTTTGAACGCGATTGCTCCCGCAATCGAGCCACCTCCCCAGACCCCTCCAGGCGACGCATCGCCGGGGGTGCGGGTATTCATATTGCGTTTTATGAAGCTATACAACGCAATCGGTGCAGTGCCTTTTAACAGGCTGGGAAACGGGTAGCTTTTTGGGCGGCGGTACGCCGCCCCTTGGCTCTCCCTTTGGGAGAGCTGTCACCGCAGGTGACTGAGAGGGCATCGGCGGCTGGTTACCCTCTCAGTCAGCTTCGCTGACAGCTCCCCCAGAGGGGGAGCCAAGGGCGCTGCCGCGCCGATGCATCCCCATCGCCGTTCCCAACGCTGGATGTTGAAAGCAGTTAAGAACCGGGAGAGCCCAATGGCGTAACGATACCTTCCGGCCTGTCAGGCTCGCATTGTCAGCGGCGACACGCCGCCGAATCGGGAGAGCCCAATGGTGTAACGATACTTTCCGGCCTTTCAGGCTCGAATCGCCAGCGGGGGCATCCCCGCCGCCGCCGCTTGGAATAATTGACGAAAAAAAGCAAAAAATTTTATGAAATAACTCTAAAAAACTCTTGCAAAAACCCGCTTGTGGTGCTATAATCTCAGTGTACGATAGTAGGACTGTAAAGAGAGGGGCGCGCCCCTCTCTTTCTTGCTGATTTGAGGTGTATACATGAAGGTAACTGAAATCGTTTCACGTCTGGCAGAGCCGGTGGTACAGGCGCACGGCTGCCAGCTTTGGGACGTGGAATACGTCCGCGAGGGTGACCAGCGTTTCCTGCGCCTTTACCTGGACAAGGAAGGCGGCGTGGATATCAACGACTGCGAGGCTGTTTCCCGGGCCATGGACCCCCTGCTGGACGAGGCAGACCCCATCGCGGAAAGCTATCACTTTGAAGTCTGCTCCGCCGGTCTGGAACGGGCGCTGAAGCGCCCCGGCGACTTTGCGCGTTTCATGGGCAGCAACATCACCGTAAAGCTGTACCGTCCCCGGAACGGCCTGAAGGAGATCCCCTGTGTTCTGACAGGCTATGACAGCGGCCGCATCACCGTGCAGGCCGGCAAAGAAACCATTACATTTGAAAAATCCGAAGTTGCTCTGGTGCGGCTTCGTGTAGAATTCTGATTGGAGGAACAGAAAATGGCCAGAAATACCACAAAGAAGCAGCCTGAGGCACATAAACTCGACTGTGCCGAGATTTTCGCCAGCCTGCGTGACCTTGAAAAGCTCAAGGGCATTCCCGTGGAATACATGGTTGACCGCATGAAGCAGGGTATGGCAAACGCCTACCGGAAGGATCGGGAGAACCGCCGTGACGTTCCCGCCGACAATGTGATTGTGGATCTGACCGAGAACGGTCTGAATGTCCATGTGGTCAAGACCGTTGTGGAAGAGCTGGAAGACACCGCTCTGGAAATCCACATCGATGCCGCCCGCAACATCAACCCCGACGTCCAGGTGGGCGATACCCTGAACATCCCCGTGGACGTGGAGAAATTCAGCCGCATCGCTGCCCAGACCTTCAAGCAGGTGGTCATTCAGGGCATCCGCGAGGCGGAGCGTGGCGTGGTCTATGAAAATTACTCCTCCAAGGCCCAGGAGCTGCTGACCGGCACCGTCCTTCGTCTGGATCCCAGCGGCGATATTTTCGTGCGCATCGGCCAGGGCGGCGAGCAGTCCGATGCCGTGCTGCGCGTCTCCGAGCAGGTTCCCGGTGAAACCTACGCCCCCGGCGACCTGATCCGTGTTTACGTTCTGGAGGTTCACCGCGCCAGCCGTGGTCCTCTGGTTCATGTTTCCCGCACCCATCCCAATGTGGTGCGCCGCCTGTTCGAGCTGGAAACCCCCGAGATTGCCGACGGTCAGGTGGAAATCCGCAACATCGCCCGGGAAGCCGGTTCCCGTTCCAAGATGGCCGTCCGTGCCACCATGGAGGGCATCGATCCCGTGGGCGCCTGTGTGGGTCCCCGGGGCGGCCGTGTGGGCGCCGTTGTGGAGGAGCTGCACGGTGAGAAAATCGACATTGTGGTCTGGAGCGAGGATCCCTGCGAGTATGTCCGCAGCGCCCTGAGCCCCGCCGATGTGCTCTCCGTGGCACTGATTCCCGGCCAGAAGGCCTGCCGCGTCATCGTTCCCGATGACCAGCTGAGCCTTGCCATCGGCAAGGAAGGCCAGAATGCCCGTCTTGCCGCAAGACTGACCGGCTACAAGATCGACATCAAGCCCGCTTCTCAGGCAGAAGCATAAGCGGCTTCGAAGAATAAAAGGAGGCAGTCCTTATGCAAAAGAAAATCCCCCAACGGCAGTGTATGGGCTGCCGGGAGCGGAAGCCCAAGCGGGAAATGATCCGGGTGGTGCGCTGCACCGACGGTGAGGTGCGCCTTGACTTCGGCGGCAAAATGAACGGCCGGGGTGCCTACATCTGCCCGAAGCGCGAATGCCTGAAAAACGCCCAGCGCAGCAAGGCGCTGGAGCGCAGCCTGGAAGTGGCCATCCCCGAGGAGGTTTACGAAAGGCTGTCCCGGGAAATTGAGGTGGAAAACCATGGATAAGGCACTGAATTATCTGGCACTTGGCAAGAAAGGCCGTCTGGCAGAGCTGGGCGAAGAGCCGGTGGGTGCCGTAGCCCGGGCTGTGAAGGCACGTCTGGTGATCGTAGCCAGTGACGCTTCCGACCACACCTGGCGCAGAGCCAAAAGCTTTGTGGCAGGCACCGACCAGCAGTGCATCCGGGTTTCCTACACCAAGGAGGAGCTGGGCTTCGTGGTTGGCAGAACCAGTCTGGCAATTGCCGCCTTTACCGACGCGGCGCTGGCACTGGCCTTTGTGCAGGCGCTGCCCGATGCCGAAAGGTTTGGCGACGTGATTCAGAAGCTGGATGAAAAGTCCCGGAAGCTTCGCCAGCGCAGGGAGGAAGCCAAGTCCCACCAGCGGAACATCCGCACAGGAAAGAAGAAGTAAGTTAACCGACATTTTGGAGGTGCGTTTATAGATGAGTTTTGTGAAGTATCGCGTGAAGGAGGTCGCTGCCGACTTCGGCAAGACCCCCAAGGAGATTGCAGAGATCATCTCCAGGTATTATGAAAAACCCAAGTCCAACACCCAGGTGCTGAATGACGCGGAGCTGAACGCTCTGTTCGACGATATCACCCGCAACAACCAGATCCAGTCCCTGGAGCAGGTTTTTGCCGTGCCGTCCGCGCCCAAGGCAGAGGCGCCCAAGGCAGAGACACCCAAGGCCGAAGCCCCCAGTGCGGCGCCCGCAAAGACCCCGGCTGCCCAGCCCAATCGCGCCCAGCAGGCAGGCCGTCCCCAGAACGCGGCGCAGAGCCGTCCCCAGAACAATCAGCCCAAGGCGGAAGCCCCCAAGGCAGTCAAGCAGCCCGAGCCGGAACGCAAGCGGGAGCGCCGCGTGGTGGATACCTCCGCGGTTCAGGTCAATGCCAACCGCTTTGCGGATGTGGACAATCTGGTTTCCGAAAAGGTTCAGAACTATCAGGGCGGCAAGCAGCGCATCGGCGGCGGCAAGGGCAAGCAGCAGGCCAAGCAGAAGGGCAACAACTTCAAGGGCAACAAGTCCAAGAATGAAGAGCAGGAGAAGATGCGCCGCCTGCAGATGGAGGTCGCCCGCAAGGCACCTACCGTCGTGAAGATCCCCGATGAGATCACCGTGGGCGAGCTGGCCTCCCGGATGAAGAAGACCGCCGGCGAAGTCATCAAGTGCCTGATGAAGAACGGCGTCATGGCCGGCATCAACCAGACCATTGACTTCGATACCGCCGAATTTGTGGCGACCGAAATGGGCTGCAAGGTGGAAAAGGAGATCACCATCACCATCGAAGAGCGGATCATCGACGACCACGTGGATACCGCCGAGGAGCTGCAGACCCGCGCCCCCGTTGTGGTTGTCATGGGTCACGTTGACCACGGCAAGACCTCCACCCTGGACGCCATCCGCAAAACCTCCGTCACCGCCGGTGAGGCCGGCGGCATCACCCAGCACATCGGCGCCTACACGGTGGATGTGGACGGCCAGATGATCACCTTCCTGGACACCCCCGGCCACGCCGCCTTTACCTCCATGCGTGCCCGCGGCGCCAATTCCACCGACATTGCCATTCTGGTGGTTGCCGCCGACGACGGCATCATGCCCCAGACCATCGAATCCATCAACCACGCCAAGGCGGCCAATGTGCCCATCATCGTGGCCATCAACAAGATGGATAAGCCCACCGCAAACCCCGAGAAGATCAAGGAGCAGCTGACCAAGTACGATCTGGTGCCCGAAGAGTGGGGCGGCGATACCATCATCTGCCCCATCTCCGCCAAGACCGGCATGGGTCTTGACAACCTTCTGGAAATGGTGCTGCTGACCGCTGAGGTGCAGGAGCTGAAGGCCAACCCCAACCGCCGGGGCAAGGGCGTGGTCATCGAAGCCCGGCTGGACAAGAGCCGCGGCCCCATCGCAACGCTGCTGGTGCAGAACGGCACCCTGAAGCAGGGCGACATCGTCATTGCCGGTACCGCCGTGGGTCGTGTGCGTGTCATGACCAATGACAAGGGCCGCACCGTCAAGCAGGCCGGCCCCTCCGTGCCCGTTGAGATCACCGGCCTTGCGGACGTTCCCAGCGCAGGCGACGCCTTCGACGCCGTTACCGACGAGCGCATGGCCCGTGAACTGGTGGAGGAGCGCCGTCAGGCTCAGAAGGATGCCGCCGCCCGCGCCATGCAGAAGGTCACCCTGGACAATCTGTTTGCCAAGATGAAGGAGGGCGACATGAAGGAACTGCCCCTGATCGTCAAGGCGGACGTGCAGGGCTCCGCCGAAGCCGTCAAGTCCTCTCTGGAGAAGATCTCCAACGAGGAGGTTCGGGTCAAGGTCATCCACGCGGCAGTCGGCGCCGTCAACGAGTCCGACATTCTGCTGGCCTCCACCGCCGGTGCCATCATCGTGGGCTTCAACGTCCGCGCCGATGCCGCTGCCATGGCAAACGGCCAGCGCTCAAACGTGGATATGCGCTTCTACCGGGTCATCTACGATGCCATCGACGAGATCGAGGCTGCCATGAAGGGCATGCTGGCACCGAAGTATGAGGAAGTCGTTCTGGGTCACGCGGAAGTTCGTCAGACCTACAAGGTATCCGCCGTCGGCACCGTGGCCGGCTGTATGGTCAAGGACGGCAAGGTCACCCGGGACGCACAGGTCAGACTGCTGCGCGACAACATCGTCGTCTATGAGGGCGAGGTCGGCTCTTTGCAGCGCTTCAAGGATCAGGCCAAGGAAGTCACCGCCGGCTACGAATGCGGCATGACCATCGCCAAGTACAACGACATTCAGGAAGGCGACATTTTCGAATGCTTCGCCATGCAGGAAATCAAGAGATAATCGCACTGTTTCCTGTTTCACGAGTATGAAATGCCCGCCGCGCCGCCGATCGCGGCACGGCGGACTTTCTTGGAAAGGATCGAACTATGGCATCCAATCGAATCAACAGAATCAACGAGGAGATCCAGAAGGAGCTGTCCGCGCTCCTGCGCACCGTCAAGGACCCCAGAGTGCAGGACACCATGATCTCCATCACCCGGGTGGAAACCACCCCGGATCTTCGCTATACCAAGGTCTACGTCAGCTTCCTGCAGCCGGACCGGGTGCAGGAGGCCATGAAGGGACTTCGCTCCGCGGCCGGATACCTGCGCCGTCAGCTGGGCAGCAACCTGAAGCTGCGCTATGCCCCCGAGATCAACTGGGCGCTGGATGACTCCATCACCTACGGCGCGAAAATGCTGGAACTGATCAACAATCTGCCCTATGGTGAACACGATGACGAAACATGATGCTGCAGCGTGGCTGCTTGACCACGACAATTACTGTATTCTGACCCATGGCCGCCCCGACGGGGATACCATCGGCTCCGCGGCGACCCTCTGCCTGGGTCTGCGGCAGCTGGGCAAAACCGCCCATGTGCTGGAAAACACGGAATGCTCCCCCTTCCTGCGCCGCTGCTGCGAGGGGCTGACCAAGTCCGCGGCCGCAGACGATGACACCATCATCTGCGTGGATGTGGCATCCCCCGGTATGATCCCGGATGCCTTCCGGCACCTGACGGAACGCATCCGCCTGCGCATCGACCACCATGCCAGCGCCACCTCCTTTACGGAGCTGGAGCTGGTGGACCCGTCCTCCGCGGCCTGCGGCGAGCTCATCTATGACATCCTCATGGACATGGGCGTCCGGCTGGACAGAGCCATGGGCAGCGTCCTCTATGTGGCCGTTTCCACCGATACCGGCTGCTTCCGCTATGCCAACACCACGGCCCACACCTATCTGACCGCAGCAGCCTGCGCGGAAACCGGCGCGGATCTGTACCCGCTGACCCAGGAGCTGTTTGATACCACCTCCATCAACGAGCTGAGGCTGAGAAACTGGATGGTGGAGAATGCCTGCTTCCTCTGCGACGGGCAGGTGGCCGTCTGTGCCATCCCCAGACAGATGGAGGATACGGTGACCCGGGAGGAGCTGGAGGGGATTTCCGGCTTCCTGCGCTCCATCGAAGGTGTGAAAATCGCCGCAACATTGCGGCAGGCGGAGGAAGGCTCCAAGCTGTCCGTCCGGGCCGTGCCCGGTTACGATGCCACCATCATCTGCAAAAAGTTCGGCGGCGGCGGACACAAGGGCGCTGCCGGCGCCACCATCGGGCTGCCGCTGCAGGCGGCGGCGGAGCTGGTGGCAGCGGAGCTGAAAGCGATCGTGGTGGGCAAATGAACGGAATCGTCATTGTGGACAAGCCCCGGGAGTGGACCAGTCAGGACGTGACCGCCCGGCTGCGCAGGGTCTTTGACACCCGGCGCATCGGCCACGGCGGCACCCTGGACCCCATGGCCACGGGGGTACTGCCGGTTTTTGTGGGTCGTGCCACCCGGGGTGTGGAATTTTTCGAGCACGCGGAAAAGACCTATGAGGCCACCCTGCTGCTGGGCAGAACCACAGACACGGAGGACACCACCGGCACCGTGCTGGAGGAAAAGGAAGTTCACATTTCCGAAACGGAATTTTTAAGCATTCTGCCCCGGTTCCGTGGTAGAATCATGCAGATACCACCCATGTATTCCGCCCTGAAAATCAACGGGCAGAAGCTGGTGGATCTGGCGCGCAAGGGGAAGACCGTGGAGCGCCAAAGCCGGGAGATTGAGATTTTTCAGTTGGACTGTCTTGAATTTTCCGGCAATACCGCCCGACTGCGGGTGCGCTGCTCCAAGGGCACCTACATCCGCACCCTTTGCAAGGACATTGGCGAGGCGCTGGGCTGCGGCGGCTGCATGGCTGCCCTGCGCAGGGTTCAGGCAGGCGAGTATACCATAGATGACGCCGTTGCGCTGCAAACCCTGCTGGAGTCCGATGACCCTGCCGGGTATCTTCGCAGCGTGGACACCATGTTTCGCCACCATCCGGCGGTGACGCTGTCCCCCAAGCAGGAGAAGTGCTGCCGCAACGGCGCCGCCTTCAGCGTCCAAATGGACGCCGGCCTCTACCGCTGCTACGACCGCAGCGGGGAATTTCTGGCGCTGTCAAAGGTTGAAGACGGTGTGATGTCAACCGTCAAGAGCTTTTTTGAGGTCTGACGAAAGCCGCACCCACGGAAAAGAGAGTAACGGAAGCCGATTATGAAAAACGAGAATCAAATCTTCGCGCTGGGCTTTTTCGACGGTGTCCATCTGGGACATCAGGCGCTTTTGCGCCGCTGCTGCGCGCTGGCTGCGCGGCAGGGCTGCGAAACCGCGGCAATCACCTTCGATGATCATCCCATGCGCCTGTTTTCCGACCGCAATCCACCGCTGATCACCACCGTCCATGACCGGCAGCTGCTGCTGCGGCACTATGGAATCCAGACCATCCGCTGCTTCCCCGTGACGGAAGAAGTGATGTCCACGCCATGGGAGGCATTTTTGGAACAGCTGTGCCGTCAGGGCGCCGCGGGGTTTGTCTGTGGTGATGATTTCCGCTTCGGGCACCGGGGTGAGGGCGACGCGGAAAGGCTGCAGCAATACTGCACCCGTCACGACCTGCCCTGCGCCGTGATCCCTGAGCAGACCCACAGCGGAATCCGGATCAGCTCCACGCAGATCCGTGCCCTGATTGAAGACGGCCGGATGGAATCCGCCGCGAGCCTGCTGGGGCATCCCCACATCCTCACCGGCACGGTTCACCACGGCCGGCAGCTGGGGCGCAAGCTGGGCATCCCCACGGCAAATCTTTGGATTCCCGCAGGGATTGTGGTGCCGAAATTCGGTGTCTATGCCTGCCGGGTCGTGATTGGTGAGCAAACCTATCCCGCCGTTGCCAATGTGGGGGTACGCCCCACGGTCAGCGGCAGCGGCATCACCGTGGAGCCCTGGATTCTGGATTTTCAGGGCGATCTCTACGGCGAGGAAATCCGACTGGAATTTTACCGCTTCCTGCGGCCGGAAATGAAATTCGATGCGTTGTCGGAGCTGCAGGCGCAGATCCACCGGGACGCGGAACAGGTGCGGTGCTATTTTCAATAAGAAAGGGTGAAAACCATGCTGCAACTGAAAAAGGCTCTGTGCATCCTGCTGGTGGCACTGCTTCTGGTGCAGCCGGTCTTTGCCGAAGAAAAAACGGAAGCCGCGCAGCCTGCGGAGCCGGACATCGTCACGGCGGTGAAAACCATGGCGCGGCTGCCCGGTGACCTCAGTCCCCTTTCCACCCAAACAGCGGAAAAGCAGTGGCTCCGGGAGCTGACCACCGCACCGCTCTATGCCATGGCATCGGACGGCACCTGGGTGCGCGTTCTTGCCGCAGATCTGCCGGAGGATGTGACCGGGTTATATGCCGGAACCCACGGCATCCCACAAGGCGCACAGCGCCATTATGCCTACCGCATTGCCCTGAACGCGGCCGCCTGCTGGTCGGACGGCACGCCCATTACCGCGGATGACTGCCTGTTTTCCGTAAAGCAGCTGCTTCAAAGCGACGAAACCGCCGAAGACTGGCTTTTTCTTGCCAACGCTTCCGGGATTTTGTCCGGGCAGCAGAAGCAGGGCACCGATGTCATCTCCCTGGGGGAAGCCGGTTTTTCCGATTTGAGTGAAGCATGGGCCGCCGGCTTCCGGGATTTTTATCTGGATACCGACGGCTTCTGGGGGCTGGACGGAGGCTGGAGATCCATCTCCGACCGCACCCGGATTCAGGACTACGCCATGCCCGGCGGCCTCGACGAGGGCTTTGTGTCCCCTGCCTATCTCTACAACCGGTATCTTATGAACGGCGCCCAGTACAGCCGTGATCAGAGCACCTTTCTGGGCATCTGCAGCACACCCGGCGAAACACTGACCATGGAGGATCTGGGACTGCTCCGAACCGGGGCGCGGGAGCTGGTTGTGATTTCGGAAAGTCCCATGACCGTGTCCGTGCTGATGCAGAAGCTGGAGTCCCTTTTCCTCTTCCGGGAGGCTGTCTACAATGCCGACTACGGAAAAATCTCCCCGGACTATCCCGCCTACGGCCCCTATTGCATCACCGGCGCAGGCGCTGAGGAGATCATTCTGGAGCCCAATCCCAACTGGTGGGGCGACCCCGATCCCCGGGGATACGACCGCATTGTCTGCCAAAAGATTGGCTCTTGAGACAGAGGGCATTTTGTAGTATAATAGATGCCGAACCACAAACGAAAACAGGAGGCGTATCATGGCAATCGACCCCGAAGAACTGAATAGACGCCGCCGTGCGCGGGAAGAGCGCCGCAGAAAGCGCCAGATGGCCATGTATATTCGTCTGGCCATTGCCATCGCGGTGCTGATTGCCTGCGCTGTGGGCATTTTCTTTCTGATGAGAAACGAGGAGCCTGCCGCAGCACCTGTCATTGCCACCACCCCTGTGACTGAGCCGGCCACGGAGCAGACGGAGGCACCCACCGAGCAGCGCGCCTCCTGGGAGAAGGAGCCGGTGAAAATCCACATTGCCGCGGCCGGTGATCTGAACGTCACGGACAAGGTGATCTGGTCCGGGCAGACCTCCGGCAGCTTTGACTATACCAACGCGTTTATGGATGTGGCGCCGATCCTCTCCCATGCGGATCTGTCCATTCTGAATTTTGAAGGCAATGTCTGCGGCGCCCCCTACGGCTCCGAGACCATCTCCGCCCCCCAGCAGCTGCTGGAATCCCTGAAAAACGCCGGTGTGGACGTGCTGCAGATGGCCAATTCCTGCTCCATCCAGAACGGCCTCATGGGTCTGACCGCGACGCTGGCCAATATCCGCGCCGCGGGGCTGGAGCCTGTGGGCGCCTATTCCAGCGCCGACGAATTCCGGCAGTCCAAGGGCTACACCATCTGTCAGGTGGGCGATATCCGAATCGCACTGGTGGCCTTCACCAAGGGCGTCGGCAGTCTGGGTCTGCCGGTGGGCAGCGAGGACTGCGTCAATCTGCTGTATGAGGACTACTATACCACCTATCAGACCATCAACAAAAAGGGAATCCGTGAGATTCTGCGGGCGGCGAAATCCGAGAAGCCGGATCTGACCATTGCGCTGCTCCACTGGGGCAGTGAGTACAATGAGGAGATCAGCAAATCCCAGCAGGATATCGCGTCCCTGATGCTGTCCGAGGGTGTGAATGCCATCATCGGCAGCCATCCCCATCTGGTGCAGCAGATCGATTTTGACGAAAAGAACGGCACGCTGGTGGCCTACTCGCTGGGTGATTTCTTCGGTGACGGCACCCGTGGCGGCACCAACTACTCCATCATTCTGGATATGGAGATCACCAAGGACTACGAAAGCGGCACCACAAAGATCACCGACTACAGCTTCACACCCATCTATACCCTGGCCGAGAACCAGTGTGACGGATACCGCCGGGTGGTGCGGCTGGAAAACGCCATATCGGCCTATGAGCTGAACTTCGTGGACAAGGTCACGGACAGCTGCTACGAAAATATGCAGTTTGCCATGAAGCGTATCCTCGAGCGTGTCAACGCAGGCAAGGAAACATCCAAATAATACAATACAAAGCGCCCCGTTTCGGATCTGATCGCATCTGATCGCATCCGAAGCGGGGATTTCTTTTTTTGGGGTTGACATCCGTTTCTTTCCGTGCTATTATATCGATACTTCTTAATCGATACTAATTTACTGGAAAGGTGATTGCCATGACAACCTACAAACCTGTTACCAATGTGGATCAACTGCGGGATGCTATGAACCGCTGCCGCCGGGCTCAGGCGATTTTTGCCACCTACACTCAGGAGCAGGTGGACCGCATTTTCCTGGCCGCTGCCACCGCCGCCAACAAAGCCCGCATCCCGCTGGCCAAGCTGGCCGTGCAGGAAACCGGCATGGGCATCGTGGAGGATAAGGTAATCAAGAACCACTATGCTGCCGAATATATCTACAATGCCTACAAAAACGAAAAGACCTGCGGCGTCATCGAAGAGGACACCGCCTACGGCACCAGACGCATTGCCGAGCCCATCGGCCTGATCGCCGCCGTGATTCCCACCACAAACCCCACCTCCACTGCCATTTTCAAGGCGCTCATCTGTCTGAAAACCCGCAATGCGGTCATATTCAGTCCCCATCCCCGGGCCAGAGGCTGCACCATTGAAGCAGCCAAAATCGTGCTGGAGGCTGCGGTGGCCGCAGGCGCCCCCGAAGGCATCATCGGATGGATTGACGAGCCCTCGCTGGAGCTGACCAATCTGGTCATGGGGGAATCGGATCTGATCCTCGCCACGGGCGGCCCCGGTATGGTGAAAGCCGCCTACTCCTCCGGCAAGCCCGCGCTGGGTGTGGGCCCCGGCAATACCCCGGCCATCATCGATTCCAGCGCGGACATTGCGCTGGCCGTTTCCTCCGTGATTCACTCCAAGACCTTTGACAACGGCATGATCTGTGCTTCCGAACAGAGCGTGGTGGTACATCAGGACATCTATGACGCGGTTAAGGCGGAGTTCGCCGCCCGGGGCTGCCACATTCTAACGGAAGAAGAGATCCAGAAGGTACGGGAAACCATCCTGATCGGCGGCGCGCTGAACGCGAAAATCGTCGGCCAGTCCGCCCATACCATCGCCCGGCTTGCGGGCATTGAAGTGGCCGAAACCACCAAGATCCTCATCGGGGAAGTGGAAAGTGTGGAGCTGAGCGAAGCCTTTGCCCACGAGAAGCTGTCCCCCGTCCTTGCCATGTACCGGGCGCAGACCTTTGAGGATGCCCTTTCCAAGGCGGAGCGGCTGGTGGAAGACGGTGGCTTCGGTCATACCGCTTCCGTGTATCTGGATGCGGTCAACGAAAAGGAAAAGCTGGACGCCTTCTGCGCCTGCATGAAGACCTGCCGTCTGCTGGTCAATACGCCCTCCGCGCAGGGCGGCATCGGTGATTTGTACAATTTTAAGCTTGCACCCTCTCTGACCCTTGGCTGCGGCAGCTGGGGCGGCAACAGTGTTTCCGAAAACGTGGGCATCAAGCACCTGCTGAACATCAAAACGGTGGCAGAAAGAAGGGAAAATATGCTCTGGTTCCGTGCGCCCGAAAAGGTATATTTCAAGAAGGGCAGCCTGCCCGTTGCGCTGGCTGAGCTGAAAAAGTACAAAAAGGCCTTCATTGTCACCGATACCTTCCTGTATCAGAATGGCTACACCAAGCCGGTGAAAGAGCAGCTGGATGCCATGGGCATCATTCACAACACCTTCCACTCCGTGGAACCGGATCCCACCCTGGCCTGTGCCAAAGCCGGTGCCGCTCAGATGGCCACCTTCCAGCCGGATGTCATCATCGCGGTGGGCGGTGGTTCGGCCATGGACGCGGCGAAAATCATGTGGGTGCTCTACGAGCATCCCGAAGCCGATTTCATGGACATGGCCATGCGCTTCTGCGACATCCGCAAGCGTGTGTACGAGTTCCCCAAGATGGGTGAAAAGGCCTATTTTGTGGCCATTCCCACCACCGCCGGCACCGGCTCCGAGGTGACGCCCTTCGCGGTCATTACCGATGAGCAGAGCGGCGTCAAGTACCCCCTTGCCGACTACGAGCTGATGCCCGACATGGCCATTGTGGACGCGGACATGATGATGAATGCCCCGAAGGGGTTGACCGCCGCCTCCGGCATTGACGCGGTAACCCATGCCCTGGAGGCCTATGCTTCCATGATGGCCACCGGCTACACCGACGGTCTGGCACTGCGCGCCCTGAAGCTGATTTTTGACAATCTGCCCGCAGCCTACGAAAACGGCTGTCACGATCCCCGGGCCAGGGAAAATATGGGCACTGCCGCCTGCATGGCAGGTATGGCCTTCGCCAACGCGTTCCTTGGCATCTGTCACTCCATGGCGCATAAGCTGGGTGCGTTCCACCATCTTCCCCACGGCGTTGCCAATGCCCTGATGATTGAGGAGGTTCTGCGCTTCAATGCGTCGGAGGTTCCCACCAAGATGGGCACCTTCTCCCAGTATGATCATCCCCATACCCTGGCACGCTATGCGGAGGTTTCCGATTATCTGGGTATCCACGGCGGCAGCGATGAGGAAAAGCTGGAGGCGCTGATTGAAAAGATCAACGCGCTGAAGGAGCGGGTCGGCATCAAAAAGACCATCCGGGATTACGGTGTTGATGAGCAGGATTTCCTGAACCGGCTGGACGATATGACCGAGCAGGCCTTTGACGACCAGTGCACGGGCGCCAACCCCCGTTATCCGCTGATGGCAGAGATCCGGCAGATGTATCTGAACGCCTACTACGGCCGCGGCGGTGGGGATGCCCCCACGGGCGATTCGGGTCTGTAAGGCCGGCAATTATCGTTACACCATTGGGCTCTCCCGATTCGGCGGCGTGTCGCCGCTGAGCGGGGATGCCCCCGCTGGCAATGCGTTACGCACTGCATCCGACAAATGGCTGCCCTTCGCCGCTCGACCCCGGACTGCGTACAGACCCTTGGCTCCCCCTCTGGGGGAGCTGGCGGCGAACAGCCGCCTGAGAGGGTAACAAGCCCCCGATGCCCTCTCAGTCAGCTTCGCTGACAGCTCTCCCAAAGGGAGAGCCAAGGGGCGGCGGAACGCCGCCCAAAAGGCTGCCCGTTTCCCAGCCTGTTAAAAGGCACCGCGCCGAATGCGATGTATCTCCTCTTAAAAGGCACCGTGTATACCAGCACCCCCGGCGATGCGTCGCCTGGAGGGGTCTGGGGAGGTGGCTCGATTGCGGGAGCAATCGCGTTCAAATCCTCCCCAGCCGGCTTCTTTGGTGACTTTCTTGCCGGGACAAGAAAGTCACCCTCCGGAGGAACCGGCACCATCGTCTATGCGGAAGGCTTTCGAAAGACCCTCTCAGTCAGCTTCGCCGCCTGAGAGGGCAACCAGCCCCCGATACCCGCTCTGCTGCCTGCGGTGACAGCTCTCGCAATTCAAAAAACAAAAACCGGGCGCTGGTTGGCGCCCGGTTTTTTCTCCCGGAATGATGTGTTGTCATTTCACCGTCCATGTGCCGAACCGCACATCCTCCTGCTGCGCTTGATGCTGCCCGATCAGCTTTTCCATCCAGATCATGTCGTACCAGGTCTGAAACTTGTAGCCGCTGTTGTGAAAGGTCCCCACGGGGACAAACCCCATTTTCTCATGGAAGCGGCAGCTGTCGTCATTCAAATGCGCATCCGCGCCTCTGGGCATCGCGATGCAGGCGTTCATGTTCAAAACACCCATGCGCCGCAGGGAAGCTTCCAGCACCTGATAGAGCCGCCTGCCGATCCCCGCCCTGCGGGAATCTCTTCTGACATAGACGGTCACTTCCACAGACCAGTCGTATGCTCTTCTGCTTTTGAAGGAACCCGCGTAGGCGTACCCGAGAATCTCACCGTTTTCCACCGCCTTGATGTATGGATAATCCGATGAAATCCTGCGGATTCTGTCCTGAAAGTCGGCCACGGAGGGAACCTCATATTCAAAGGACACGGCAGTGTCCCGCACATACGGCGCGTATATGGCAAGAAGCGCCTTGGCATCTTCTTCCGTTACCGGTAAAATCTCCATGTCTTCTGCTCCTTCCCGTTCCGGTCAGAACAGCAGGAAATAGCCGAGAACCACAACGCCCAGAATGATGCGGTAGACACCGAAGGCGGAGAAGGTATGACGGCGCACATAGTCCATGAGCCCCCGGATCACCAGCAGGGACACCAGGAAGGACACCAGACAGCCCACCACCAGAATACCGATCTCCTGGGTGGTGATGCCCACGCCGGAGATCACAAACTTCAGCCCCTTGATGGCGGAGGCACCCAGCATGGTGGGGATGGCCATGAAGAAGGAAAATTCCGCGCCGGCGCTGCGCCCCACACCCAGCATGATGGCACCCAAAATGGTACTGCCGGAACGGGAGGTGCCGGGCACCAGACTCAGACACTGGAAGACGCCGATCAAAATGGCTGTCTGATAGTCGATCTTATGTACATCCTCCACCCGGCGAAGGTGCTTCCCGTCGTTTTTCCGCTCCACCAGAAGGAAGGCAATGCCGTAGACAATCAGCGCAACGGACACCACAATGCCGTTGTGCAGGTGCGCGTCCATCCAGTCGTCCAGCAGCACACCCACCACGCCGGAGGGGATGATGGCGGCCACCACCTTGAACCAGAGGCTCCAGGTCTGCTTCTTTTCCTCCGCGGATTTGCCGGGGGAGAAGGGATTCAGCTTATGGAAGAACAGAACGATGACCGCCAGTATGGCGCCCAGCTGGATCACCACATCGAACATGGACTGGAATTCATCGCTGACATTGAGGGTGATAAACTCGTTGAGCAGGATCAGGTGCCCGGTGGAGGAAATGGGCAGCCACTCCGTCACACCCTCCACGATGCCGAAGAGGACGGCTTTCAAAAT
>JAQXNO010000139.1 GCA_029098045.1 Bacillota bacterium
TCTCGCCGCCCACCTCCACATAGACCTGATAGATTCCGTCCCCCAGATGCTCATAGTACTCCGGGAGCACACCGTATTTCTGGAACAGATCCTCCGCAAGCGTCACCTTCCACGGTTCGTCCTCCGTTGCTTTCTCCCAGCCGGACGGAGTGGCCTCGGAATCCCCACGGTCACCATAGGTCCAGTAAATGGTCATATCCTGATAGTCCATCTCCAGACCGGCCGTTCCGTTCTCCGAGGTGATGCGCATATCCCAGCTTTGACTGGATTGATCCAGATTGGAGGTCAAAAGTGCGTGCAGGATCTGATCCTCCACATAATATGTGCCATACCAGCCCTCCGCGCCGATGTACCAGCTGATGTTGCCGTTTCCGCGAATCTCCATACTGGCGCCCCACTCCCCATAACCGGGGAACAGATCCAGAGAATCCGCAAAGGCTGTCAGGTCATTCTTTTCCGCATCCAGATGCCACGGTCCCACCAGCTCGAGATCCAGCGCAATGGGCGCTTGCGCCGCATCTGTGGTTTCCGCCGGAGCGGCATCGGTGCTTTCCGGGTTCGTCTTCCCGGTTTCCTCCGGGGAAGCTGCTTCGGTCTGATTTTCCTGAGCGCCTGAAACGGGCTCCGTTTTCCGGCTGCACGCTCCCATGCTCAGACAAAGGATCAGAGCCAGGAGCAAAGTGCTTATTCTTTTCATCGTCGATATCTCCTTCAAACAGTGCGGCATCCCGCAGATCCTTTTCCGCGTTGCACCGCGCACTTACCGCATTCGCAAATGCGTATGTTTTGGTTTTCTTTCTTATCATGGAATGCTTCGCCGCCGTAAAAAGGCAGCTGTCCGGCCGTGCTCCACGGTGTATCATTCAGCCCTTCAGGTTCTTCAATGCCTCCGGGTTGTCCGCAAGAATCATGCCGGCAGTCGGGCATTTTTCCGGCTGCCCGCAGTCGCCGCAGGTTTCGACCCCTTTTTTCAGCGCGCACTGGCGGATCCCGCAAAGGCTTTCACAGAACACCGTTTTGATCCCATCCGCGCGGCAGCCGAGGCAGTTGATGTGCTCCGGCAGAATCGGCGCGTGATTTAACTCCGCCCACGCTTTTGCGGTTTTTTCACGCAGTGCCTGATCGTCACGCACCGTTGCAATATACGCGTCGCATTTCTCGCAATCCAGTCCGCAGTATGCAATCATTTTTTTCATTTCTATGAACCTCCTGCAAGTTCTTCTGCCTGTTTTCCGCTTCCGTCCGTCAGGCTTCTTCCGATGCTGTCGGCTTTTTCCCGCTTTTGGCACAGAGCCACACCGCCAGCAAAATCATCGGCAGGCCACCCACCAGCCCGATCATCAGAGGCCCCAACAGGAGCCGGTCTGCATATGCCGGATTCAGGAAAATGGTCGGAACGCCCGCAAAGGCGTTGATCGCGCCATGGCACAATGCGGGAACCCAGATGCAGTTCGTCTTTTCGTAGAAGAAATCCAGCAAAATGCCCATGGAAGCCGCAATGAGGCAGAACAGCAGCGGTCCTGTCACGGGCGCACCCCAATAGGAGGTGCCGTATTCATAGCCCGCCAGAAGCATGATGGGCCAGTGCCAGATGCCCCAGATGATTCCGCCGGCAATGCGGCCCTTCAGAACACCCCAGTGGTTTTTCAGTGTGGGATACAGAATGCCGCGCCAGCCGGCTTCCTCTCCCACCGCAAAAAGCATATTCAGCCAGGGGGCATAGGTCAGCGATGCCACGCAACTGATGATGACATATTGCGGAACCGACATACCGCTGCTTTCCAACTGCCGGAGGCCCTCTGCGCCCAACGCATTGTAAATATACGAGAACGAGGTGTCCAGTGCGTCCGGCACCATCAGAAAATACAGCGCCGCGCCCATGGTTCCCAGAATTGCCGGGACAAACCAGGCACCCAGAATCCAGCGGAGATTGCCTTTGATGCGGGGCTTCCAGCCCATTGCTTTGACACCCGCTCCTGACAACACTGCCGCAAGCAACGGCGCAAACATGGAAACAGACAGCAGCGCCGTGTAGGCCAGACCGGCCCCGACCCGGTACATCATGCCTGCCGCAATCTGCAGAATCCACGCGATTCCGAAGGCCCACAGCAAATAGGCCACAAGATGATCCTTCTTCCCGTTTTTCATGGTTTTTCCTCCTTTGAAGCCTTTCCCTTGGTTGATAAACTTCTAAAAATTTTCATGCATAAAGACATAATCTTCTGAATCTGTCTATACGCTACTGGTTGCCCGTGTTCTCCTCGGTTCTCCAGATGATTCCTGCGCGCTTGTGCCCTGTTTTCTTCATGCACACGCATCTTTTCAGTTCTTTCTGCGCTGCGCTGCATTCAGAAACAGTGCGGCGCAGTTCAACCCCAGTGCCAGATGCAGATACCAGTTGGACTGTCCTGCCGGAACAGCAGTGAGTATGGATTGAACAAGGAAGAACACCGCACCCAGCTCAAACAGGAGTGTCAGAACATTCAGCCAGGTGGCATGCTTCCAGAATGCCAGCACAAACAGCAGCACCACCACATCCACATACAGCCCGTAAAGGATATGGGTGATCCGGATGCTCCATGGAAACGACTGCTCCGGGTGTCCCAGCGCAAGCATGACAAAGCCGATGGCAGCAGCCGCCAGCACGCAGGCCGGGATAAAAAACCTTCTTTTCACGTTATCTTCCTCGCTTTCTGCAGTGTGGGGACAAAAAACCGGCAATGGGAAAGTCAGCGCCTGTCCGTGACGACCGGCTTTCCGTCGGCATCCAGCAGCGGTGTCAATCCGCCGCTGTAGCCGTTCTGTATATACAGGTAGTTGACGCCGGTTTCCTTATCGACATAAATGATTCTCTTTTCCAGACCGGCGGAATGAGTCTCTTTATAAACCACTTCAAAGCGATCTTTCATGTTGTTTCCTCCTCAAGCCTAACATGAATGGTTCCTTTTGCATGCCGGGCCTCCACAACCACCGTGTAGACGCCGCTTTCCCGGATGTTCACCGTAAACTCAGTGGTTTCTTTCCCGTTCCCACGATAAACGGCTGTCCCGTCCGGCGCTTTGATCTCCATGTACAGTTCGCCCTTCTCGGTTTCAAATTCGATCTGAAGAACATCTCCCTCGTGCAGCTCCAGCGTGTGCAGGTCGGTTCCGTTCATCTTCTCAATGTCCAGCAGATAGGCGTCCGGATTTTTGACGCGGCTGCCGGTGAAGTTCTCCTGATTGGTACAGAGCAGAAACACAGCAGCCCCTGCAAGAATCAGCAGAGTAAGCACGATGAAAACCGCTTTACTCTTTTTCGTCATTGTTCTGTTCCTCTTTTTTGATACTGCTGCCGACAGCAAGCCCGAGCAGCATACCGAGCGAGATGCCGATACCGGTGTTGTTCCCAAGGGCGGTGCC
>JAQXNO010000140.1 GCA_029098045.1 Bacillota bacterium
GCTCCTGCATGATCCTCTTGATGAGTGTGGATTTTCCCGTGCGCACCGGTCCAACCACACCAATATAAATATTGCCGCCGGTACGGCATGCAATATCCGCATAAATGTTTTCCATCGCCAGCCTCCTTCAATGGCAGGAGATCGGCTCCTGCGCTTGGTTACTGCAATCGTATGTCCAGGCACCTGTAAATAGAACGGCGCGCAGCCACAAGCTGCCGTGCGCAATGCCGATAAAATTCCAAAGATTTTGCAAAAAACCATTTGACAAATGAAGCAATTCCCTATATAATATCTGAGCACGACTGTGAAAAGGAGAGAATCGATATGCTGCTGGGTCTTTCCAGGATCATTGAAACCCCCGGTGCTTCCGTCCCCTTTTCCACGGAAGTGGATCTGCGTGATCTTTGCTACGGTATCAGCTACCCTGTTTCCGAGCCGGTTGTAGCGGAAGGAACGGTTCGCAATACCGCGGGCGTTCTGGTGATGACCGGTTCCGTTCGAACCACCATTCACGGAATCTGTGACCGCTGTGCCGCGGCCTTTGACCGGGACATCAATTTTCCAATTGATGTGGTTCTGGTCACAGAGCTTGCCGACGAAGAGAACGAAGACGAGTGGGTATTCCCTCTGGAGGGAGACAGCGCCAATCTGGATGATATTGTACGGACAGTTTTCGTCCTGAATCTGGATTCCAAGCTGCTGTGCAAGGAGGACTGCAAGGGTTTGTGCTGCCGCTGCGGCAAGAACCTGAACGACGGTGCCTGCAGTTGCCAGAAGGAGCTCGATCCCCGATTTGCTGCTTTGAAGCAGCTTCTTGAGAAGTAAATCCATTATGAATGCTGTAAAAAGCAGTTTGACCAAGGAGGTGTCACCATGGCTGTCCCTAAGTGTAAAGTGTCCAAGGCTCGTCGCGACCAGCGTCGTGGTTCCAACTGGAAGCTGTCCGCTCCCACCGTGAGCGTCTGCCCCAAGTGCGGCGAACCCGTCATGCCCCACAGAGCTTGCAAGGCTTGCGGCAACTACAATGGTCGTCAGGTCGTGGCTGTCAAGGCTGAGTAATCCGGCCCAGGCGTAAAAGCGGAATGCAGAGGAAGGCTCCGGCCTTCCTCTTTTTCCGTATTCCTGTGAAATAACTGTAAATCCCGCAGTCTTTCCATTGCAATTTCATGGAAACTGTGCCATAATAAGTGCGTTAATCTGAAAGGAGTGATCTTCATGGCGAAGCCTCTGGTGGCCATTGTCGGCCGTCCCAATGTGGGCAAGTCCATGCTCTTCAATAAACTGACCGGCCAGCGCACCTCCATTGTGGAGGATACCCCCGGCGTCACCCGCGACCGCATCTACGGGCAGTGCGAGTGGTGCGGCCGTACCTTCAGTCTGGTGGATACCGGCGGTATTGAGCCGGACACCGACAGTGAAATGCTGAAATTCATGCGCCGTCAGGCGGAAATCGGCATTGAGCTGGCCGATGCCATCATCATGGTGGTGGATGTGCGCTCCGGCGTTACCGCCGCCGACCAGGATGTGGCAACCATGCTGCGCAAAAGCCGTAAGCCCGTATGCCTTGCGGTCAACAAGTGTGACTCCGTCGGCACCGTCAATCCCGATGTGTTCGAATTCTACGCGCTGGGTATCGGCGACCTGTTTGAAACCTCCGCCATCCACGGCCACGGCACCGGTGATATGCTGGACTGGGTTCTGGACAACATCCCCGAAGAAGCACAGGACGAAGAAGAGGACGACATCATCAAGGTCGCCATTGTGGGCAAGCCCAATGTGGGCAAATCCAGTCTGCTCAACCGCATCCTCGGCGAGGAGCGGGTAATCGTCTCCGATGTGGCAGGCACCACCCGCGATGCCATCGACTCCTATTTTGAGAACGAAACCGGCAAGTACTGCTTCATCGACACCGCCGGTATGCGCCGCAAGAGCAAAGTGGACGATGCCATTGAGAAGTATTCCAATATGCGCTCCATCAACGCCATTGAGCGCGCGGACGTGTGTCTGATTCTGATTGATGCCAACGACGGCGTCACAGAGCAGGATACCAAGATTGCGGGTCTTGTCCACGAGGCAGGCAAAGCTGCCATCATTGTGGTCAACAAGTGGGATGCCGTGGAGGACAAGGAAACCAACACCATGCGGGATAAGGAAAACAAGGTGCGCCGGGATCTGGCCTACATGACCTATGCGCCCGTGGTTTTTCTCTCCGCTCTGACAGGTGCCCGTGTGGATAAGATCTTCAGGACCATTCAGGATGTCCACACCCAGAACACCAGTCGCATCACCACCGGCGCGCTCAACAGCGTCCTGGCCGATGCCACTTCCCGTGTCCAGCCCCCCACGGACAAGGGTCGCCGCCTGAAGATCTACTATATGACGCAGGCCAGCACCAAGCCCCCGCACTTCGTTATTTTCTGCAACGACGCGCGGCTGTTCCACTTCTCCTATCAGCGCTACCTGGAAAATCAGATCCGGGAGGTCTTCGGATTGCAGGGTACGCCCATCCGCATCACCATCCGTCAGAAGGGCGATAAGGAGGACGGCTGATGATACTTCAGGTGATTCTCATCGCGCTGGTATGCTATTTTCTGGGCAACCACAACGGTGCTGTTTGTGTTTCCCATATGCTGGGCGATGATGTCCGATCCCACGGCAGCGGCAATGCGGGTCTGACAAACTTTGTCCGCAATTATGGTGCCGGCTCCTCCGTGCTGGTGATCCTCATTGATGTGCTGAAGGCGGTTCTTGCCTGCGCCGTCGGGCGTGTGTTTCTTGCTCCCTACGGTCTTGCGCTGGAGGGTGCCACTCTGGGTGGTGTCTGTGTCATGCTGGGGCACGACTTCCCTGCCCTGCTGGGGTTCCGGGGCGGCAAGGGAATCCTGAGCGGGTGGTTTATCGCCTTTATGGTCGACTGGCGCATCGGTGTGCTGATCGGCATTGTTTTCTTTGCCTCCTACCTTCTGACACAGTACGTTTCCCTGGGTTCCGTACTGTCCGCCGTCACCTTTGTCATCGGATTTGTGGTGTTTCATCACGACAATCTGCCCGTGATGCTGGGCGGTGTCTTTATGGGTGCCCTGACGGTCTTTATGCACCGCGGCAACATTGTCCGGCTGATCAAGGGTGAAGAACGTAAAACCAATCTGCTCCAGAAAGGAAAATCCAAATGAGAATTGCAGTTATCGGCAGCGGCGCATGGGGCACCGCACTTGCCATTCATCTGTGTAAAAACGGTCATGATGTGACGCTTTGGACATTTGAAAAGGATCTGATCCCTCAAATGGTGGAAAAGCGCCGCAATCCCCGGCTGCCCGGCGCGGTACTCCCGGATGCTCTGAAAATCAGTGACGACTATGCCTGTGCTTCCGGCTGCCCGATGGTTGTCATGGCAAGTCCCTCCTTCCCCATTCGCAGTGTCTGCCGGGGTGTGGCGCCCTATCTTGACGAAAATGCCGTCGTTGTCTCCGTCACCAAAGGACTGGAAAATGGCACCCAGAAGCGTATGAGTGAGGTGGTTGCCGAGGAAACCGGGCGCCCCGTTGTGGTGCTGACCGGCCCAAGCCACGCGGAAGAAGTGGCTCTGGATGTTCCCACCGCATGCCTTGCGGCCAGCACCGATCGGGAGCTGGCAGAGTTCGTGCAGGACGTGTTCATGGCGGATAACTTCCGCATCTACACCAGTCCCGACCCTGTGGGCGCGGAGCTGGGTGCCGCGCTGAAGAATGTCATCGCCCTGTGCGCCGGTATTTCCGACGGTTTGGGCTGCGGCGACAACACCAAGGCCATGCTGATGACCCGTGGTCTGACCGAAATGGCGCGGCTGGGTGTTTCCATGGGCGCCAGCAAGGATACCTTTGCGGGTCTTGCGGGTGTGGGTGACCTGATTGTCACCTGTACCTCCATGCACTCCCGCAACCGCCGCGCGGGTATCCTGATCGGTCAGGGAAAGACCGCGAAGCAGGCCATGGAAGAAGTGGGTGCCGTTGTGGAGGGCTATTATGCCGCCCAGTCCGCCTGGGAGCTTTGTCAGAAGCAGAATGTGGAAATGCCCATTTTGCAGGCCGCCTACAACGTGCTGTATCACGACGTTCCCGCGAAAGAGGCGTTCAGCGCCCTGCTGGCACGCCCCCGCAAGTCCGAGTCCGAGGACGCAGGCTGGCTGTAATTTCCCGTTCCATCCGCATATCAAACAACGCAAAAGCCCAGTTCAGAGCTTTTGCGTTGTTCTTATTTTCGGCAGTAAAAAAGACAGGCTCTGAAGCCTGTCTTTCATATCCGGCGCAATCAGATAGCGCGCTCGACCTTATTGGAACGGAGGCATCTGGTACAAGCGTACACATGGCAGGGAGTACCGTTAACGACAGCCTTGACGCGCTTGACGTTGGGCTTCCATGCACGGTTGGAACGTCTGTGGGAGTGGGAAACCTTGATTCCGAAGGTCACGCCCTTGCCGCAAAAATCACACTTAGCCATTTCATTGCACCTCCTATCTGGATAATCATCACAATACGCCCTCATAGGCGCTAAGATATGATAGCAGACTTTATTCAAAAAAGCAAGCATTTTTTTCAAATTTTTTGTTTTTTTCAAAACGCCTTGATATTCATGCCGCCCACAGTTATAATACATAGAAAGCACAGAAGGGGTGACCGTACATGATCGATACGTATAGTGTTTTGCTGACGAATCTGGTAAAAGAGTTTGATCTGACGGTGGGGTTTGCCTCCACCGACTTTGAATCCATCCGCCTGACCGTTGAAGATGTATCCCGTCCCGGCATCCAGCTGGCCGGTTACTTCGACCACTTTGATCCCATGCGTCTGCAGGTGTTGGGCAACGTGGAGATGAGCTATCTTTCCCGTTTGAGCGATCAGGCCCGTGCTTCCGTCCTCGATCGTCTTTTTTCCTATAAGTTTCCCGCGCTGCTGATCACCCGGAACATTCCGCCCATGCCTGAGCTGCTCGAAATGGCCAAAAAGCACAATATCACACTGCTTCGCTCCCCCGATCCCACCAGTACGCTTGTTTCGGCCATCATCACCTATCTGAAGGCCGAGCTGGCACCACGTGTGGTGCGCCACGGCGTCCTGATGGAGGTCTACGGCGAGGGTATGCTCCTGATCGGCGAGAGCGGCATTGGCAAGAGTGAGGCTGCTGTGGAGCTGCTCAAGCGCGGTCACCGTCTGATTGCCGATGACGCAGTTGAAATCAAAAAAATCTCCGGCAATTCCCTCATCGGCACCGCGCC
Source organism: Bacillota bacterium (assembly GCA_029098045.1). GTDB lineage: Bacteria > Bacillota > Clostridia > Oscillospirales > Oscillospiraceae > Faecousia. Next base: position 5,252 of record JAQXNO010000140.1, read on the forward strand.
GGAGTTGGTGCGGGACTATGTGGAGCTGCGCGGCATCGGCATCGTCAATGTGGCAAAGCTTTTCGGCATGGGCGCCGTCAAGATTGAAAACAGTATCGACCTTGTTGTGAACATTGTCCCCTGGAACACCCATCAGGTCTATGACCGGCTGGGTCTGGAGGATCAGTACACGGAGATTCTGGGTGTCAAGATCCCCATGAACACGATTCCCATCACCCCCGGCCGAAATCTGGCGATCATTTTGGAGGTTGCCGCCATGAACAACCGCCAGCGCAAATTCGGATACAATCCCGCGCAGGAATTTACGGAGCAGATCAACCGCCATTTCGAAGAAAATATGGGGAACATGGTATGAAGGAATTGACCATTGGCTCCAATGACGCAGGTCAGCGGCTGGATCGTTTCCTGGCAAAGGCCGTTCCCCTGCTGCCCGCTTCCCTTGCCCAGAAATACATCCGCATCAAGCGGATCAAGTGCAACGGCAAACGTGCGGAGCGGGATACCCGGTTAAGCGAGGGTGATGTCCTGCAGCTGTATATCAACGATGAGTTTTTTGACAAGCCTCGGGAGGACAATGCCTACCTGACCGTCGCGAATCCAAAGCTGAACATTGTCTACGAGGATGACCACATTCTGCTGGCAGACAAGCGGCCGGGACTTGCCGTGCATCCCCACGACGGCGCAGAGTACGGCAGAACCCTGATCGATCACATCCAATCCTATCTGTATCAAAAGAAGGAATGGCGGCCCCGGGAGGAGAATTCCTTCACCCCTGCCCTGTGTAACCGCATTGACCGCAATACCGGCGGCATTGTGATCGCAGCAAAGACTGCGGATGCGCTGCGTATCCTGAATCAAAAAATCAAAGACCGGGAGCTGGACAAGCGGTATCTGGCCATTGTGGAGGGAACCCCAAAGCCAAAAGACGGTACACTGAAGGGCTATCTGTTTAAGGATGCCCAAAAGAACAAGGTGTTTGTAACCGATAAACCCCAGCCCGGTGCCAAAACCTGCCAGACCAATTATAGAACCCTTGCCAGTGCCCGGGGGCTCAGTCTGGTGGAATGTGAGCTGATTACAGGCAGAACCCACCAGATCCGCGCGCAATTCGCACACGCGGGGCATCCCCTGCTGGGCGACGGCAAATACGGCAAGCTGGACAAGCGGTTTGACCGCACCTATCAGGCACTGTACTCCTACAAGCTGACATTTGCGTTTACCACCGATTCCGGTGCTCTGGAATATCTGAACGGCAGGACGTTTCAGGTCAGCCATGTGGACTTTGTACAGGAGTATTTCCCAGAGATTGTGCTGTAGCAAAACCCGTTTTCGAAAGAAAACGGGTTTTTCAGACTGTCAATAAACCCTCCCAGGCGGAAGTTTCGGAGGGAAAGAAAGTGTGAAAGAAAACCGTCAGGGTTGTCACTGCGTCCAATCAAAGCGATTTTCAAACTTTTTGAAAAGTTTGAAAATCGTAGGCAGCTTGTCAAAAATACTTTTTTGGCAAGCTGCAAAACCCGTTTTCGAAAGAAAACGGGTTTTTATTGACAACGCATGTTCATCCGATATAATATGTAATAAACATATGTCGATTTTATCGAGGAGCTGTCATCATGGATCAGAAAGAAAATCGGAGAATCGCCCAGACGCGCCGCCTGCTGCAGGAAGGTCTGCTGCGCCTGCTTGAACACGAAAAGCTGGAGCAAATCCGCGTCACCGCTTTGTGCAAAGAGGCGGGCATTAACCGCGCAACATTTTACAACCATTACGCTTCCCCCGTCGAGCTGCTGCGCGAGATGGAGCAGCAGTTGGCGGATGAACTGGCACAGATCACGGAAATACCCACCTCCATCGAAGACATCGCTGAGCAAATGGAGCGCACCTGTATCAAGCTGAAGGAAAATGCCCGGCTGGTAGAGGTTCTGGTTCATTATCATGCGGATCGGGATTTGGAAGAGACCGTGGCTTCTCTGGCTGCCCATTACAGCAGGAACCGTCTGGATATGAACAGAACCCATCTGGATGATGATACCACCCATCTCGTTTCCACATTTCTTTTCGCAGGAAGCTATGCGGTGATTCAGGAATGGCTGCTTCGTGACATCGACAAGACGCCAAAGGAGATTGCGGAGCTGGTGCTCAGTATCGTCAGCAGGGATTATCTGTAATCACAGTGCCTCCATTTCAGCACGATCCCCGATTTCCGAGCCCCGTTGGGCATCTTCCATGGATTTCATATACCGGCTGCATTTTTCCGTGTACTCATCCCAGTACACCCGGGACATTTGTCTTGCTTGCTCCAGCATCCGGTCGCACTTATCCCTTGTTTCCTGCTCCATTTTGCGGCAGATCTCTTCCTGACGGCCGCTGAGCGTTCGGATATTCTCCGTGTAGTATTGGCATGCGGATTCCGCGGCATCAAAAATGCCGCTGAGCTTCAGTGCCGCTTCTGCCAATGTACCGGATTGATCCAGCTGAAGCTGCCGCTTGTCCAGCTGCTGGCGCAGCTGCTGCAATTGGTCACGGAGCATATCGTTTTCCCTTTTTTCCTCCACCAGCAGCTGCAGCAGTTCCCGGCGGCTTGCTTTTCGAAGTTCCCGATCTGTCATAGAATTACCTCCATTCATTTGTATGGAGCCATTCTATCACACGCCCCGGGTGAAATCTGCGGCAAAGAGGAACCTGAATCACGATTCTGTGTCTATTTTTCATTCGGAGTGAGCATCATGGAGCATTTTGCGCGATACGACAGTCCTTTCGGGGCAATCAAAATCGGGTACGAAGACGGCCTAATCCGATCCATCCGGCGCTGCAATGTGCCATTTTCCCACACGCCCTCCCCTGTCTCCGATCTTGCGGCCGGTCAGCTTCAGGAATACTTTGCGCAAAAGCGGACGGTCTTCGATTTCCCCTTGGAATTCAGCGGAACGCCCTTTCAGGTCGCTGTCTGGGAAGCGCTGTGCCGGATCCCCTACGGGGAAACGAGAACCTATGGGCAAATCGCGTCCGCCATCGGCAGACCCAAGGCCAGCCGTGCCGTGGGAATGGCCTGTAACCGAAATCCCATCTGGATTGTCGTTCCCTGTCACCGCGTTCTTGGCGCGGATGGCTCCCTGACGGGCTATGCCGGCGGTCTTTCCATGAAGCGTGTACTGCTGGAAATGGAGCAAACATCACATTCTTTATAAGATTTCCTGTCATTTCCCCCGGTTTCTGTTCTTTTTCTGAATTTTGGAACGATTTATTTTTTCCGAAGAAAAAACAGAAAAAGTGCTTGACAAATCCCACCATCCTGTGTATAATAAACCACGTCGCTGAGGTCGCAAGCCAAAGGCGAACACGGGAGCATAGCTCAGCTGGGAGAGCATCTGCCTTACAAGCAGGAGGTCACAGGTTCGAGCCCTGTTGTTCCCACCAGATATTTGGCCCTGTGGTGCAGTCGGTTAGCACGCCAGCCTGTCACGCTGGAGGTCGACGGTTCGAGTCCGTTCGGGGTCGCCATAAATCGCAAATTTGCGTACTGAGGAAGCTTGCTTCCTCATATGCCTCTGTAGCTCAGTAGGTAGAGCAGCGGACTGAAAATCCGCGTGTCGTTGGTTCGATTCCGACCGGAGGCACCAAGTTTGCGGGTGTAGCTCATCCGGTAGAGCGCCACCTTGCCAAGGTGGAGGTAGCGAGTTCGAGCCTCGTCACCCGCTCCAAAAATCAGGAACGTACCCACGCGTTCCTGATTTGCATATGGTACCGTAGCCAAGTGGTAAGGCCCCGGTCTGCAAAACCGTTATTCGCCAGTTCAAATCTGGCCGGTACCTCCAAAAAATCCTTCATGCGCCAGCATGGAGGATTTTTAACTATTCACTATTCACTCTTCACTTTTCACTAAATCGGCGCATGAAGGATTTTTTGGAATTGAATAGGTAATAGTGAATAGTGAATAGCTAGGATACGGGGAGAAAGTTGTTCGGTGGCCAGCATATTACAGGAGAAGTCAAAAGAATTTGCGTTGCAGATTATTAAAGTGTGCAATGAAATTAGGAAAAACAAGCGAGAATCCGTATTAACAAATCAGTTAATCCGTTCCGGAACCAGTATTGGTGCAAATGTCCGTGAGGCTATGTATGCCCATGGAAAGGCAGACTTTATCGCAAAACTGCAAATTGCCCTGAAAGAGTGCTCCGAAAGTGAATACTGGTTGGAGTTGCTGATTGAGAGCGGATATTACGAGGATTCTGCCATTCTTGAACGGTGTGTTGAGATCAAAAAACTTTTGATTTCTTCGATCAATACGGCTAAGAACAACCAGAAATAATCTGTATCTAAAGTGTTGCAAAGACACAAACAGTTCCGACCAGATTTGAACCATCACATGCAGATGTCCTGTGGACATCTGCTCGAACCCGGCTTGACGAGTTCGACTCCTTTTATTGCCGCAATGCCGGATGATATTGTAGGGGGTGGCCTCCCGGACGCCCCGGCGGCAGGCACCCCGTAAAGCGAAAAGGTCGGGCGAATCCCGGAAATCTGCCGTCTACGCCTTGGCTCTCCCTCTGGGAGAGCCAAGGCACAGACTGTTAAAAAACTGTCAGATTCGCACAAGGTAAAGCCTCGGCAAGTTGTCAAGCCAAGTGCAACACTTTGTTGATGAACTCAATTGGAGATAGATAATCAAGACACTTTCTTGGTCTGTTATTTATCAACTCCAAAACTGCATCCAGCTGTTGGTCGGTAACTTTGGTAAA
>JAQXNO010000141.1 GCA_029098045.1 Bacillota bacterium
ATATTCGTGCAACCTCCGCTTCCACCAGCGTGCAGTCAATGGAAATCATGCTTCCGTCAGCGAATTTGACCTCCACACAGGCGGTGTCGATATTAAACGCACACGAAATCACTTTCTTCTCCATAACAGTGTCCTCCTAAATCTGTTTCTTTTTTCGCGGGCCTCTGGGCTTTGATTCAGGTCGCTTGATGACACCGTTTCGGAAATGGGTTTCTTCAAACCTCCCGAAGAAAACAAATAATCCGAACCCGTCTCCCACAGGGAAGATATGGTTCGGATTATATTGGTTTGGTGCCGCTGACGGGACTCGAACCCGTACAGTATCGCTACCGGGGGATTTTAAGTCCCCTGTGTCTACCGATTCCACCACAGCGGCGGCTAACATATTTTATAGCATAATTTCGCCTTAGCGTCAAGATTGTTTTGACAAGGAGGGTATCCTGGAATTTTTGCCCTGTTTTTCATTTTATTCGTGGACATGGAGAATGGAACATGCTATAATATAACGAGTTAAGCACCAAAACGGAGGAAGACATATGAAGACACAAAGACGAATCCTGACGCTTCTGCTGCTTGTCATGCTGCTGCTCTGTGCCTGCGGCGCCCGGGATACGCAGGAGACACTTGCCCCCACACAGGAGCAGGCGCCCGTGCAGGAGCCGACGGAGCCCCCCACGGAAGCCCCCACGGAACCGGAGAAACCCCGGCTGGCGGAGGTGGTGTTCCCGGATGCGGATAAAGCCACAGGCGCTTTGAAATTCTATATTCAGAACCAGGTCATTCATGCCGGTGCGGAAGTGTCCAAGCTTTTGAATTTGGATGTGACGTCCTACGAGGACTTCGATGAGATACTTGAGCCCTGGCATACCAGCGGCGTTCTGCGTGTTCGGGTGGAACTGAAGGATACGAGGGAAAGTGATCTGCCCTACATCTTCTTCAATGCAGTCAATGCCAGCGACGAGCCGAGACCCATCCGGGAGTGCCTGATCTACTCCATCACTGTCAATACCGACAAGGGAATACTTTTCGGCAGCGGAAAGGAGTCAATGCCCTTTGTTACCGGCCAAACCACCATGCAGGATATGATCGCCGCCTACGGTGAGCCGGACTACAGCTTCGCAAGGGAAGATACATACCACGAAATCGCCTATTATGAACCCTTCAACTGTGCCTACTTCTCCTTCAAAAATGGCGTGCTCAGACAGGTATATACTTACTACAGCGCCAATATCTATGGCGATTTGGCTGAAACCTTTGATCACGAGTTCAGTGGAAGCTATTTTGGAAACGACTGCTATATTCTGATGAATCAGTATATGGACGTGATGCCCTACCTGCTGGGCAAGACGGATGCTCAGGTCGGAATCCTCGACAGCATTACCGAGACCATCACCATGGGCGGAGTCGATCTGGTGCTGGGCTGCGGATTATATGAAATGCCGGAGCTGTTTGGCGAGCCTCTGTGGGATCTTCAGATCTTTATGCACGCGATGCGCTATGTCAGAGCCGGCAGAAACAACCCCGAGGAATTCTACATCTTCAACAACAGCAGCAAGGATGCATACAAGAATGACGATCTGATCATCAAGGGCGTCTTTACCCAGAACAGGAATTATTCCAACTGGGGCAAGGATAACACCGCCTTCCACGAATTCCAATATGATTCGCTGACGCAGGATTCCACCATCGAGCAGATATTGGAACTGTATGGCATGCCCATGGAGCTTCACTGTACCAGCAGTGCCCGTTACTGCTTTGCGTGGCTGTTCTATGAGGATCCGGCGGGCAATACCCTGCGGCTGTGTGTGGATCCCATCACGAACCAACTGATTGAACTGCGTGTTTCCAAGTATTTTGCGGGCGAAATCAAATATCCGTAACAGGTTGCAGAAAATAAACGCTCCCTGCCGCTTGCCGCGGCAGGGAGTTTTCCGGTTACTGCAGACCCTGCTCGTAGGCCTCGATCATCTTCTTGAACGTGTGACCCGTACGACTTTCAATAGGAGAAGTCGTTGCGGCGCAACAGGTTTCTGTTTCGCCACAGGTCGTATGGGACACATCATCAGCTCTCTTCTTTAACTTTTCCAGATATTTTTCCGTGGCTTCGCCGGTGAAAATCTTGATTTCCAGACGCAGGGAACCGTCCTCCTGGGGGGTCACAAAGATCCGGTCAATATACTTGTCGATGAATTCCTTGCTGACGATTTGCTGATTTGCGTCCCGCTGGGCATCGCGCATGACTGCCCGGATAGACTCCATGTGCTTGCGGAAATCCTCTTTGGATTCCAGCTCCTGCTGTAATTCCAGGAGCTGTATTTGCAGTTTTTCAATCTCCTGTTCGCAGTCGCGACTCCGTTGGAGGTATTCGTTGTCGGTGATACGTCCTGTGATGTTGTAATCCAGAAGCTTTGCTTTCTTTTTGGCTTCCATATCAATCTTCTGCTCTGTGGTGGTGATCTGACGCTGGATACCGTCGTTGTCCAGAGATTGGTACATCCGCAGATATTCTTCCAGCATGGCTTCTGCGTCCGCTTCCGTTTCTTTGAATACTTCGAAGAGGAGGGGCTTGATTTCTTCTTCATAGATAGGGAAGGAGGCGCAGGAATCGGCGCCATTTTTGATTTTGCCGGAGCAGACCCATTTGCTGTTTCGGTTGCCTTGTCTGTCCCTGGATTCCCTGCGGTAGTAGGGGGCACCGCAGCAGGGACAGAACAGCTTCCCGGTCAAGAGATTTGCGTGGTTGCAGATGCCTTGCCGGGACTTCACGTCGTCGCTTCGCTTGCGGAGAATGGCATTGGCTTTCTCCCAGAGTTCTTCGGAGACAATGGCAGGCACGATTTCTCCGGATTCATCCTTGAACATGACCCATTCCTCCGGGGGGAGGAATTTCTGCTTCTTGGTGAACATGTCGATGACCTTTACTTTGTTGCCCACATAGTAGCCCTTATATTTGGGGTTGGAGATCATGTTGGACATGGTGGTGTGGGAGAGCCGGTTGCCCCGGCTGTTGCGGTAGCCCTTGTTCCAGAAGATCACTTCGATTTGCTTCATAGAGTATTCCCCGGTGGCGTACAGCTCGAAAAGCTCCTGCACCATGGGGGCTTCTGCCTCGTCAATCACCAGCCGTCCGCTGTCTTTTTGGTAGCCGAAGATTCGGTTGTTGCCCAGCACCACGCCGTCCTTAATGGCTTGGGCGTGACCGAATTTCACACGGCTACTGAGCTTCCGTAGCTCGTCCTGGGCAATCGACGACATGATGGAAAGCCGCAGCTCGGAGTCCTCATCCAGGGTGTTGATGTTGTCATTCTGGAAGAATACCCCAACGCCGCAGCCCAGAAGCTGCCGGGTGAATTGGATGGAGTCCAGGGTGTTGCGGGCAAACCGGGAGATCTCCTTGGTGATCACAAGGTCGAATTTGTCCTCCGCTGCTTCCTCAATCATGCGGTTGAAATTCTCACGCTTCTTTGTGGAAATGCCGGATAATCCCTCGTCAATATAGCCCGGGACGAAGGTCCAACTGCGGTTGCGCCGGATGAGATCCTCGTAATAGGTGATCTGATTTCCAAGGGAATTGAGCTGTTCATCGCTTTCCGATGAGACACGGGCATAGTAGGTGACTCGCATGGGGATGTCGTAAATGGACTTCATTTTGAGCTGTGAACGAATGCTATGTATGTCCATGATCGTTCCTCCTGTAGGTTCGTTGTATCATCACTATACCAGCGAACTGCGAATATAGCTACTGGATAGTAATGGATAAAGTGGGGCCGGCGTGTGTCGGCCCATTTGCGGTTAGCAGTAGGCAGACGGCTTCCTGCTGTCGATTTTGAACTTGAGTTTGTTCCGCTCCTGCTCGGTGATGATGCCTTTTCCGAAGAGGTAATCATTGTAGTAGTGAAGCCAGATCTGCTCTGCGATATAGATTTTCTGCTGTGCCATGGACATTTTGTTTGTTTCAGCCATTGCCGCCCACCTCCATTCTGTGGTATGTTTTCCCTTTTTCTCAAAAATGATACACCTTGAATACCCTGTGAAAGTTAGCTCAGATTTTGTCGCAACCCCTATCACGACCCAGGCAAAATACGTTGTGTCCCTAAGGAAATCCCGTTTTACGGCACCTGTCATAGGCACCTGACCCCTTTTACCGACCCACACTGGAATGCAGGTTATTTGTTTTGAAAACCCGTTGTTTCCCGGCAAACCCCCGCTTTCTTGGCGGGCGTTGCCCGACAATGTCACCCTGGGGATAGGCGTTGACGCCTATCCTTTCTCCCGCTTGAAAATCGACACAAAAACTTTTGAGCCTAAAAAGTTTGGAAAATCAAGTTTCTCAAAAAATCAATTCTCTTTTTATTTCCCTCACTCAGCATACCTTCTTCCCTCAAAATGCTCTGGCAGGACTTGCCCCAAAACACGCGGAAAACTGGGGTCAATCTCGGCTTTCCTCTCTGGGTGGGGTACTTACCCTACCTCTCGCGGAAAAACCGTCAAACCCCTCGCTACGGCTCCAAATTCGGCCCACAGGGGCGTTTCTGGCTGGCAGTGCCGCAAGGGACGCAAGGGACGCAAGTTTCAGGTACCGGTTTTCTGCGTCACTTGCGGCACTTGCGTCACTGGTTCGATGTACCGCACCTCCACCAGCCGTTGGCCATTGCTCCGGTAGCTGCGAAACGTCAGCCCCAGCTCCCGCAGCGCTTCTTTGAAACAGTTCATCAGCTGCTTGAGCCGCTTGGGTTCAATGGCGCTTCCGGTGGATGCGCTGAATGCCTCAGCCAGTTCCGTGTTGCCACCAGAGAAAAACTTCACTTCCTTCATGTACTCCAGAAAGACATTCAGCTCCGGCG
>JAQXNO010000142.1 GCA_029098045.1 Bacillota bacterium
TATGATAGGCATGATGAATGGTCGCTTATTTCAAGGAGGAGACTATGTACTTAGAAATAAGCAACCCCATGGATTACCATGTGGCATTATACATCAGACTGTCAAAGGAGGATGAGAATGAAGGGCCATCCGAAAGCGTCACCAACCAGAAGTCGCTGTTAAACGAGTTTGTCCAGCAGCACCGCCTTTCTGTCTACGATACCTATGTGGATGACGGCTGGAGCGGCACCAACTTTGACCGCCCGGATTTTCAGCGGATGATCGGCGACATCGAGGCCAAGAAGGTCAATATGGTCATTACCAAAGACCTGTCCCGTCTGGGCCGAGACTACATCATGACCGGTCACTACATGGAGCGGTACTTTCCGGAAAAGCGAGTGCGGTATATCTCCCTGCTGGACGGCATCGACACCGGCGTGGAGTCCAGCGCCAACGACATTACGCCGTTTCGCGCCATCATGAATGACATGTACGCCAAGGACATCTCCAAGAAGATCAAGTCGGTCAAGCGGGATAAACAGCGCAAGGGGCAGTTCATCGGCGGCAAGCCGGTCTATGGCTACAAGATGCACCCAACGGAGAAAAATAAGATCGTCATCGACGAGGAAGTGGCGCCCATGGTGCGGCGGATCTTTGGTATGGCACTGGACGGCATGAGCTGCCGTCAGATCGCAGCCCAACTGAACACAGAAGGAATTCCGACCCCGGCCACCTATGCGGGACTGCCGGTGCCCAATCCTGGCCCCTATACCGGCCTCTGGAGCAGCGAACGCATTTCCGATATGCTGCAAAACGAGACCTACATCGGCAATATGGTGCAGGGGCGCAGCGTGAAGATCAGCTATAAATCCAAAAAGTGCCTGCATCAGGAGCGGAAGAACTGGGTCGTCGTGGAAGGCACCCATGAGCCGCTGATCGACGCTGAAACTTTTCGCAAGGTGCGGATGCTGGTGAACAGCCGCAAGCACACCCGGAGCCGGACTTATGACTTTCTGCTGAAGGGCATGATCTTCTGCCATGAGTGCGGCTATCCATTGGCGGTGCTGAACCGAAAGAACGCAGCTGGAGAGGATGTGCTGTACTTTGTCTGCCGCACCTATCAGCGGTTCACGAAAGCTGGTGTCTGCACCTGCCATTCCATTAAGGAAAAGACGGTCACCGAAGCAGTTATTTCCAAGGTGCGGGAAGTCTGCGAAGCCTATTTACGTCCCGCTGAACTGCTCCCTATCGCGCAGCGAGCGGTGGAGCAGGCGCAGAAAGAAAACGCTCTGGAGGCGGAATTGCAGACCGTGCAGAGTAAGATCGACAGCCTGACTACCAATCTGGATAAGGTGTACATGGACCGGCTCAGCGGCCTGCTGCCGGAAACGGATTTTGAGCGCATTTACAGCCGGGTCAAGCTGGAGCGAAGCCTCCTGGAAGAAAAGAAGCAGGAGCTGGAGCTGCGAAAGAAAAGCCCCGTCCCCACAGAGGACAGGGCAAAAGAATTGGTGCAGCGCTTCATAGACTCGGCTTTTGCCAGCCGGGAGCTGCTGGTCAGCCTGATCGACCGGATCGAGCTGACCGAGGAGAAACAGGTCATCATCAAATTCCGTTTTGCGGAGCTTGCTGAAGTCGGGTAAAAGGCAGTCATATCAATGGTTTGCGCCGTTATGAGCGGTGCATTTTTCAAGGTCAAATCGCTTACATTAGTTCCCGCGCTATGTATCCCGCATTGAAAAGCGGGCCCTTGAGAAGCTGGAGGCAGGCATGCAGGGGTGGAGGCCATGAGGAGTCCGACACGGCGCCGCTTTTTTGTCCGTGAGAAAAGTCCGGGATTGTATTTCGGGACAGATGCGTGTATAATATTTTGAACCTGTTTTCAAATGGGAAATTTGGGCGAAGAAACGGAGGATACCGTCGTGGAAAAACTGTTGGAATTACTGGAGCAGGACTGCACCATGAGCATAGAGCAGATGGCAGCCGCCGCAGGGATGCCTGTGGACGAGGCGAAGGCAGCCATCAGGAAATATGAAGACGAGCGGGTCGTTCTGGGCTATCAGGCCATCATCGATTGGGACCGGGTCCGGAAGGAGACGGTCACCGCGCTGATCGAGGTCAATGTGACCCCCCAGTCCATTGACGGCTTCGACCGGATCGCCGAGCGCATCTACCAGTACGACGAGGTGGAGAGCATGTATCTGATGAGCGGCTCCTTCGACCTGACCGTCATCATCTCGGGCCGGACCCTGCGGGAGGTGGCCCAGTTCGTGGGCGAGCGGCTGGCGCCCATTCAGGGGGTCACCGGCACCGCCACCCACTTCATCCTGAAAAAATACAAAGAGAAGCACCTGGTGTTCCGGCCCCAGGAGCCCGAGGAAAGGGAGTACATTTTCGTATGAACTATGACCAGATCCTGAACGAAAAGATCCAGGGGATCAAGCCCTCCG
>JAQXNO010000143.1 GCA_029098045.1 Bacillota bacterium
ATGGGAAGCTGATTTGCTTGAAAATTTAACGGTTATGGATAAAGAAAAAGAACAGGAAAAGATAAAAAAGTGTATAGATGAAAACTTTAAAACAAACACAGGAAAAAGGATAGCTTATAATCGCTTTATTTTAGATTAGTACTGCACGATTGGTGTAAAAGATCCGCCGTTCGGCCGCAGACGATTTATTCAGAGGTTCCATAAGTAAATTATAATGAGAAGAAAGAGATATTGACCTTGGCACGTTGATATCTCTTTTTTAGTGGGAGAAATAGACATTGCTTAGGGGGGTGCATTAGGGGGTGCAACCGCCTAATTGTATCAAAATGGTGGTTACGATGAACCACTGCAAATGCGGCTGGCACGGTCACCCCAGCGGTCAGTGTATAGACCTGATTTGTTCCCCCATACACCGGCATATGATTTATTCCCGTGTATTGTGGACATTCAAGCCATTGTCTCGTTCCATGTGGAGACGGTTGTCTTGCTTTCCAAGGGTGGGATCGCGCTGCCGGGATCGGGTTCCGGCCAGCTTCTATGATGATAAGGAGATGTCATGAACAGTAAAGAGCTACTCAAATTAAATCTGAAAAAGAACTGGCGTGGATATGAGGCATTTCTGTTTCTGATTGCCGCGCTGGAATGCATGATGATGGTCTATGGTCTATGGGAGTTTGATCTGCATGATGTCAGGCGCAGGCTGTATTTTTGCGCCTATGTATTGCTGTTCTGCTGCTCAATTCTGGCAATGGTCATTAACAGGAGCTGTATGCAGCGGGGCAAGCACCAGCGTCTTGCAATCTGCAATGTGTACGTGTACAGCACGGTACTGGTGCTCTGGTCCGCGGTCATCTCGGCTCTGGATCTTCTCGGTGGTGGCTACCCGGTGACCTATATGACGATCCTGGCGGCTGTGGGAAGCGTGGTCGTGCTGCCTCCGCTTGTTTATACCTGTCTGGCCGTGCTTTCCTCCTGCGGTATCATTGTGCTGGTCGTGTCCATGGGAACTCATCTTGGCGTTTCCTTCCATCTCAATCACGCGATCTTCCTTCTGGTGGTGATTCTTGTGGAACTGCGCAATTACCGTTCCACCAGAGATCAGTATATTCTGGACAAGCGTCTGGAGGATCTGGCAAGCATGGACAGCCTGACCATGGTGGCCAACCGCCGCTCTCTGGACAAATACATCGGCCAGCTGATGCGGGAGCACGGCCGGTTCACTTTCGTGCTGCTTGATGTGGACAATTTCAAAGCCATCAATGACACCTACGGTCATCCGGAGGGCGATCTGTCTCTGGTGTACATTGCAAATGTCCTGCGGGAGTTTTTCGGTGAGCATGTATTCCGATACGGAGGCGATGAATTCGCGATCATTTCCTTTGCGGATGCCGAAGACACTGCCAGGAAAATGGAGCTGGTCAATCTGCGCCTGCGCGAGCACCGGGGGGAATATCTTTTGCAGGTCTGTGCCGGTGTGTACCAGAGCACGGCGCAGGACGATGAGCGCCGGATTTTTGAGCTGGCCGACTCCGCCCTCTATGAGGCAAAGCATACCGGGAAGGCACGCTGCGTCATCTACCGCGCCCCGGCCGTCGAAGCCTGAGCAAGGCTTCACGCCATGCAGGCGCAAGCCGGCGGCACCCTTGTGCAGGTGTGAAACGGGCGTGTCCAGGGGTCGTTGCCCGTCTCACAGGAAAACAGGAGATGTTCCTTCATGAAACGGATCATAAAACAGGTATTTCCCCAGACCGTACCGGTTCTGGCAGGATCTATCTCTTTGGGCGTCGGCATTGCCATGCTGCTGCATGGCCGGAAACGGAACACCCTGCTCAGCATTGGCGCCAGCGCCCTGCTATACATGGTGCTCATCCGTCTGGGCATCCACGGAATCTCTGAACAGACAAACCGGCAGGCTCTGCAAAGCCTGCCGGTTTTAGCTTGTCAAAGCAGTGCGTTATGTCGGGCAATACCGGGGCGGCGTGTCAGACCCGAATTGTCCGCAGGGGCACCCCGCCACGCTCAGGCGGCAGGCATCGGAATGTCGGAAAAGACACATCCTTCCGCGAACGAAATGGTATCGAGGATTCCCGGGACAGCGTCAAACATTTCATGATATGTTTCGGCGTTTTCCTCTGAAAACTGCACGTCCGTCGGATATGTGACAACGATATGATAAACGCCCAGAGAAGGAACTTCCAGTCTGCCCAGAACATCATAGTCGGGATAATAGGAATAATCCTCAGATTCCGGGATCAGGTCAATGGAAAACAGCCAGCCGCCGCCTATGACATCGTAGCTTGCTTTTTCGTAAAAGCTCACCGCGCAGGCATCGTCTTCCGTATAGATCTCGTAACGGCAATCCCGTTTCCAGCTTTCCGGCACGTACACCGTGAAATACTTCGTTTTCACCGGTTTTCCCGTCTTTGCCGGTTTTGCCTCCGTCGGCTGCGCCGCCGCGGACTCCGCTTTCACCGTGCCCTGTGCTCTTCCGGGTTCCGCTGTTCCGGCGGGCTGCACATGGGTGCCGCAGGCATTCAGTGCGGCTGCCATCATCATGGTCAAAAGACACATCCAGAATTTACGCATTTTTCTCCTCCTTCGTAAATGCAACGCATCCATTCTTGCATACATGGTACACCAATTTCAGTCCCTTGGCAACCGGAATTTCATGGCAGAGTGTTTTTCGAAATTTTTCTGCCGGTGTCATCCAAAATTGTGGATTTCTGTGTTATAATGGCGCGGAGTGGATGCACGGCATCTGTGTGTGCTTTTCGCCAAACAGCGGTTCCATCAACTTCTGACACTTACAGGAGAAAACAATGCTGAACATACTCATCAAAGCCGGATGCTATATTGCCATCATTCTTCTGGGCATTGTGCTGCGGCGCGTCGGCTTTTTCAAAGAATCCGACTTCACGGTACTGTCGAAAATCGTCATCCGAATCACCCTGCCTGCCGCCCTGATCGTCAATGCCGCAGGCCGCCAGATCAGCCCCCGGATGCTGGGGCTTTCCCTGCTGGGCTTCGGGGGCGGCGTGGTCTACATGGTGCTCGGTTGGCTGCTGGGTCGCCGCGCCGGCAGGCAGCAGCAGGCCTTCAACATTCTGAATTTACCGGGCTATAACATCGGCACCTTCGCCATTCCCTTCACACAGAGCTTTTTGGGTACTGTGGGTGTCACCACCGCCAGCATCTTCGACGTGGGCAACGCATTTATTTCTCTCGGCGGCGCTTACGGTGTTGCTTCCGCTGTCAAAGACGGCAGCAGCTTCGATGTGAAGCGGGTACTGAAAGCCCTTGTCATGTCCGTTCCCTTCCTCGTACATATCGGCACGCTGGCCATGAATCTGCTCCATATTCCCTTCCCTGAATCAGTGGTGGAGCTATCCGGCATCATTGCCAGCGCAAATGCCTTTCTTTCCATGCTGATGATCGGTGCCGGCTTCAAGCTGACCCTGGAGCGGTCGAAATTGGGACGAATTGTCCAGATTCTGGCCGTTCGTTACGGCATCGCCGCGCTGCTGGCTGCGCTGTACTGGTTCTGTCTGCCCCTGGACCGAACTGTCCGGCTGGCGCTCATGATTCTCGCCTTCAGCCCCGTCGCCTCGGCCGTACCGGGCTTTACGCAGGAATTGGGCAGTGATGTGGGCCTTTCCTGCTCGGTTACCTCCGTGTCCATTCTCGTCAGTATCATCGCCACTGTCACGCTGCTTGTCTGTATGCAATAGCACAAAGGAGTTTTTATGCCTGTCAAAGAGAAAACGCGGCTGCGTCTGTTGGATGCGCTCCGGGGATTTACCCTGCTGCACATGATTGCCTATCATGGTATGTGGAATCTTGTCTACCTGTTTGGTGTGAAGATACCCTGGTATCGGAGCACCCCCGGCTATCTCTGGCAGCAGGCCATCTGCTGGACATTTGTTCTGCTCTCCGGCTTCTGCTGGTCCATGAGCCGCAGCCATGTCAGGCGCGGTCTGACAGTCTTTGGAGCTGGTCTGCTGGTTTCCGCGGTCACCCTTCTGGTGATGCCCGAAAACCGCGTCCTGTTTGGAATTCTCACCTGCATCGGAAGCTGTGTGCTGCTGATGCAGCCCCTTGAAACGCTGCTGCGAAGCGTGAACGCCGGAATCGGCGCGGCAGTGAGCTTTCTTCTGTTTCTGCTGCTTAGAAACTGTGCAGGTGGCACCCTGGGCTTTGAAGGTCTGGTGCTTTGCGCATTACCGGGTCTTTTGTATCGCAATCTTCTGACGGCCTATCTGGGCTTTCCCCCGGCGCACTTTTTCTCCACGGACTACTTTCCCCTTCTGCCGTGGCTGCTGCTGTTTGTCACGGGGTATTTCCTGTTTCGCATCACCAGCGGGCATGGCTGGAATGAACGTCTGTTCTCCAAAGGGCGCTTCCCCCTGCTGGAGTTTTTGGGCCGCAATTCCCTGCTTGTGTATCTGCTGCATCAGCCGGTGCTGTACGGGCTGGGCATGCTATATTTTTACATCCTGAGTTGAAAATGAACGCCTGCTGTAAAATGAAATACAGCAGGCGCTTTTTATACTAATTCTTATTTAAAAGATTTAATCAGCGGCGCAGGGATATTGGCGCAATACAAGGCAGAGGAGCGCAGCCATACTGTATGTATGGCAAGTGACGATAACGTAGTATTGCGTCAATAGGCCAAGCTGATATGAAAGATTTTAATTAAGAATTAGTATTACGCTTCGATTCGATATAACCGCTTGCCGTTTTCCACGGTAACGCGGTGGATTTCTTCCACGGAAAGTCCGCGGATTTCAGCCAGCTTTTCCGCCATGCGGAAGAGCTTGCCCGGGTCGTTGCGCTTGCCCCGGAAGGGCTCCGGCGCCATATAGGGGCAGTCGGTTTCCAGCACGATACGCTCCAGCGGGATGGTGGATGCCACCTCCACCGCCTTGCGGGCATTTTTGAAGGTCAGCACCCCGGTAAAACCAATGTACCAGCCCAGCGCCACCAGCTGCCGCGCCATCTCGGCGGAGCCGGAGTAGCAGTGGAACACGCCCTTGACCGTGGGGAATTCCCGGACAATCGCCATGCCGTCCTCGTGGGCCTCCCGCTCGTGGACGATCACCGGCAGCTTCAGTTCCGCCGCCAGCGCCATCTGTGCCCGGAATGCCTGCTTCTGCAATTCGCGGGGAATATCCTCGTAGTGATAGTCAAGGCCGATCTCCCCGATGGCTTTGACCTTGCGGTTTTGGCGGCATAATTCCCGATAGCGTTCCAGCACCTGCGTATTTACCTCGTCGGCGGCGTCGGGATGGGAGCCAACGGCGGCATAGATGTAATCATACCGGTTTGCCAGCTTCACCGCATTGTAAGAGGATTCCAGACTGCAGCCGGGATTCATCAAAAGTCCGATCTGCCGGTTGGGCAGGTCACCCAGCAGCGTCTCCCGGTCTGCATCAAACGCCCGGTCATCCATATGGGCATGGGTATCAAAAAGCATGGTCATTCTCCTTCTAAAACGGCCACATAGCAGCCGTCGATCTGCTGAATTCTTTCATCCGCGGGGTCAAAATCCGTGTGACTGGGAAAGCCCCGCAAGCCCTCCCCGCTGAGCTTGGCCGCCGCCTCCTTCAGCACCCACAGCCGCAGCAGCGCGTCATGGGGATCGTCCGCCGCTTCAAGCCGTCTGCGTTCGGATTCGGACAGGATTCTTTCTGCCAGACGCAGATTCACAGGGCGATCCTTTTCCTCCGCGTCGATTCCAACGGGGCAGAGTGACAATGCGCAGAAAGCATGGTTTTTGCTGTGGGAGATGGAAAAATGCCAGTCCCCTGTTTCAAAATAGGGCTTGCCCCGGGGTGTGGTCAGAATCTTCGGGCAGTCCTTCCCCGTTTCCTCCCGGTAAAGCTGGGTCAGCAGAAGCCTTCCCACTTCGTGGCCGCTGCGGCCATCCAGGCGCGCCCATTTCAAAAGCGCTTTGCGCATCCCTTTCCCACCTCTTTTCAGCCCATTCATACTATTTCTTGATAAAATGGTTCACACCATTTTATCCTGCGCTTTTCGCGCAGGCCGCCAGTGGCGGCGAGAAATGTATGGACTACGTTTTTTAGCGGCGATGCCGCTGACCGCGGGACCGCGGTCTCATAAAACGGTATGGAACCGTTTTATGAAAAACTAGTATCAGCCCATATTATATGCAAAAAAACCGCTTGTGTCAATGCGCGCAAAACCCCGGGCGGCAATGCGCGCAAAACCCCGGGCGGCAGTCGCCGCCCGGGGTTTCCTTGAAATGAAATTCGAAATTCGATTACTTCTTTTCCGCCTTCAGGGCTTTCTTTTCGTCCTTGGTTTTGCAGAAGCGTTCCAGCTCCGGCACCAGAATGATGCAGATCAGCGCGGCGGTGAAGCCGCCGTTATACAGGCAGTAGCCCCCATGGAGCGTGGGCACGGAGGTGACCAGCAGATAGTGCAGCACTGCTGCCAGAAAGCCATACCGCCAGCCGTACTTGTCGGCAATGGGGCTCAGACCGTTGGCATAGCAAAGTCCCACGCAGATGGCCTGGGCATTGACCGCCAGGGTGAAATTGCCGCCCACCAGCGGGGATAGCCAGCCGCAGACAGTGGAGGCGACGAAATAGCCCAGCATAATGGGCCAGACGTTGCCGGGATGGGAGCCGGAATTGCAGCAGGCCAGCATACAGAAGATGATGCCAAAGGTGACACCGTTGAAGGATGCGCCGATGAGGTTGTAGTAACCCAGAATAAACAGGCCGTATACACCCAGATTCATCAGAAACACCGCGTTGCCATAGGTGGAAGAGAAATTGGTGACCAGCGCCGGATCGGTCAGCAGTCTCCAGTAGTCCTTCGGTCTGCAGCCCAGCAGGAATGCCGCCACCACGCAGATGCCAAACACGGTGATGCAGAATACATTCACCGTCAGCCGGGAAGCCACCTGAAGCTGTGCCGCGTCCGCAGCGGCGGGCAGGGCAACACCCAGGGTTTTATACAGTACCCCGTTGAGCAGGAATGCGGTCATGCCGATGGGCAGCGCCGCGGAATACAGGTCGAAGCCCTTGTGCACCTTGGGCGAATTGGCAAGACCGGCAGGCAGGAAGAAGCCGATGACAAGTCCCACCAGCAGGCTCAGGCCGATGCCGGGCAGATTGAAGCCCACGGCATCCGCGTTTGGATAACGGATCATCAGATCGGTGATCAGCGGCGCAATGCCGGTGGAAAACAGCATGGCATTCACATTGGCGCCAAACTTCTCTTTTTTCACCAGACAGTAGACCATCACGCCGAAAATGGTGGGCCAGATGTTCAGAATGTTGATGCCCCAGCTGGCAAAGCCCACGGTCAGAATGAAGGCCAGTGTGGACGCGTTGTTGGGTGTGCCCTTGAAAATCACAAACAGCAGCAGGCTGATGGCACACACCAGACCCATGTTCAGGAAGGTCGCGGCATAGCCGCCCACCGCAAAATAGTTGGTGCTCAGTTTGCTGGGCTGGCTGATGATCTGCCAAAGCCCGGTAAACATCTGCGCCCGGTCATTCATGCACAGGGCGGCAATCAGAAAGCACGCGGTGAGGAAGGCAAAGACCAGTTTCAGAAAGCTGCCTTCAGAGAGTTTTTTTATTTTGTTCATGTAAAATACCTTTTGTGAACGCGGAAACGGAACGTGAAGAACAGCCCCACGCTCCACCCTTTGCACGTCAGATCTTTTCGGCAGCTTCCACCACGTGCTTCATCAGCACAGAAGTGGTAACCGCGCCGACACCGCCGGGAACGGGGGTGATGGCTTCCACGATAGGCTCCACTTCATCGAACACGCAGTCGCCGGACATACCGCCCTTGCCCTTGGAGGTGATCTTATCGGGGTTCCAGTTCATGGAAACATCGATGACGATCTGGCCGGGACGGACATAATCCGCAGTCAGGGAGTTGAGAACGCCGGCGGCAGAGATGATGATGTCGGCGTT
>JAQXNO010000144.1 GCA_029098045.1 Bacillota bacterium
GGCGGCTGTTTCCGTGGACACCTGGGCCGTCAAGGAATCCAACGCTTCCGAAGAAGATGAACCCGCATGGGGCAGCCAGGAAGAGCGCGCCATCGACATGGAAGTCGCTACCGCTGCCGCGAACCTGACCGGCGGTGCTGACGCAGTCGTGATGCGCCATCCCGCGGCAATCGCCACCATCAAGAAGTTCATCACGGAACTCGTCTAATCGGAAGGAGGATACATACAATGGCTTTGAAGGGTCTTGATATTTTTAAGCTGTCTCCCAAGAAGAACTGCAAGGAGTGCGGCAGCCCCACCTGTATGGCATTCTGCATGAAGGTGGCGCAGGGCGCTGTTTCCATTGACAAGTGCCCCTATTTCTCCGAGGAGGCAAAGGCATCTCTGAACGAGGCAACCGCTCCCGCCATGAAGACCATCACCGTGGGCGAGCACAAGCTGGGCGGCGAGACTGTCCTGTTCCGTCACGAGAAGACTCTGGTCAACAAGAATCTGTACGCCGTCTGTGTCTGCACCGAATGCAGCGAAGAGAAGGTCGCCCAGAAGCTGGCCGACCTGCAGAAGGTGGATTACGAGCGCATCGGCGAGCGTATGTACGTGGAATTTGTCTACGTTGCAAACAAGCAGTCCGACCCCGCCGTTTACGCGAAGCTGGTCGAGAAGGCAGCCGCCACCGGCCGCAGCCTGGTTCTGGCCTGCTGGGATGTGGAGTGCGCCAAGGCCGCTCTGGCTGTCTGCGGCAAGGACGTCATTCTGAATGGCGCTACCCCCGACAACTGGGAGGCCATGAACGAAGTGGCCACCGCCGCGGGTGTCACCCTGGGTGTTTCCGCTTCCAACCTCTCTGATCTGTACGACACCGTGAAGAAGCTGGAAGCCAAGGGTAACAAGAACCTGGTTCTGGATGTCACCGGTGCCACCGCCAAGGAGACTCTGGCCAATGCGGTTCTGGTTCGTCGTACTGCCATTAAGGATGGCGACCGTTCCTTCGGTTACCCCTCCATCGTCAACATCGCAAAGCTGGCAAAGGGCGACAGCCACCTGCAGACCGCTTATGCGGCCATGTTCACCGAGAAGTACGGCTCCATCCTGGTGATGGAAAACATGACCTATGCACAGGCGCTGCCTCTGTACGGCCTGCGTCAGAACATCTTCACCGATCCCCAGAAGCCCATGAAGGTGGAAGCAAAGCTGTATCCCCTGAACGGCGCGGACGAGAACGCACCCGTTGCCCTGACCGTGGACTTCGCTCTGACCTACTTCCTGGTCTCCGGCGAAATGGAGCGCTCCAACCAGCCTGTGAACCTGGTGATCTCCGATGCATCCGGTATGTCCGTTCTGACCGCGTGGGCAGCCGGCAAGTTCTCCTCCAGCACCATCAAGAAGACCTTCGATGAGCTGGATCTGGAGAACAAGATCAAGAACCGCACCCTGATCATCCCCGGCAAGGTTGCCGTCATGAAGGGCGAAATTCAGGAGAAGCTGCCCAACTGGAATGTGGTTGTCGGTCCTCTGGAGGCCGTTCAGCTGCCCAAGTATCTGAAGGACAAGGAGTACGAGGCCGGCGCCAAGGCTGCCGAGGCCGAGCGTGCCGCCAAGGCCTCCACGGTTGTGGAAGAGGTCAAGGAGCTGTCCTTCGAGGAGCTGCTGGAGACGAAGGTTCCCAAGATCGAAGTTGTGGACATGGGCGTCAAGTACGGCGGCCACAACCCCGATTCTCCCACCTTTGTCACCATCGGCGAGCGTATCCACTGCATCGCTCCCGTCATCCGCAAGGCCATGGACGAGCGCGATCCCGAGCCGATCCTGAAGCGTGCCGCCGAGCAGATCAAGGCCGGCGCTACCTATCTGGATGTCAACATCGGACCTGCCGAGAAGGACGGCCCCGAGCGCATGATGTGGGCGGTCAAGCTGCTGCAGGAGAACTTCGACAACGTTCCTCTGGCACTGGACACCGCCAACAAGAAGGCCATCGAAGCCGGCATCAAGGTTTACAACCGCACCAACGGCAAGCCCATCGTCAACTCCGCCGACGCAGGCTCCCGTATCGGCAACATCGATCTGGCCGCTGCCAACGATGCCATCTGTATCGCACTGTGCTCTGCCGACGGCATTGCCAAGGACAATGAAGAGCGCATGATGCACTGCCGGAATATGCTGGAGCGTGGCCTGTCCCACGGCATGGAAGCCACCGATCTGTGGTTTGACCCCCTGTTCCTGGTGGTCAAGGGTATGCAGGACAAGCAGATGGAAGTTCTGGAAGCCATCAAGCTGTTCTCCGCTGAGGGTCTGAAGTCCACCGGCGGTCTGTCCAACAACAGTAACGGCGCTCCCAAGAAGGTTCGTCCCATCATGGACTCCGCACTGGTTGCCATGGCTATGATGCAGGGTCTGACCTCTGCCATCGTCAACCCCAACGACCTGCGCCTGATGGAAACCATCAAGTCCTGTGATATCTTCAAGAATCACATTCTGTACTCCGACAGCTATCTGGGCGACCGTCCCGACCTGCTGTAATTTGTACGGATTCCCTGCATTTATGGCCGGGA
This sequence comes from Bacillota bacterium, assembly GCA_029098045.1. Classification (GTDB taxonomy): domain Bacteria; phylum Bacillota; class Clostridia; order Oscillospirales; family Oscillospiraceae; genus Faecousia. The sequence continues at coordinate 2,550 of JAQXNO010000144.1, forward strand.
GGGAACCTCCCTCCCGGCCACTTTGCATTTTGGAGGATCGTTCAAGATCCGTATATTCAGCCCGTCCCCAAGGGCCTGATATAACACAATTCTGTTTTTAGGAGGAATTCACATGAGCGTATTAACCGATCTGATCTATGGTGGTTCCAATGCCGTTGCGGGCCTGACCGAAGGTGCCGTGAACGACGCCATCGCAAAGTACGGTGCAGACCATGCCATTGCTTTCCCCGACACTGCGTACTTCTTCCCCACGATCTATGCAGCTACCGGCGTTAAGGTCAAGACTCTGGGTGATCTGTCCGCCTGCGTTGGCGTGCTCAAGAGCCTGATCACCAATCAGGAGGATCTGGGTCAGGCGCTGAACGCGGGCCTTGCCACCGCTGTGGGCGCCGAGATCATCGAAGGCCTGAAGTATGCCGAAGGTACAAACCCCTATGAAAATGAATCCGGCATCGGCTTCGTGCCCGATCCCATCATCCGTTCTCTGGGCGTGCCGCTGGTTACCGGCGATATCCCCGGTGTCGCGGTTGTGCTGGGCAAGGCCGACAATGCCGCCGATGTTGTCAAGGTCGTCAAGGACTACCAGTCCAAGGGCATCCTGACCTTCCTGGTGGGCGACTGCATTGAGCAGGTTGCCGAAGGCGTCAAGATGGGTCTTGAGTACCGCGTGGTGCCCCTGGGCCATGATGTGACCGCCGTCATCCATGTTGTGACCGTTGCCATCCGTGCCGCACTGATTTTCGGCAATGTGCAGCCCGGCGATCTGGCAGGTCTGCTGGATTACACCAAGAACCGCGTGCCCGCTTTCGTCAACACCTTCGGCGCCATTGACGCCGTGGTGGTATCCGCCGGTGCCGGCGCCATCGCCCTGGGCTTCCCCGTCATCGTGGACATCGATCTGGGCGAGAATCAGGTTCCTGGCGCGCTTGTCTCCGTCTGCGACCACGACAACACCGTTGCCACCTCTCTGGAACTGCGTAACATCAAGATCAAGGTCACGGAGCTGCCCATTCCCGTGGCATTCGCCGCCGCCTTCGAGGGTGAAATCATCCGCAAGGCCGATATGCACAACGAGTGCTGGTCCTCCAAGAACCCCACCGCGGAGCTGGTGGTGATGAGAGAGCTGAGCGAGGTCGAGGATCATAAGATCACCATCATCGGACCCGATCTGGACGAGGCGAAGGATCTGGCGCTGGCTACCTTCGTGGAAGTTGCCGGCAAGAAGATGCAGGTGGACTTCGAGTCCGTCATCGAGCGTAAGTTCCACGCCTGGTTCAACTACATGGAAGGTGTCATGCACACCGGCCAGCGCAATCAGGTGCGTGTCCGCGTGTCCAATGCGGCATACGATGCCGGCCTGCGGATCCGTGACTTCGCCGAAGTGCTGTACGTCATGGTCAAGAACGAGTTTGACGCCGTTGTGGACAAGTGCCAGGTGACCATCATCACCGACGCGGCCGAGGCTGCCAAGTTCCGCGATGAGCTGGCAATGCACCGCTACACCCTGCGTGACGACCGTCTGGCATCCATGAGCGACGAGTCCGTTGACCGTTACTATACCTGCATCCTGTGCCAGTCCTTTGCACCTGCCCACTGCTGCGTGGTCACCCCCGAGCGTCTGGGTCTGTGCGGTGCCGTGTCCTGGCTGGATGCAAAGGCAACCAACGAGCTGGATCCCAACGGTCCCTGCCAGCCCATCGTCAAGAAGGGTCTGATCGACGAGCGTACCGGCCGTTATGAGGAAGTCAACCGCATGGTGGCAGAAGCCACCCACGGCGCCGTGGAGAACGTCACCCTGTATTCCATTCTGGAAGACCCCATGACCTCCTGCGGCTGCTTCGAATGTATCTGCGGCATTGAGCCTGTTTCCAACGGCGTGATCGTGGTCAACCGTGAGTACAAGGGCATGACCCCCTCCGGCATGACCTTCGGCGAGCTGGCATCCTGCACCGGCGGCGGTGTCCAGACACCCGGCTACATGGGCCATGGCCGTCACTTCATCGCTTCCAAGAAGTTCTGCGCCGCAGAGGGCGGCATTGAGCGTATTGTCTGGATGCCCAAGGAGCTGAAGGACGATGTGGGTGAGCGTCTGAACGCCACTGCCAAGGAGCTGTACGGCATTGAGAACTTTGCCGACATGATCGCCGACGAAACCATCACCACCGACTGCGAGGAGCTGCTGGGCTGGCTGTCCGAAAAGGGTCACCCCGTCCTGGGTCTGGAGCCCCTGATGTAAGATCGGCGCTGCACGCGATCTGCGTTTTGACTGATTGATTCCAATACCCGGCGCGGCGGGAATTTCCCGCCGCGCCATGTTACTACTCCGAAAGGAAACACCAAAGATGAAAGTAGTCTTTCAAATTGAGGGCGCAAGCCCCGTTCAAGTGGAATGCAACGCCGGTGATAACCTGCTGGAGCTGGCGCGCCGTGCCAACGTGGCCATCGACGCGCCCTGCTCCGGCAACGGCTCCTGCGGCAAATGCCGCGTCAAGCTCATGGAGGGTCAGGTGGAATCCTACCCCTCCCGGCACATCACCGACGAGGAATATGAAGCGGGCTGGCGGCTCAGCTGCAGCTGCAAGGTGGTCACCGACTGCACCGTGTTTGTGCCGGATATTGCCTCTGCCTACCAGTCCCGCATGAAGACCGCCGACCTAAGCAGCCCCGAAGAGGTGGCGATTTTTGAGAAGGCGCAGAATGATCTGAAAGAAAGCGGCATTGTGTTTGACAATGACTTTATGGCGCTGGAGCTTCGGATGGATGCGCCCTCTGCGGATGATACCATGCCCGACAACGAGCGACTGACCTGGGCCATTCAGGCGCAGCTGGGCGATGTGGCGGTGGAGATCCCCTACATCGTCATGGCAAAGCTTGCAAGTACCCTCCGGCAGTATGATTTTCATGTGGTGGTCAAGGGCGAATTCCTGGGCGACCGCTTTGCCTGCATGGAAATCTGCGACCCCGCGGACACCGCCGTGGTGGGCTGCGCCATTGACATCGGCACCACCACCGTTTCCATGGTGCTGACGGATCTGAAGACCGGCAAGATCCTGGCAAAGGGTTCCTCCGGCAACGGACAGATCCGCTATGGCGCCGATGTGATCAACCGCATCATCGAACAGTCGAAGCCCGGCGGCAAGAAGAAGCTGCAGGATGCCATTGTGAAGGAAACCCTGACTCCCATCCTTGGCAACCTGTGCAAGACGGCAAATATCTCTGCCCGCAGCATTCTGCGGCTTTCTGTCGGTTCCAATACCACCATGAACCACCTGCTGATCGGCGTGGATGCGGATCCTGTGCGTATGGACCCCTACATCCCCAGCTTCTTCGGCTGGGACGGTCTGAAGGCCGGTGACCTGAAGCTGCCTGCCAATCCGCTGGCGCAGGTGGTGATCGCGCCCAACATCGGCTCCTACGTGGGCGGCGACATCACCGCCGGCACGCTGGCGGCAGGGCTGTGGGACAAAGACGAGATGAGTCTGTTTATTGACCTTGGCACCAACGGCGAGCTGGTATTCGGCAACCGGGACTTTTTGATGAGCTGCGCCTGCTCCGCCGGCCCTGCCTTCGAAGGCGGCGACATCTCCTGCGGTATGCGCGCCACAGACGGCGCGGTGGAAGCCTGCACCATCGACAAAGACACCATGGAGCCTTCCCTGACCGTTATCGGCGATCCCGGCCAGAGGGTGGTGGGCATCTGCGGCAGCGGCATCATCGATATCATCTCCGAGCTTTATCGCTGCGGCATTATCAATGCCCGGGGTCTCTTCGCCCGGGAGGGTGCCCGGGTCAGGCGGGATCAGCACGGCATGGGCCGCTATGTGATCGCAGACGCGGAAGAATCGGAAACCGGCCGGGAAGTATCCATCAATGAGGTGGACATCGACAACTTCATACGTGCCAAGGCCGCCATCTTCTCGGCAATCGACACCCTGCTGCGCAGCGTGGACATGACGGTGGACATGATCGACCATGTGTACGTTGCCGGCGGCATCGGCAGCGGTATCAACATGAAAAACGCGGTCAACATCGGTATGCTGCCGGATGTGGAGCCGGAAAAGTTCAGCTACATCGGCAATTCCAGCCTTGCAGGTGCCTATGCCATGGTGGTCAGCAATCAGGCCACAGAAAAATGCGCGGAAGTGGCATCCAATATGACCTATCTGGAGCTGTCCACCTACCCCGGCTATATGGATTCCTTCGTGGCTGCCTGCTTCATCCCCCATACAGACAGAAATCTCTTCCCGAATTCCATTCAGGAGTGTTGATATGCAAATCGAAAATCACAAGGAAGAAGTCCCATTTGCCCACTATGAGGAGCTGTTCAGAGACCTGGATCCTGCGGATGCCCAGGACAGACTGGCCGATGTGCAATGGGACGGAAAAGAATTTTATGCAAACCTTCTTGGCCGGGAATTTGCCATTTCACACCCGGAATATGCCATTCGGCCGCTGGATGGCGGCAGCTTGCCCCCACTGCCTACCCAGACCTTCCTGCTGCGTTACCTGCTGGAGAGCCGGGATGTATGCTGGAACGGCGAGTGGAAGACCTTCCGGGAGATGCCCTGGGGCGAGATGTATATCAAGCCCTACACCGGCCGGGTGCTGACACGAGCCGCCTTTACCTTTGGCACCCGTGTGGCGGCATTTCGCGATGCTGCGCAGAAAATGGGGGCGACCCCCGTTTCCCATGGCGACGCCGGGTACGAGTTCAATTTTCTGGGCGGCTACAAGATGCGTATTCTGGTCTGGGAGGGGGACGACGAGTTCCCGCCCAATGCCCAGGTGCTGTATTCCGACAATTTTGCCCAAGGCTTTGCGGCGGAGGATCGTGTGGTTGCGGGCGACATCCTCATCGGCACCATCAAAAGCTATATGTAAGGCAACACCGCACAATTGCGTCTGCGGATCTCAGCGGATCTTTTGCACCATTTCTGCAGTTCCAAAAACGGGAAATACATACAGTATTCCCGCGTTTTCGGAACTTTGAACTGGCACAAAATCTCTCGCTGCGCTTCC
>JAQXNO010000145.1 GCA_029098045.1 Bacillota bacterium
CTTGGCTCCCCCTCTGGGGGAGCTGTCACCGCAGGTGACTGAGAGGGCATCGGGGGCTGGTTACCCTCTCAGGCGGCTGATCGCCGCCAGCTCTCCCAAAGGGAGAGCCAAGGGTCTGTACGCAGTCCGGGGTCGAGCGGCGAAGGGCAGCGATTTGTGGGATGCAGTGCGTAACGAATCGCCCGCGGGGGCACCCCGCCCCTCTCAGTCAGCTTCGCTGACAGCGCTCCCAAAGGGAGCGCCAAGGGGCGGCACCCCGCCCGGGGTCATCCGAGGGCACTATTGGGGTAGATCTTCTCCCCGGCGCGGATGCGGTCCTTCAGCGCCTTGCGCTGCGCCTGGCTCATGGCCCGGTAGTCGAAGGTGGCCACGGAAGGGGCCTGCCCGGAGGTGCCGTTCTCGCTGGGGCGGTGGCTGCCCGATACAATGGCATTGGAGATCTTCTGCGCCGTCTTCTGCGCTGTCACCTGCATGGCGGCTGCCTGAAGCTCCGCGCGATGTACCGCGAAATACGCATCCTCCAGACTGACCCCCACCCCCGGAGCGGTCATCCGGGCAAAGGCCGGACTCTTCAGCTCTTTTTGCAGATCAAAGCCGGGAAAGGTGCGTTTCATTTCCTCCGCCTGCCGGGTCAGACCCTCAAAGTGCTGCCGGTAATCCGGCTGCGCCCGCCGGGGCTGCCCTTCGTCCCCCAGCACCTGCGCCAGTGCCCCGTAATCCAGCTTTTCCGGGTCCATGCCGTGCCTGCGGGCGACGGCCTCCAGCGCCGGGGTCAGCTTGCCCATGGCGTCTTCGGCGCTGCGGGCGCCCCGCAGCCGCTGCTGCACCACCGCCTGCATCTGCCGGTTGTATTCCGGGTCAGCCATGATCTGCTCCCAGCTCATGCGCCGGGACGGCGCCTGGGTATCCTGTTCGGCAGCGGCGGCCTGCCCGTCAGCGTGGGACTTTGTCCCGGCGCCCTTCGCCCGTTTCTGAAGTTTGTCCGCCGGAACGCCCGGCTCCGGCAGCCTTTGCTGGCCGGGATCAGCATTTTCCCCGGCTGCGGCTCCTTCGCCGCTGCTGCCCGGGGCCCCTTCGCCGGAAAACAGCTGCAAATTCAGCCAATTGTCAGTGCGCATATGTCATGCTCCTTCAAAAATATCTGCCGCTTTCGGGGCGGCGGGTCCCATGGGGGTGGTTTCTTCCGAAGCCACCCCCATCATAGCGCCTGCGGGATGCTTTCTCTATCCCTGCACAGCGCTCACAAATTCCGGGAACTGCCGGGTCAAAAGGGAGAAGCCCGCCCAGAGGGTGTCAAAAACCGCCGTGACCGCCTGCCGCTGTCCGGGCAGGGGGGTGCAGGCCACCTCCGCGTCCCCGGGCAGCAGCCTGACCTGCGCATTCGCGCACAGCCCCGCCCGCTCCAGCTTTTGCACATGGAATGCCAGCGTATACACCAGCGTGGACACCCCGGCGCAGACCAGATCATGGCCGTGGGGGGCACTGCCCGCGTGCCCCGTCACGGTGATTTTTGGCGCGTCCCGGCAGTAGGAAGCCCGGATCATGCCGGACTGCCGGGCTGGGCGGCCTCCCCGGCCTGCCGCCTTGCCTGTTCCACCCGGGCATCTTCCCCGCTGCCCACCCAGATGTCGCCGCCTCCGGGGGCTGCTGCGCCAAGGGTCTCGGCCATATCCCGGGCGATGGCCTGGGCGCTGCCGGGGGATGCCTGCTGTGCCAGCGCCAGCGAGAGCTCCATATACTGCCGCAGCTTTTGATAGAGCGCGGCGTTTCTCGCGATGCCCTGCATCAGCGTGTCCCTGCCGTCAAAGTCCATCATCTGCAAACACTGGAGGGTCTGATCCGCCAGCTGGGGATTGAAAAAGCCCAGCTTGAAAAATTGCAGCGCCATCTCATTCTGGGAGACCCGGGTGTACACATTCTGCTTCTGCGCCGACACCTTGATGTCAAACACCGGCAGCCGGTAGCCCATATCCTGTCCGAAGTCGTTGCCCTGATGCTGCTGCTGAAGTCCTTTGTTGGTATAGCTGACAAACTGCTGCACCCCGTACTGCCCGGTGATGCGAAACTGCCGGGGCAGGCTGTAGAACTGGCGCACCAGCTCGATGCACAGCTCCACGATCCGGGAATAGGCACGGTAGGAGGCCTGGGTGCTGTCCCGGCTGCCCTTGCCGGAGGCCTCCTGCAGCGCGGCGATGGCAGAGGCCGCCGTGACCCCGGAGCTGATGTTGCCGGTGCTGGTGTCCGTGTTGCCGCTGGTCTGGCGCAGCTCCTGAATGGTTCTGTCCAGCACCGCGATGTAGTTGGCATCCAGCGCCGTGTGCTCGATTCTGCGCAGGGCGTTCTCGTCCAAGCTGCCTGCCACATCCACCAGAGGATTGTTCAGGTCGAGAAACTGCGCCGCGTTCACGCCTCCGTCCTGCCGGCGGAAGTACCGGGGGGTGGCGCCCACCATGGCATTTTTCACGAAGGCCGTGTTCAGCAGGTCGATGACCGTCTGGGGATTGCGGCACAGATCCACAAAGCCGTAGCCGCAGGGGCTGCCCTCAATGGGATACAGGGCGTCGAAGACGTAGGGGAATTTGCCGTGGTCGTAAAGACCCGTCAGCGCCATGGGCGGCCTGGCCACAGCCTGCTCCATAGCGGGCTGCAGCTGGTTTTCCGTGGCAAAGAGCACCTGATCGCCCACGAACTTACAGTATTGCAGGGTGTTTTTGCCCCCCACCTCCTTGTGGTAGTACACCTCGATGACCGTGTGCTTGTCCTCCGTGGGCACCGTGTCGTCGTAGAGAAACTGGGTGCTCACAAAGCTCTGCCCCTTCAGTTTGCCCTTCAGCCGGGGGTAGCGCTGCTCCAGAAGCTCCCGGTCACAGCTTTCCGTGTGGAAGAAATAGCGGCTCTTCTGGATGTCCGTCACCCCGGGCTCCCAGTAGATGTTGAGAAGATTGACCCGCTCCACGGCAATGTCCCCCAGCCCGTTGAGCCTGCTTTGGTCCCACACCACCTTGTAGCAGGCGGTGCCGGTTTTCAGCTTCTGCCACATGGCATCCGAGTAGGTGCTTTCGAACTGATTCTGCTCCAGAATGCAGGGGATGATGGCGGAAAGCTGCCGCGCCTCCTGCACATCGGCGCTTTCCCGGGGCAGGATGCTGGGCTCGGGATAGCTTTGCATGGCATCGGCGTGCTTGCTGACGATGACGTTGTGCAGCCACCCGGAGGCGGCGGTGAAGCCCCCGTCGGCGCCGATGCCGGTATCTTTTTGCTCCTGCACGGTGTTGCGCAGCTTCCACCACTGCTCGGAGGCGGTGATGCGCTGCTCCGTCCGGGCCTTGCCCGCCTTGTAGCGCTGCAGAATCCGGGTAAATTCCAGCAGCCGCTCCGGCCCCACCGGCAGCGCCTCTTCGGGAAGTACCTCTTCGGGAAGTACCTCTTCGGGAAGCACCTCCCCGGGCATCTGCGCATTCTGCGCCTGCATGGGCACCTCCACCCGCAGCCCCGCTTCCGTTCTGATTTCCTGTTCCAATTTCATTTCCTCCTTGTTCATAATTTCCTTTCCTGTCAATGCGCCCCCGGCGGGGTGCCCCCGCTGGCAATTCGGGTCTGACAGATTGTGCTTGTCGTTACACCAATGGGCTCTCCCGATTCGTGACTGCCTTCGACATCCACCGTAGGGGCGGGGTTTCCCCGCCCGAAAAAACGCCGCGATGACCGGCCTTTCCCATCGGGACGGGAAACCCGTCCCCTACGGTAAGAATCGACAGCTTTCATTATCTGTCGTAGGGGGCGTCCTCCCGGATGTACCGGCGCGGCAGCGCCCTTGGCTCCCCCTCTGGGGGAGCTGTCACCGAAGGTGACTGAGAGGGGCGGCGAGTCGCCGCTGACAATGCGAGCCTGACAGATTGTGCTTGTCGTTACACCAATGGGCTCTCCCGATTCGTGACTGCCTTCGTCATCCACCGTAGGGGCGGGGTTTCCCCGCCCGAAAAAACGCCGTGATGACCGGCCTTTCCCATCGGGACGGGAAACCCGTCCCCTACATCCGCGCACCGGTAAACTGATTCAGCGGGTCTGTCAGGATGGCCTGTTCCTCCTGCCGCGCCATGGGCAGCACGGGTCTGGACATACAGAGGTATCGCACCTCGTCGGGGCAGTGATCCTCAAGACGCGTGTCCAGATCCTCGGGATTGGACTG
>JAQXNO010000146.1 GCA_029098045.1 Bacillota bacterium
CGACGGCCTTGGCCAGCATGGTTTTGCCGGTGCCCGGAGGGCCCACCAGAAGGACGCCCTTGGGCATTGTGGCACCGATTTCCGTATATTTCTCCGGGTCGTGCAGATAATCGACGATCTCTGCCAGACTTTCCTCTGCCTCATCCACGCCTTCCACATCCGCAAAGCTGATGCCATTGGAGGACTTCACGTAGACCTTGGCATTGGATTTGCCCATGCTGAAGGACATGGCATTGGGCCCGCCCATCCTCTCCATCAGCTTCCGGGACATAAATTGTCCGATGGCAATGAACAGCACCAGAGGTAAAATCCAGCCCAGCAGAGAAGCGAGTACGGAGGTTTCCTCGATGATCTCACCGGAGAAGGTAGCACCTGCGGCGTAAAGCCGTTCCGTCCGGCCGGGATCGTCCACAATACCTGTCTTATAGACCTGCGTTTCTTCCTTGTCCGTGAATACAATCTGATTGCTTTGAATTTCCACCAGACCGATGTTCTTTTCCTCGGTCATGGACATAAAGGTGCCATAGTCCACCTGCTCCACGCGCATTTCCATCAGGCTGGGCATGACCAGCAGATTGAACAGCACCACCAGTGCCATGGCGATGACATAGTAGTAAATCAGTGGCTTTTTGGGTTGCTTGACTTCGTTCATCGTATCCATCCTCTCCGCGCTTCCTTTTCCGCCTGTTGACAGGAAACGCTGTCTGCTTTTGATGAGTTTACCGCGCGATTCTAAACTGAAACAAAACTTCCCGGGTATCTCACAGGCTGGGCGGAAAAGGAAGTGTAAACTTTTTGTGTACGCTGGGCAGTCGGAGCGGTTTCGCGCAGGATGATCGGATGGTAACTTTGCTTCGGAAATAGCGGGCAGGAGGCCTGACCGGCACATCCATGCTCCGCTTCCATGGAAATACTTTAGGCAACACCGTACAATTGCGTCTGCGGATCTCAGCGGATCTTTTGCACCATTTCCGCATTTTCGGAACTTTGAACTGGCACAAAATCTCCCGCTGCGCTTCCTTACCGAATGATACGGTATTGTCTTTACTTTTTCAGCCAGTTTGCTACAATATCTGCGTATCATGAAAAAAGGAAGGATCGTCTATGGCAGATCAGAATGCCCGTTGGCTGGAAAGCGTCTACAGTGACGGCACTGCGGCTTTTGTCAGCAACCCCTGCCCCAAACTCTATGAAACCGTTACCATCCGGCTGCGCTTTTACCGGGATGCACCGGTGAAGCACGTTTTTCTGCGCACCATTCCAAACGGCGCGGAGCGCCTGATTCCCATGACACCGGTCAGGGAAGAAAAAGGTCTTGTCTATTACGAAGCCCCCATGCGGATGACGGAGAATCGGATGCAGTACCAGTTCTATCTGGTCTGTGCCGATGTGATCTATTACTATACCCAGAAGGAGATCACCACCTACCTGCCGGATCATACCTATGATTTTGTCCTGCTTGCCGGCTATGTGCAGCCGGAATGGGTCAGGGATGCAGTTTTCTATCAGATTTTCCCGGAGCGGTTCTGCAACGGTGACCCGTCCAATGATGTGAAAACCCACGAATACGCCCAGGACGGTCACCCGTCCATTCACATGGAGCACTGGGAGGATACACCCCTGCCCTATGAGGAAGGCTACTGCATGGACTTCTTCGGCGGCGATTTGCAGGGCATCCGGCAAAAGATTCCCTATCTGAAGGAGCTTGGTGTCACAGCCCTTTACCTGAACCCCATTTTTGTCGCGCCCTCCGTCCATAAATACGACTGTCTGGATTATTTCCATGTGGATCCCCATCTGGGCGGCGATGAGGCGCTGGCGGAACTGAGCCGGGCGCTCCATGAAAACGGCATGAAGCTGATTCTGGACATCTCCATCAACCACACGGGCATTGCCCACAGATGGTTCAACCGGGATGGGGCGTTTTTTGATCAGTCCGTGGGCGCCTACAACAACCCGGATGCTCCCGAACGGGCGTATTACTTTTTTGGGCCGGACAATACCTACCACAAATGGCTGGGCGTGGATACCCTGCCGACCCTCAACTATACCTCTGAGGCACTGCGGGACGTGATCTACCGGGGGGAGGACTCGGTGCTGAAAAAGTGGCTGAAGCCCCCCTACAGCATCGACGGCTGGCGCTTTGACGTGGCGGATGTCTTTGGAAGAGTGGATGCGCTCCAGCTTGCCCACACCCTGTGGCCGGAGATCCGCAGGAGCATCCGTGCCGTCAATCCCCAGGCCTATATTCTGGCAGAGGACTGGGGCGACTGCGCCCAGTATCTGCAGGGAAACGAATGGGATGCCCCCATGAACTACTATGGCTGCGGCAGAGTGATCCGGCAGTTTTTGGGCGAGCCGGATCCGTTCACGGCGAGAAATCCCATTCTTCGGGATGTGCCCTACCGCATGACGGCGCAGGATGTAAAAATGCGGGTCATGGAGCATCTGGCCAAGCTGCCCTATGTGATCTGGGAGAACCAGTTCAATCTCTTTGACAGCCACGATGCCAGCCGCCTGCACAACAATCCCGCCATTTCCGGGGAAAGCTACAAAGCGGCGGTTATTTTCCAGTTCCTGCTTACCGGCGCGGCTTCCATCTACTATGGTGATGAGGCGGAAATTGACGGAAAGCTGGGCACCAATGAGGGCTGCCGCTATCCCATGCCCTGGAGCCGGGACATCCCCGCCTGTGATGCCTACCGGCTGATACATACCATGACCCATCTGAAGGCAGGTCATGAGGCGCTGCGGCGCGGCGGCATGAAGTTTTTGTATGCCGAGGGCAATGTCATCGCAATTGCCCGATTCTGGGAGGAGGAAGTGTTTGTGGGCGTGATTTCCACGCAAACGCAGGATGTGAAAATCCGGCTTCCTCTCGGCGCGTTGGGGGCGTCCACCCCCATAAACAGCGCGGATATCTTCGGCACGCCGCTGGAATACAGTGCAATGCCCGATTCCGCCATCGAGCTGTCGGTAAAAGCAGGACATGCCTACCTGTTCGAGTGCCGCTGAGACAACACAAAGCGCCTTGCGGTTTTTGCACCGCAAGGCGCTTTGCGCGGCGGGGATCCGTTACTCTGTACTGCGCAGGCCGATATTGTCTGCGCTCATCCTCTGCCATGGAATCGTCAGGGCTTCCTTCCCGGCGAACAGCTCCGCCTGCCACTTCCAGTAATCTGCCCGGCTTACAATCCGCGTCTGTCCGTTTTCCGTGATCAAATAGACATGACCGTCTTGTTCCGTGTCAATATCCTCCGGGTAGGGCATTCCCGTATCGGGGTCACAGGCGGCGATTTCCCTGCACCAGCCATCCACCATGAAGGCTACCCTGTATTCATCCGCAACTTCATCATATTGCATGATGGTATAGGGCCAGATGACATCCCCGCCATACCCTTGATTATGAGAAGAATCCACCATAAGCAAACCGGGATAGTGGTTTACCGCCACAAAGCAGTCGGCTTCTATCCGCACGCCGCCGTTCTGTGGGTCATAGCCGTAGATGATTTCACGCATTCCGGCGGTATAGGTATTGGACACGGAAATCAGCAGTTCATCCTGCCCATCGCCGTCCACATCGAAAATCGCAAACAGTTCATCCTCGATGGTGCCGGAGTCGAACAGCTCAATTCCATCGGCGCCGGGCAGATCCGGCCAGGACTGCTCATCATGGATCGTTTTCAAAGCGTGCCGAAAGGCGTTGTGGGTGGGCGTATCCGCCCATTCCTGTCCGGGGGATGGAGCAGGCTGTGTCTGCTCCGGGTCGGGGGTCGCTTCCGGGATCTCCACTTTGCACGGCGTGTAGTCAAAGCGGAACACATCGGCAAAGCACTCCATAGCGGCGCGAATCTCACGCTGCGCCTCACCCGGAATCGCACCGGCATAGGGCAGCACGTTGACCGTCACAAAACAGTCCGCCTTGTCCACGATGATCAAACCCTTCTCCGAACCGGCTGCCAGAAGCACAGGGGTTCCATCGGATAGTGTGTAATTCCACTGGTCGTAAGCATCCACATTGCCGACCGTCAGGAACACTCCGTCAAAGACGTTCTTCATCACGCAGCGGTACTGAAAAGCGATGGGATCGTTCCAGGGACTGCTTCCCGGAGCGAAGACGGTTTCACCTTCCAGCGCAAAGGTGCCGCCCCGATAACAGTATCCCGGGTAGAGCGTTGTCACGGCCACCGTGCTCTGCGCAAGAATGCTGTCGATGCCCAGTGCATCCAGAACTGAGACACCATTTTCCGGGATCATGACCGGACCCAGAAGCTCCAG
>JAQXNO010000147.1 GCA_029098045.1 Bacillota bacterium
GCCAGAGGACCCTTCTGAACTGCTTCCTGAATGCCCTTTTCCACGGCGGGGTAGAAGTTCTTGGGAACGGAGCCACCAAAGACCTCTTCCGCGAAGATCAGCTCATCCTGCTCCTCCTGAGGCTCAAAGCGAACCCAAACGACACCAAACTGGCCGGAACCGCCGGTCTGCTTCTTGTGACGGCCATGCGCCTCCACCTTCTTCTTAATCCGCTCACGGTAGGCGACCTTTGCCGGGGACAGAACGGCCTCCACACCGAAGCGGCTCTTCAGCTTGGCAACGATCACATCCAGCTGCTGATCGCCGGCGCCGGAGATAACCAGCTGCTTGGTCTCGGGATTGGCGAACAGGCTGAAGGAGGGATCTTCCTCGTTCAGGCGGTTCAGGCCGGCAGCGACCTTGTCCTCCTGACCCTTGGTCTTGGGCGCACTGGCCATGGAGTAGCAGGCGGGCGCATAGGGCAGACCCTTCAGGGAGACCACCTTACGGGGATCACACAGGGTGTCGCCGGTCTTGACCTTGTCCATCTTGCCGATGGCGCCGATGTCACCGCAGGACAGAACCTTGACTTCGGTATACTTCTTGCCGCAGACCGTATACAGACGACCCAGCTTCTCGGTCTCGCCGGTACGGGCGTTGACCAGCGCGGAGTCGGAGGTGATTTCGCCGGAAAGAACCTTCACATAGGAGTACTTGCCGTACTGATCGGAGACGGTCTTGAACACAAAAGCGGAGGGAACACCGCCGGGAGAGACCACGAATTCCTCGACCTTTCCGTCAGCGGTGGTGGCCTTGTGATAGTTGCCCTCCACGGGGTTGGGCAGCAGGTCGGCAATGTGATCCATCAGCATCAGGCTGCCCAGGCAGTTGACGCCGGAGCCGCACAGAACGGGATACAGGGTCTGATCGATGACACCCTGATGCATACCCTTGATCATTTCGGCATAGGTGAAGTCCTCACCGCCGAAGAACTTGTCCATGAACTCGTCGCTGGTTTCGGCAACGGATTCTTTCAGCGCGTCGTTGAACTCTTCAATGACGGCATCCTTGCCATCGGGAACGGCGATCTCAACGCGCTTGAGATTCTTCATCTCGTAGGCGCGCTTATTCAGCACATCGATGATGCCGGTGACCTTCTTCTGGTCGTCCCAGATGGGAACCACCACGGGCGCGACCTTGTTGCCGTACTTCTCACGCAGGGCATTGAAGGTGGCATTATAGTCGGAGTTTTCCTCGTCAACCTTGGAGATGTAGATGAAGCGGGGCATATTGCGTTCTTCGCAGTACTTCCATGCCTTCTCAAAGCCGACGGTGATGCCGTCCTTGGCGGAAATCACCAGAATGGCAGCATCGGCAGCGCGCAGCGCTTCCACCACGGCACCGGAGAAATCGAAACCGCCGGGGGTGTCCAGCAGATTGATCTTGATATTCTTGTATTCCAGAGGAACCACAGCCGCGGAGATGGAAACATGGCGGCGAATCTCTTCGGGATCATAGTCACAAACGGTGTTGCCGTCGGCGTTCTTACCGATACGGTCGATGGCACCGGTCATGTAGAGCAGACTCTCGGCCAGGGCGGTCTTACCACTGCCGGAGTGACCCAACAGGCAGATGTTGCGAATAGCGTTTGCTGTGTACATAGTAGTGTGTGCTCCTTTCGGGAGGACGGAATCCTCCATTGCTTCCTATTCGGTGCATAGACACCGTAATATTGACATTATACACGAAGCGTGAAACAATTTCAATGCTTATTTTCGTCACATTGTGAAATTGGTGAAAATGGCACAAGGACACTTGTTTTCCTGTACAAAACACCCAAAAATCTGGGTAGGAATCCGGCAATCTACACAATGCTGAGAATGGGGGACCTCGCGGACAGCGTTTCGGTGGCTTGATGGCAGCAAAAAGCCCGAAGAACCGCTGTGATTCTTCGGGCGTATGGGGCATTTTACCGCTGATAGCGGACGGGCTACTTTGCGCTCTGACAGGCGTTGAAAACGTACCGGTCCAGCCGGTGGAAGGCCTCCTCGATGCGGCTGAGGGGGGATGCCAGATTCATGCGGATGTGGCAGGAACCATGGAACTGACGGCCATCCTGTACCGCAACACCCACATCATAGCAGGCTTTGAGCACATCATCAATGGTTTTGCCGTGGGTCTGGCACCAGGCGGTGCAGTCCACAAAGAGCATATAGGTGCCCTGGGGTCTGCTGACGGTGACACCTTCGAAATGGGTCCGGATGTAATCGCAGGCAAAATCCACATTGCCTGTCAGGACCTGCCGCAGCTCTTCCAGCCATACATGACCCTCGTCCGAGTAAGCGCCCATGAGCGCGTACATACTCAGCACGTTCATGGCATTGGTGTGGGACAGGCTGATTTCCTTATCCATCCGGTCCTTCAGCCAGGTGTTGTAAACAATGGAGTAGCTTCCCACAAGGCCTGCCAGATTGAAGGTCTTGCTGGGGGCATACATGGCCACGGTGCGCTGTTTCGCGTCTTCGCTGACAGACTGGGTGGGGATGTGTTTGTAACCGTCAAGAATCAGATCGGACCAGATCTCGTCGGAGATGACGAACACATCGTGCTTTTTGAACAGCTCCATGGCCGCTTCAATTTCCCACCGCTCCCAGACACGGCCGCAGGGATTGTGGGGGGAGCAGAAGACGGCACAGTGAATGTTATTGGCGACGATTTTCTGCTCCATGTCTTCAAAGTCCATGCGCCAGATGCCGTTTTCATCCAAAACCAGAGGACTGTGAATCAGATCATAGCCCAGATTGCCCAGACTGTGGGTAAAGCCCACATAGGTGGGGGAGTGGACAAGAATCCTGTCGCCCCGGGAGCAGAGCACGTTGGCGGCGGCGACCACACCGCCGAGGACACCGTTGGCATAGCCGATGTGCCGGGGTTCCAGACCGGTTACTCCGTTGCGGGTTTCGTGCCAGCGGATGATGGCATCAAAGTATTCCGGCCGGGGGTCAAAATAGCCGTAGGCACTGTGACCGGCGCGAGCTTTGATGGCCTCCGGGATAGTGGGCACCGTGGGAAAATTCATATCGGCAATCCACATGGGAATGACATCAAAGCCATCCTTGGGGGCGGTGATGGAAAAACCGGGGGTGCCGGGCAGATCCACTGCAACGGCATCCATACCATGGCGATCCATGAGCGTTACAAAATCATATTTCATGGCAAGTACTCCTTGTGTAGTTTTGACTGCGGCGGGACGGTCCGGCGGTTATGGAGCCGGTGACGCGGCACATTTCTTCCCGGACAGCTGCTTTCTCCACTGGACGGCATAGCCCAGACAGAGGAAAAAGACAAAGTCAGCGAAGTGCCACTTGCCGCTGGTACAGAACAGGGACGGCTCCGATATGGCAGACACCAGCAGGCACAGAAGCAGCATGGCGATGATTTTCTTCCAGAGATCGGCCTTGCGGTGGAAAAGCAGGTAAACACCGGTCCAGACGGCCTGCACGGTGAAAATCAGGCTGATGATAAGCGCGGGCAGCCCCAGCTGGAACAGGGTCTGCAGCCAGGCATTGTGCAAATGCAGGCCTCCCGTGTGCCAGATCAGCGCATCAATGCTGTCGGCACCCCGAATCAGGATCATGGGATCCTCCTTCAGCCCCTGTAATGCCGCACGCCATATCGTTGTGCGGCCGTTCAGCGTGTACATATCCTGCGACAGCGCGTGCTGTCCGCCCTCGGACTGAAGCGAATTGACAGAAACGACAGCCGGAGCGGGGGACGCGGCGGCCAGTGTGGCAACCGAATCATGAACAGGAGCGGCGGACAGGGTGACAACCGGCACGCTGACCGGGTCGGTGATATCGGAAGGAACGCCGGCCCGGACATCCTCCGCGGCCTGTGACTGGCATTGGACAGCGGCCAACCGGTCACTGTTCCACTGGAACAGACCCAGATATGCCAGCAGCAGCGCGGCCGTGACCGCAAGGGCGGTGATGAAGCCCAGCAGGAACTGCCTGGGTGTTCCTTTGAAAATGACAAAGAAGACAGCACCGCCGATCAGCAGACAGGCAAACGGAATCACGGTTCGGCTGTTGGTCAGGGACAGGGCGAAAAACTGCAGCGCTACGGCGACCAGCAGCAGGGCCTTGCGCAGTTTGCCGGAGGCTTGAAAGAAGAAGCCGAGGCAGAAAGCAATGCCAATCAAAAACACACGGGCAGAATAATTGGGGTGCATCATCAGATGAACCCGGGCACCCTGCCAATACAGCTCGAATTCCGACTCCACAAAGGCAGGAACGAGATCCGCAAGCAAAAGAAACGTTTGGAGCACCAGAACCAGAGCCGCCGCGCTCAGACTCTTCGCAATGGTTTTCAGACCTGCCTGCCCGTCCGCGTCACCGGTGACCACGGCGTATGGAAAGGCCAGCAGATAAACGCCGAAGAAGAAGCCGAAATGGCGCAGGTACAGCTGATCCGTGTGGGGGATCGACTGGATGACCAAAAACCACAGTACCATGACAAAGGGAAGTATTACAGGCAATTTGCGGTGGCTTCTGTGAAGCAGGATGGCAGAAGCAGCCCAAAACAGAACGACAAGAACCAGCAGTGCGCGCTGGAGCAAAACATTGGTGATATCATGAGCCACTGCCAGAGAAAGAAATTCCAGAACGCCTGCTGCGAACAGACAAAGATACTGCACCCGTGTCAGACGGGAATCTGAAAGGGGTGCGGATTTTACAAGAGAATTCATTTGTACAACTCCAAAGTGATTTGTATTTCAGCCTATTTTAGCACGTTTTCCGAAGCTTTGCAACAAAAAAAGTGTGAATGCTTTCACAGCGGCACTGTGTATCCCGCACCCTGCATGTTTGGTACCTGTGCCGCATCATCAAACGCAGCTGAAGAAGGACAAAAAAGGACAGGCGTAGACCGCTGGGCAAGCAGACCTGATATACGGTCCTGCATGCCGTATACGCTGCCTGCGTGCTGTTATACTTCACACCCAAGCTGTGCGACAACAGCCGACTCCTGTACAGAGCCGGCTGCCGTTATTTTGGGGCTGCCTCACTACGTTCGTGAGACAGCCCCATGTTGACTATATGGCGTATTGCCTGCGCAGGGTTTCCCTGTCGGTGATTTCCACCGTCGCCCGGGAAAGCTTCACCAGACCCTCGCTCTGGAAATATCGGAGCATCCGGGTCACAACCTCCCGGGGATTGCCCAGGTGACTGCCGATGGCTTCATGGGTGATTTTCAGGACGTCCGTTCCCTCCAGCGCACTTTCCTCCAGCAGAAATCCTGCCAGCCGCTGATCAAAGCGCTTCCAAAGAATCTGCTCCAAAAGCCACATCACCTCGGAAAAACGGGCTGCCATCACTTCGTTGGTAAAATTGGAAAGGACTGCGGAGTGCTCCATGACCGTTTTGTAGCTGTCGGTGGGAATGATCCACAACTCCGTGTCCCTTTCCGCCGCGATCATCACTTCAAATTGAATGGAGCGCATCATGCAGGAGGCGGAAAACAGGCAGATATCTCCCTCCAACAGGCGGTAAAGTGTGATTTCACGCCCTTCCTCCGAAAGGATGTATGCCCGAAGCTGCCCATGCTGCACCAAAAGCAAGCCGGTACAGTCCATGCTGCCGTTGTGCAGCACGGTGCCTTTTGGGACGGCGCGCCGAAACACACCATCCGTCAGCATTGCCCGGTGCGCAGGCGTCAGTTGGTTCCATATGGGGAAAAAGTCGCTCAATTCCATACAGCTGCCTCCTTTTTGCTGCTTCCAGTATAGCGCGGTTTCTGACATAAGTCAATTATATTCTTGACATATGTCAGAAATAAAGGTATACTGATTTTGAAAACCATGGATCAAGGAGGTGCGCGCGGTGCCGCGGCCAAAGAAATGCAGAAGCGTCTGTGAGCTTCCGCAGACTGTCGCTTTTTTGCCGGAGAACCTGCCGGATTCCGGGGAAGCCGTCATTCTGACCGTTGAGGAATACGAGACCATCCGCCTGATCGACAGGGAGGGGCTTTCTCAGGAACAGTGCAGCGAACGGATGCAGGTTGCCAGAACCACGGTGCAGCAGATCTATGCCGACGCCCGGAAAAAGCTGGCGACGGTTCTGGTGGAGGGTCTGCCCCTGCGGATTGCAGGGGGGGATTACCGGCTTTGCAGCGGCGGGCGAAGCAGCTGTGCCCACAGCGCCTGCTACAAACAGAAACTCAGTGAACAATATGAAAAACCAAAAGGAGAAGGAATCATGAGAATTGCGGTTACTTATGAAAACGGGAGAATTTTCCAGCACTTTGGCCATACGGAGCAGTTCAAAATCTATGATGTGGAGAACGGAAAAATCGTAATGGCAGTGGTGGTGGATACAAACGGCAGCGGACACGGTGCCCTGGCAGGGGTGCTGCGTGCCCTGAAGGTGGATGCGCTGATCTGCGGCGGCATCGGAGGCGGTGCCCAGATGGCGCTGGCCGAAGCGGGGATTCAGCTGTACGGCGGTGTGTCCGGCAGCGCGGACGCGGCGGCAGAGGCACTGGCGGCAGGAAAGCTGGACTTCAACCCGGATGTTCGGTGCAATCATCACGACCATCACGGGGAAGACCATGCCTGCGGCTCCCACGGCTGCGGCGGCCATTCCTGCGGCTGAAGGCGGCCTTTCCGTGAGCGGCACATAAAGGATCCCCGGGGTGTCTTCCGATTGGAAGGACCCCGGGGATTTTTTCGCCGGCCGCATCGTGAAAAGAAACGCGCAGGCTTCAGGAAACCATGAAAATAACATGGAAAACAGACAGGCTGTGGACAATACAGTGTTACCGGAGGTGAAGTCCATGAACGCTGTTCTTTGGCTGATTCTGAGCAGCCTGTTCTACTCGCTGCAATTGCAAACCGGCAGCTTTCCAAAGCCCCTGACCCAGCAGGAGGAACGCGAATATCTGGCGCGCAGCGCCCAGGGGGATCTGGAGGCCCGGAATATCCTCATTGAGCGAAACCTGCGGTTGGTTGCCCACATCATGAAAAAGTACTATGCCCAAACCGCGGATCAGGAGGATCTGATTTCCATCGGTACCATTGGACTGATCAAGGCGGTATCCACCTTTGATGCATCCAAAGGCGCGCGGCTGGCCACCTACGCCGCCCGGTGCGTGGAGAATGAAATCCTGATGTTC
The DNA here is from genome assembly GCA_029098045.1 of Bacillota bacterium. Taxonomy (GTDB): domain Bacteria; phylum Bacillota; class Clostridia; order Oscillospirales; family Oscillospiraceae; genus Faecousia. Next base: position 7,150 of record JAQXNO010000147.1, read on the forward strand.
TTTCGTGCCCAGCGAAAAGGTGCTCAGGATGTATCCCTGTCGGATTACATCGAAACCGGAAACGACGGTACAGCCCTGTCACTGATGGATGTGGTCAGTGAAGATATGGATCTGCTGGAGCAGGTTACCACCCGGGAGGCAACCCGGCAGCTGCGGCAGCTGATGCAGGAGTGCCTGACGGAGCAGGAGCGGAAAGTGCTTACACTGCGCTACGGTCTGGATGGCCATACCCAACACCGTCAGCGGGAAGTTGCCAGCGTCTGCGGCATCAGCCGCAGTTACGTGTCCAGAATCGAGAAGAGAGCGCTGCAAAAATTGCGGGGCAGATTGGAGTAGCGTGCAGAACGTCGAAAGCTGTCTTACAAAAGTCAAGAAAAATACTTGACAAACAGGAACCCATATGTTAGAATACATTAGCACTTAAGAGTGTAGCCAATATCGCGGAGTAGAGCAGTTGGAAGCTCGTCGGGCTCATAACCCGGAGGTCGTAGGTTCGAGTCCTGCCTCCGCAACCA
>JAQXNO010000148.1 GCA_029098045.1 Bacillota bacterium
CCACCTCGTCACCCATCATCCAGCGCAGCAGGTCGATGCCGTGGATACACTGGTTCATCAGACAGCCGCCGTCCTGTGCCCAGGTGCCGCGCCAGGGAGCCTGGGTATAGTAGTTCTCATTGCGGTTCCAGCGCACATGGATGGAGCCGTGTGACAGGCGGCCGAAGCGTCCCGCTTCCAGGGCGCGGCGCAGCTCCTGTACCGCGATGTTGAACCGGTTCTGATGGCAGGCGGAGACCTTTACGCCCTTTTCCTCGCTGCGGCGGATGATCTCCTCCGCATCCTCCATGGACATGGCCATGGGCTTCTCGATGATCACATGGACACCGCAGTCGATGCAGTGCAGCGCAATCTCCGCGTGGATGCCGGACTCCGTGGCAATGCTTGCCAGCGTGATGTCGTTTTCGGCAATCATCTGCCTGTAGTCCGTGTAACGCTTGATGGAAGTGTCCTTCTCCAGCCCATGCTTGGCAAGAAGATTCTCCATTGCCTCGGGCAGCACATCGCAGACCGCCACGATATTCAGATGATTATTCAGCGCTGCTTTGATATGATTGGTGGCAATTCTGCCGCAGCCGATCAATGCGTAATTCATGATAATTCCCCTCTTTGTTCCCAATAGTTCCTGATGATGGAAACAATTTTTTCCGCGCTGTGTCCGTCGCCGAAGGGCTGATAGGAAGGATCAAATACCACAGGCGTGTTCAGCTTATTCAAAATATCCTGCCGGTCGGGCTTTGCCAGTCTGTTGCAGCCGTCTTTCATCGTCTCGGGCCAAACCACAAAGTCCAATACAGTCACACAGGGTTTTTCGGCAAAGAATGCTTCGCGCTGAACGCCGCCGGAGTCCGTGACGATCTTCTTCGCCCTGTTCACCAGAGAAATGGAGGTCTGATAGCCAACCGGCAATGTCAGAAGAATGTTGCGGTAGCCCCTCTCCCTGCACAGCCGTTCAGCGCGGTTGTGGTTGCGCGGATGTACCGGGTAAACAGTCGGCACATCCAGCGCTTCCATAGCGGAGAAAATGCCGTCCAGCTTCTCATCCGTATCGGTATTTTCCTGTCGGTGGCAGGTCATGTAATAGAATTCATCTGGCAGCTCCACCTTGTTGCCGTCAAAATCCCGGATGTCCGTCAGTTCGCTTCCGTCCAAACGTTCGCTGTAGTAGCGGAACGCATCATACATGGGATCGCCCACCACAGTCGCCGTCTGCGCCAAACCCTCGCGCTCCAGAAACGCCATGGAGGATGCGGTGCAGGGAAGGTTGATGGATGCCATATGATCCGTCACGATGCGGTTGACCTCCTCGGGACTGTCCAGCGTGCCGAAGCGATTGCCGGCCTCCACATGGCACACAGGGATATGCAGCTTTACCGCAGCCAGCGCCGCTGCCATGGTGGAATTGGTATCGCCAAAAAGCAGCACCATATCAGGCTTCTCTTTCAGGAACACTTCCTCCAGTGCAATCAGCATCTGACCTGTCATGCTGCCGTGGGTGCCGCCGGAAATGCCCAGATTGTAGTCCGGCCTTGGAATGTCCATTTCCTCAAAAAAGACATCGGACATATTGTGATCGTAGTGCTGACCGGTGTGGATCAGCACTTCGTGAAAGTGCTTTCTCAGCACTCGGGATACCACTGCCAGCTTGATGAACTGGGGTCTGGCACCAACAACACTACAAATCTTTTTCATTTACAAAACCTCGATATTTTCCTTGTTTTCGATATTCTTGGTCACATTCTTGCAGTCAAACACAGGCACACCCACATTTGCAACCATTTCATAGTCCACATTCGTGTGGGCTGTGGTGATGCATACCAGATCGTACTGCCTGATGATCTCGGGGCTGATTCCGGGCAGGCCCTGGAACCACTGACCCTTTTCCCGATAAGCGGGAATAAACGGATCATAGTAATCGACCCTCGCGCCGGTTTTACGGAATTCCTCAATGACACGGATCGCCGGGCTTTCACGGTAGTCGTCGATATTCTGCTTATAGGCAACGCCTAAAATCAGCACCCTGGAACCGTTCAGAGGCTTTGCACAGCGGTTCAGGATCTTGCTGGCCCGCTCCACCGTATACTCGGGCATCCGGTCGTTGATCATCATGGATGCCTCGATCATGGAGGTGTGGAAACCATACTCTCTTGCCTTCCAGCTCAGGTAGTAGGGATCCAGCGGGATGCAGTGACCACCCAGACCCGGACCGGGATAGAAAGGCTGGAAGCCGTAGGGCTTGGTCTTGGCGGCATCGATGACTTCCCAGATATTGATGCCCATCTTGTTGCACAAAATGGCCAGCTCGTTCACAAGGCCGATGTTGATGTTGCGGTAGGTATTCTCCAGAATCTTTTCCATTTCGGCAACCGCCGGGCAGGAGACGGTGTGTACATCCCCGTCGAGAATGGCACGGTATACCATGGAAATCACTTCGGCAGCATCCTCTCCGATGGCGCCCACCACCTTGGGGGTATTGCTGGTCTTGTAGATCAGATTACCCGGGTCCACACGCTCGGGAGAAAAGCCCAGGTAGAAATCCTCACCGCACTTCAGGCCGCTGTACTGCTCCAGCAGCGGCTTCAGCAGTTCCTCGGTGGTTCCTGGATAAGTGGTGGATTCCAGAACCACCATGGAGCCCCGTTTCAGGTTCTTTGCAATCTCAATGGCGGAATTGCGCACATAGCTGATGTCGGGCTGCTGGTGGTCGTCCAGCGGAGTGGGCACGCAGATGGCAATGAAGTCCACATCCTTAACAAAACTGAAGTCATTGGTCGCCTTCAGCATACCGGCTGCCACCAGCTCAGCAAGGTCGGCATCCACCACATCGCCAATGTAGTTTTTACCGGCATTGACCATGTCTACCTTTTCCTGCTGGACGTCAAAGCCGATGGTCTTAAAGCCGTGCTTTGCCTTATCCACGGCCAAAGGCAGGCCAACATAACCCAGACCGCACACACCCATGGTCAGGGTCTTGCTCTGGATCTTCGCAATCAGTTCTTCTTTCATTGTCATATCAGACGGTCTCCTTCACTTCAGAGTTTTCGTTCATTTCATATTGCTTTGCGCAAGCCCCGCAAACAGCTTTTCCGTCTGCAAAATGCAGCTTTTCACCGCATTGGCACACATAGCCCCGGATTCGGGCGGGGCTTCCGTACACCATGGCATAATCCGGCACATTTTTCGTAACCACAGCGCCCGCTCCCACGAAAGCGTATCGTCCGATATCGTGACCGCAAACAATGGTGGCATTGGCACCGATGCTGGCACCCTGTCTGATGGTTGTTTTTCTGTATTCGCTTTTGCGCTCGATGAAGGCCCGCGGATTGATCACGTTGGTAAAGACGCAGGAGGGGCCAAGAAATACACCGTCTTCACAAACAACGCCGGTATATACCGACACGTTGTTTTGAATCTTTACACCGCTTCCCAGCACAACACCGGGTGAAATCACCACGTTCTGTCCAATGTTGCACTTTTCGCCGATGGTGCAGCCGCCCATGATGTGAGAAAAATGCCAGATTTTTGTCCCTGCGCCGATGGTGCAGCCCTCATCCACATAGCTGGATTCATGGACAAAAAAATTCTGTTCCATCACAGTGCCTCCAGAACCGTATCAATGATCGTCTGCTGCTGTACTTCATCCAGATACGGGTGCATGGGCAGCGACAGGGTGCGGGCGCAGTAGTCGTTCGCGTTTTCAAAGCGTTCGCCATAAGACGGTTCGCTGCCGAACACCGGCAGGGCATGCTGGGGCGTGGGATAATAGATCATGTTGGGGATCTTCTTTTCCGTCAGGTGGGCAACCACACGGTCACGGGTTTCGGTGTCCTTCGCCAGAATCGCATACTGGGCATAGACGGACTGACAGCCGGTCTGCACAAAGGGTGTGGTAAAGTGCGCCCCTAAGGCGGCATTGTAGCGCTCGGCCACCTTCTGCCGGGCGTCAATCTCGTAATCCACCAAAGCACGGAACTTGGGTAGCAGAACCGCCGCCTGGATGGTATCCAGACGGGAATTGACACCAATACGGACATTGTCGTACTTGCCGCGGGGGCCCTTTCCGTGGACACAGATGGAACGAATCAGCTGTTCCAGTTCGTCATCATCTACAAAGATGGCACCGCCGTCGCCGTAGCAGCCCAGGGGCTTTGCGGGGAAGAAGGAGGTGGTTGCGATCTGGCCGAAGGCGCCGCAGCGCTTGCCCTTGTAAGAAGCGCCAAAGCTCTGTGCCGCATCCTCAATGAGGATCAGGCCGTACCTCCGGCAGATGGGAATGATGGCATCATAATCGCAGGGATTGCCCAGAATATCCACGGCAACAACCGCCCTGGGGGTCAGCCTCCCTTCCGCCAGCACTGCCTGAATCTGCCGCTCCAGACTCTCCGGGCACAGATTGTAGGTGTCGGGCCGGACGTCGCAGAACACAGAGGTGGCACCCAGCATTTTGGACGGCTCCGTGGAGGAGATGAAGGTAATGTCCGGGCTGAACACCGCGTCGCCCTCGCCAATGCCGTAGACCATATAGGCAATCTGCAGGGCATCGGTGCCGTTGGCACAGGTAATGCAATATTTCCGACCCACAAAAGCCGCCAGCTTTTCCTCCAGCTCCCGGATCTGGGGTCCGCCGATGTAGCGGCCATCGTCCAGAACCGCCTGAATCTGATCGTTGATCTGTGCTTTCAGCGCCTGATACTGCGCCCCTAAATCAATAAACTGCATGGTGTTTCCTCCAGCCTTACTTTTGAATTCCCTCAATCGCGGCAAGAAGCTTCTGGGTCAGAACCTGAAAATCATAATCACTGGCGGCCTTCTGTGCATTGGCGCACATCCGGTCGTATGCTTCCCTGGGCAGATTGTACATCCGCAGCACCGCCTCGGCGTACTTCTCCCCGGTAGGCAGATTCTCTGAGATACCACATTCATACCGTTCGATCGGACTGTATGCAATGGCAACATTCGCCAGCACAGGCTTTCCGCTTGCGAAATACTCAAACATCTTATTCTGGCTGCTGCCGAAGCGGCAGACCTTTGCCGTTTCGGCACTGTAGTTCTGAACATTCAGATCGCTCTTGGACAGAATATAGGGAACATAGTTCTTTGCCACACCACCCTTAAAGATGATGTTATCCAGGTTCTCTTCTCTGCACCGCTGCCGCAGCGGTTCCACATAGTCACCGTTTCCGTATACCAGGAAGCGGATCTTCGGATAATCCCGCAGCCGGGATGCGCATTCCACCAGCTCATCCAGTCCGTTTGCTTTCCGAACGGAGCCGGCATAGATCACCTTGAAGGTGTCGGGATCATCCAGATCTTCATCCTGAATCTGATATTTCTGACAGTTCTCACGGTACAGCCGCAGATCTACACCGTTATTGATATGGTAGACCTTGGAAGCAGGAATCTCTTTCTCCCAGCCCTGCTCCCGGATGTAGTCATATCCGCCTTCCATGGTAAATACCACGGCATCCGCCTTCTTATAAATCCACTTTTCCAGCATCCGCAGCGCAACAACCGCGGGATTCCGTGGGCCGGCATATCCGTAAACCACAATGGATTCAGGCCACAGATCCGCAATCTCCGCGATGCCTCTGCAGCCGTACTTTCTGGCCAGATGGACACCCATGGCACAGGATGTGGGCGGCATAGAGGTCGCAACAATGGCATCGGGTCTGGGGAAGTGTTTGCACACACCGGGCAGCTTCCACGCGAACTCGCACATATTATAAATGCGCCGCAGGCCGTTGCCCTGATAATTCATACATCTGATATAGACATAGGATACGCCCTCGACCGTTTCACAGCGGTAGGGTTCTGCGTTTTCTATCAGATTCATATCCGAATTGTGCACCGTACTGGCGGCAAAAATGGTAACCTGATGACCCATTTCCATCAGGTTTTTTGCAAAATAGGTCTGCCTGGCCAGCGGGAAGTAGCGGGGCGGCACCGCGTAGTGGTTGATCAACCAGATGTTCATAACATTATTTCCTTCAAATTGATTCGTTTTCTTCCGGAATTTGATCGTCGTAGTTCATACCCAATACCGCAAAAAGCGTTCGGAACATGGTGCAGATCTCAAACCAAAAGCTGAAATTCCGGATGGCATAAAGATTGTACTTCATCTTATCCGGCAGCACCTGACGGACATACACCTCATCCACATTCTGTGCCTGGCTCAGCAGCTGGGCTTCATTTTTGTAACGGATGCTTGCTTCCGATGTGATACCGGCAGGAAGCAGCAGTGTCGCCCACATCTCGGGTGTGTAGGCCTCCACGAACCTGGGAACCTCCGGTCTTGTTCCCACAAAGGTCATTTCTCCCCGCAGGACATTCAGCAGCTGGCAGATCTCGTCCAGACGGCAGGCGCGAATGAATCTTCCCACACGGGTGATGCGGGGATCCGCACCGGCGGTCACCTGGGCGCCCATCTTGTCGGCATTTTGAACCATGGTGCGAAACTTGAAAATACGGAAGGTCTTCCCGTATTGCGTGACGCGAACCTGTCTGAAAAACACCGGACCGGGGGAATCCAGCTTGATTGCAATGGCCAGCAGCGCAAAAACCGGCAGTAAAACCGCCAGAAGCACCAAAGAAGCGATCAAATCAAACAGCCGCTTCGCGGCAAGTCCCACAGCGTGGGTGCGGATCGTATCATAATAGGGGCGAACCGCATCGGTACGCATCTGTTTGGGCAGTTCCTCCCAGTCTTTCAGCTTCATCATAAATATGCTTTCAAAACCTCAGTCAAACACGCAATCACATAATCCACCTGCTCATCGGTCAGGTTCGTATGCAGGGGCAGGGTAATCTCGTTGGCGAAGAAATCATAGGCATTGGGGAAATCCGCGATATAAAAGCCCATATTTCTGTATGCTGTCAGCATCGGCAGGGGCTTATAGTGTACATTGCAGGAAACACCCATTTCCGCCATTTTGATTATGATCTCATTTCTGCGCTGTGCGGTGATGCCGGGGATACGGGTCAGATACAGATGGCCGGAGGACCGGTAATCCGCCGTGTAATGGGACAGCGTCTGCACGCCCAGGGGCTGCAGTGCCGCATCATACCGTTCAATCAGCTCCTGACGGCGCTTCAGCATCTGTCCGTAGCGCTTCATCTGGGCAAGACCCATGGCTGCAGCCACGTCCGTCATATTACACTTGTACCAGGGACCCAGAATATCGTATTCCCACGCGCCCAGCTTGCTCTTGGCCAGTGCGTCCTTGGACTGACCGTGCAGAGACAGCAGCTGCAGCTGATGATAGATCTCCTCATCATCAATACCTTCGATGGTACGCCATGTCAGCGCGCCGCCCTCGGCTGTGGTGAAGTTCTTCACCGCATGGAAGGAAAAAGCGGAAAAGTCCGCAATGCTGCCTACTGGCCTGCCTTGCCGGGATGCGCCGAAGGCATGGGCAGTATCTGCCAGAACCGCAACGCGTCCCATGGCTGTCTGAATGGCGCCGACCGGCACAAAGAGTTCCCTTTTCTCCTGTATGATTCCCAGAATCCGCTCATAGTCACAGGGAATTCCTGCAAGATCCACGGGGATGATCGCCTTTGTTTTGGGTGTAATCAAAGCCGCCACCCGGTCATAATCCATCTCAAGGGAATCCTTTTGGATGTCCACCAAAACCGGTGTCGCGCCCACATGGCAAATCACGGAGGCTGTTGCCGTGTAGGTGTAGGCCGTGGTAATCACCTCATCGCCGGGACCAATGCCCAGAAGGCGCAGTGCCATTTCGGCACAGGCGGTCTGGGAGTTCAGGCACACCGCCCGGTTGACACCGCACAGTGCCGCAACCTGACGTTCCAGTTCCTTGGTTCTGGGGCCGGTGGTAATCCAACCGGAGCGCAGTGCTTCGGCCACTTCCTGAATCTCCAGCTCCGTAATATCAGGGGGTGAAAAAGGAATTTTCATAGTTCATGCGCTCCTGTCATAATCTGGAAAACAATTTACATGTTCACGCCGTCTTCGCTGCGGAAAACATAGGTCGGCACCACTTCTCTCACCAGTTCCCGGATATTGCCGGTTTCACTGTTGCAGGCGTGCTCCAGTTCCATCAGCTTCTTCACAAACCAGTCGTCATCCATTTCAATGGGATGGCCGATGTGGATTTTTTTATTCTCCGTCTCCTGAAGGCCCTCTTCCCCCATGAGCAATTCCTCATAGAGTTTTTCACCGGGCCGCAAACCTGTATACACAATCTGAATATCCACATCGGGCGTGTAGCCGGACAAGCGGATCAGATTGCGTGCCATATCGTCAATCTTGACAGGCTCTCCCATCTCCAGCACGAAGATCTCGCCGCCCTTGGCATAGTAAGACGCCTGCAGCACCAGTGACACCGCCTCCGGGATGGTCATGAAATAGCGGATGATGCGCTTGTCCGTCACCGTCACGGGACCGCCTTCTTCAATCTGCTTTTTGAACAGCGGAATGACGCTTCCGTTGCTGCCCAGCACATTGCCGAAGCGTACCGCCACAAAGCTGGTATCCTGGCTGCGGCGATCCATCATCTGTACCACCATTTCGCACAGGCGCTTGGATGCACCCATGATGTTGGTAGGGTTCACAGCCTTGTCCGTGGAAATCAGCACAAACTTTTTGACACCGTTCTGTGCTGCCGCCACAGCGGTTTTGTACGTTCCCAGCACATTGTTCTTGATCGCCTCGTTGGGACTGTCCTCCATCAGCGGCACATGCTTGTGGGCTGCCGCGTGAAACACAATGTCCGGCTTGTAGGTTTGCATCACGCTGTTGATGCGGTTGGTATTGCGCACGGAGCCGATCAGCGTCACCAGATTCAGATCGGGCATGGTGCGCCGGAGTTCCTGCTGAATGGCGTATGCGTTATTTTCGTAGATGTCAAAAACGATCAGCTGCCTGGGATTCGCCTTGGCGATCTGACGGCACAGCTCACTGCCGATACTGCCGCCGCCACCGGTCACAAGGATCACCTTGCCGTCGATGCTGGCAAAGATCTCATCATTATTGACCTTCACCTGCTCGCGTCCCAGAAGATCCGCGATGTCCACATCCCGCAGCTGGCTGACGCTGACTTCGTCGTTGACCAGCTGGTACATGCCGGGAATGGTACGCAGGCGGCAATTGGTTTCCTTACAGATATTCAGGATTGCCTTCCGATCCGCGGGATTACCGCTGGGAATGGCATAGATGATGGTGGTGATGCGGTATTTCTGCGCCATAGCCACAATATCATGGCGATTGCCCACGATTTCAATGCCCTCGATAAAACGACCCTTTTTATAAGGGTTATCATCGATAACGCAGCAGACCTTGGTGTTGAGCTTTGATACGTTCTGCATTTCCTTGATCAGCATCTGTCCGCCGGCACCGGCGCCAATGATCATGACCCGATCCACCTGTCTGGAGCCGCGCTTTCTGCTCTGGGTCAGCATCAGCAGCACGCGATAGGAAAAGCGCATACCCGTGGTCAGGCAGAAGTTGATGATATATCCCATGACATAGTAGGATCGGGGCATATTCATCCGCAAAAGATGCGCGATCAGCACGTAAACGGGAATCAAAAGCACGTAGGCCTTGATAATGGTCAGCAGATCCCTGGTACTGGCAAGGCTCCAGATACTGTGATACAGACGGCAAACAAAAAAAACAACCAATGTTGCCAGAATCCACAATAAAATGGAGTCCAGGAAGCCCTCTACATATTTCACGTCAATAGCAGAAAAGGAAAACTCAAATCGCAGCATCAGTGCCATGGCATAGGACACAAAAATCGTCAGGACATCCAGCACGGCAATAGCCAGCATCTGTTCTTTCCAATCCAAATTATGGATGACGTTTCTCTTTTTCATCTCCGGCCTCACTAAAAAACGGCACGCACCTGCCCGGTTCTTTCGCAGGTCTATTGCCAAATTTGCTCTGTCTCGTTCGAAGGGCGCATGCGCCCAACTTGTCCCATACATTCTACTACAAACGACAGGGAAAGTCAATCAATATGTCTTTTGCGCAGTTTCGCATAAAAAACCTCTGCAGCGCACTGCCGCAGAGGTTTCATCCGTTCGCATTACATTTTCATTTGATTCAGCGCATTCTGCGCGGCCATCTGCTCGGCGCGCTTCTTGCTGCTGCCGGAGCCGGTGCCGATCACGCGTCCGTTGAGGCTGACTTCCACCTCGAAACGCTTGTCATGATCCGGGCCGGACTCCCCCACCAGTGCATAGGAAAGCGTCTGATTTTTCTTCTGCTGCACCAGCTCCTGCAGAGCAGTCTTATAGTCGGCATTGTGCAGTTGTTTCACCGGCACCTCCACCAGAACAAACTTCTGAATGAACTGCCTTGCGGCATCCATGCCGCCGTCCAGAAAGCTGGCAGCAATGACGGATTCCACCGCATCAGCCAGAATGGAATCCCGGCTGCGGCCGCCGCCCTGTTCCTCGCCGTTGCCCAGCATCAGGTGACGGCCCAGTTCGATATGTGCCGCAACACGGGCAAGGGTTTTCTCGCAGACCATATCCGCGCGCATACGGGTCAGCTCTCCCTCGGGTCGATCCGGGAAGGTCCTGAAAAGGTACTCCGCCACAACCATGCCCAGAATGGAGTCGCCCAAAAACTCCAGACGCTCGTTGCTCATCAGGCTGTTGTGCCAGCGCTCATTGGCATAGGAGGAATGGGTCAGCGCATTTTGCAGCAGTGTAATATTCCTGAAACGGTATCCGATGGCCGTTTCCAGATCCTTAATCATGATCGCTCTCCTTTACCTTGGTCAGTGCCTGCTCCAGTTCCGCGCAGAAATCCGCCTTTGCGGCCTCCTCTGCCTGCCGAACGGCATTGCGGAAGGCCAGCGCATCGGAAGCGCCATGCGCCTTGATAACAGGCTTCCTGATGCCGAGGAACTGCGTCCCGCCGATGGTGCGGTAGTCCAGCAGACTCATGACTTCATCGACGCCCTTCCTGCACAGAAGGTAGCCCAGCTTGGAGAAGAAATTGCGCTTGAAAATCCTATGTTTCATAAGACTTCCCATGTACATTGCGGTTCCCTCGATGGACTTTAAGAGTACATTGCCGGAGAAACCGTCGCAGGCCACCACATCCACAGCCCCCAGAGGCACATCACGAGCCTCTACGTTACCAACAAAATTCAAAATCCCCTGTTCATGGGCTTTTTGCAGCATGGCATAGGCTTCCTTCTGCAGGGCTGTTCCCTTGGAGTCCTCGGTGCCGATGTTGAGCAGACCCACCTTGGGACTGGCCACGCCCAGATTCTTCTGGGCAAACAGGCTGCCCATCAGACCGAACTGGAGCAGAAACTCAGGGCTGCATTCGGCATTGGCGCCACAGTCGCAGATTACGGTTTTGCCCCCTGCTTTGTTGGGGAATGCGGGTCCCATGGCTGCACGGCGGATGCCCTTGACCCGCTTGACAATCAATGTCGCGCCGGTCAGCAGCGCACCGGTGGAACCGGCGGAAACAAAGGCATCACCCTGTCCGTCGGCCAGCATTTTCAGACCGATCACCATGGAGGAATTCTTGCGCTTGTGGATCACAGAGCCGGGATCGTCATGCATATCCACCACATCCTCGGCGTTGGCAATTTCCATGCCTTCGGGCAGCGTGTCGATGCCGGCCTTGCGCATCACATCAAGGATCGCTTCGCCCCGGCCTACCAGCGTGATCTGGCTGCCAAAGGCTTTGGCTGCGTCAATTGCGCCCAATACGGGCGCCTCCGGCGCATGATCGCCGCCCATTGCATCGAGAATGATCTTCACTTACCACACCTCTTTCTGTCAAATTCCCCTGGCAACCATTTCGTCGATCACTTCCAGAGATCGCGCCGCAATTGCCAAATTCTTTTCTGCTTTTTTCCTGATTCGCTTTTCCAGCGGTGCAATGATGCTGAAATTCACATTCATGGGCTGGAAATTGAGAACGGATTCATCACTGACATACCGGCCAAGGGCGCCAATGGCTGTGGTTCTGGGGAAATCGGGCACTTCCCTGCCCTGTACCCTGGCTGCCATGGCAACGGCTGCCAGATAACCCGACGCGGTGGACTCCACATACCCCTCTACGCCGGTCATCTGACCGGCAAAGGCCACCAGCGGATTACGGCGGTCTGCATAAAACCTGTCCAGGAGCTTGGGGCTACACAGGAAAGTGTTGCGATGCATCACACCGTAGCGCACAAACTCTGCGTGCTTCAGCGCGGGAATCATGGAAAACACCCGTTTCTGCTCACCGAATTTCAGGTGCGTCTGGAAGCCAACCATGTTGAACACAGTCTTTTCCGCGTTGTCCTGCCGCAGCTGCACCACAGCATAGGGCTCCCGGCCGGTGGCAGGATCCACAAGGCCAACGGGCTTCAGGGGGCCGTAGCGCAGGGTATCAAAACCGCGGCGCGCCATTACCTCCACCGGCATACAGCCCTCGAAAACGTTCTTATCCTCAAAGCCGTGAACCTGCGCCTCCTCGGCACTGACCAGCTCCTTCATGAATGCCTCGTATTCTTCCCGGTTCATGGCACAGTTGATGTAATCGGCATTTCCCCGGTCATAGCGGGACTGCCACCATGCCTTTTCCATATCGATGGACTCGGCAGTGACCAGAGGCGCCGCCGCATCAAAAAAGTGCAGATAATCGGTCTGTCCAAAGTAAGCACCGATTGCTTCACTGAGGGCATCGGAGGTCAGAGGCCCGGAGGCGATGATCACAGGACCCTCCGGAATTTCGGTCACTTCCCCCTCAATGACGGTGATATTGGAATGATTTCTGATTTTTTCCGTGACCATGGCGGAAAAGCCGCTCCGATCCACGGCAAGGCAGCCGCCTGCCTCCACCCGGGTGGCTTCGGCGCACTGCATGATCAGGCTGCCGCAGCGGCGCAGCTCCTCTTTCAGAAGGCCCACCGCATTCTCCAGCCGGTCACCCCGCAGGGAATTGGAGCAAACCAGCTCCGCGAAATTCGGACTGTGATGGGCAGGGCTCATCTTTTGGGGCTTCATTTCATACAGCTCCACCCGGATGCCCCGCTGCGCCAGCTGCCAGGCGGCTTCGCAGCCCGCAAGGCCGGCGCCAATGACTTTCACAATCATCTTTATGCCTCCTTGCTCTTTTTCACGGCCGCCTTTCCGGCAGCTGTTTTCCCGGAAGCTCCCTTTTTCGCCGCACTCTTTTTGGATGTGGCTTTCCCGGTGGTTTTCTTCTGTGAAGCAGACTCTTCATCAGTCCCCTCCGTGGTCGTCTTCTTTTTGTAGTAGCCACGCTTGTCTTCCGGCAGGAACGCCTCACAGGCTTCGTTGATGCAGAAGGGCTTCATGCGGCCCCGACCGGACTTTTTAAACAGAGTCTGCCCACACTTGGGACAGTCCTCCGCCGTGGGCACGTCCCAGGTCATAAAACCGCACTCCTGTCCCTGCTCACAGGCGTAATAGGCGTAACCGCGCTTGGACTTGCGCTTGAGCAAGCCACCGCCGCACTTGGGACAGCGGCCGGGCATACGCTCCACCAGAGGTTTTGTGTTTTTGCATTCCGGGAAGCCGGGGCAGGCAAGGAATTTTCCGAATCTGCCCATCTTCACAACCATCTTTCTGCCGCACAGCTCGCAGACTTCGTCGGTTTCCTCCTCGGGCACCTTCAGCCGCACGCCCTCCATGGCAGTTTCCGCATCTTCCAGCTCCTGCTTGAAGCCGCCGTAGAAATCGGCCAGCAGCTCCTTCCAGTTCTGCTTGCCCTCTTCCACCGCGTCCAGCCTGTTTTCCATATTGGCGGTGAATTCCACATCGATGATGTCGTTGAACCGTTCCATCATCAGGCCCGTGACCACCTCGCCCAGCGCCGTGGGCATCAGCCGCTTGTCCTGTTTGGTGACGTATTCCCGATCCTGAATGATGGAAATGGTGGCCGCATAGGTGGAGGGACGTCCGACTCCCTTTTCCTCCATGGCCTTGACCAGGGTCGCTTCCGTATAACGGGCAGGGGGCTGGGTAAAATGCTGCTCTTTGGTGATCTTTTCGCAGCTTGCACGGTCGCCGCTTGCCAGCTCCGGCAGAGGAGAACCTGCTGCTTCGCCCTCGTCATCACGGCCTTCTTCATAGACGGCAATAAAGCCCGCAAACCGCATACTCTGGTGGGAGCTGCGGAAGGTGTGCCCGGCACATTCCGTATCGATGGAAACCGTATCAAAAACGGCATTTGCCATCTGGGATGCCAGGAAACGGCTCCAGATCAGCTTATACAGCCGGTACTGATCCGGGGTCAGCGACCCACGGATGCGCTCGGGATCCAGCTCCACATGGGTGGGGCGGATGGCTTCGTGGGCATCCTGCGCACCGGATTTGGTTTTGAACACATGGAATTTTCCGTAGTAGTATTCCTTGCCATAGCGCCTGCGGATGAAATCTGCGGCGGCAGCCATGGCCTCATCGGAAAGCCGCAGAGAGTCCGTACGCATATAGGTAATGAGGCCGGTGGTGCCCTCGCCCAGAACATCCACGCCTTCATACAGCTGCTGCGCCACCGTCATGGTCTTCTTGGGGGTGAAGCCCAGCTTGCGGGATGCTTCCTGCTGCAATGTGGAGGTCGTAAAGGGAGGAGCAGCCGTGCGCTTCTTTTCCGCTTTCTTCACATTGGTAACCGTAAAGGGCTTGCCGGAAATCTCATCGATCACCGCCTGGGTCTGTGCCTCATTCTCCAGTTCCCGTTTCTTATCCTCGCCCCAGTAATGGGCAATGAACGAGCCGGGCTTCTCCGTCAGATTCAGTTTCACATCCAGCGACCAGTATTCCTTGGGCTGGAAGGCGCGGATTTCATTCTCCCGATCCACCACAAGCCGGGTGGCAACGGACTGGACACGTCCGGCGGACAGGCCACGCCGCACCTTCTTCCACAGCAGCGGTGACAGCTGATAGCCCACAATTCGGTCAAGCACACGCCGCGCCTGCTGGGCATCCACCAGATCATAATCGATCTGCCGGGGATGTTCGATGGATTCTTTCACCACCTTCTGGGTGATTTCATTGAATGTAACACGCCGTGCCTTTTCATCGGACAGATTCAGAAGCTCCTTCAAGTGCCACGAAATCGCTTCCCCCTCCCGGTCCGGGTCGGTTGCGAGATAGACGGTCCGGGCTGCTGCGGCGGCAGTCTTCAGCTCCTTGATGAGATCTTCCTTGCCCTTGACGGGAATATAGCGGGGTGTAAAATCACCGTCCAGATCCACGCCCATGGTGGACTTGGGCAGATCCCGCAGATGTCCCATACTGGCCTTGACGGTATAGTCCGGGCCAAGATATTTTCCAATGGTTTTCGCCTTGGAGGGCGACTCCACAATTACCAGATTGGCGGGTTTGCTCATGCCAATGTTCTCCGTTCCTTATGATTTGCCTTTCAAACCGGAATCTGTTTGAACGCTTTCATTGTTTTCAGGGATAAATCGTGCCGGGAAGGGCGCAATCAGATTACAGTATCAATTCCGGCTGATGCGTTTGCCCGGAAGTTGCCGGATCATTCCCCTGATCTGCAGCATGGTCAGTGCCGCCAGCATTCTGGCTGTGGGGATTCCGGTTTCGGCAATCACATCGTCCACCAGCCGCTCTCCCTGTGCCAGTGCGGAAAGGACTTTCCGCTCATCCTGTGACAGCGGCGGTGTCTGATCTTCCAAGTCACTATACGGCGAAGAATCGCCCTTGTCAATGACTATTTTTTCTTCATTTTGTTTTGAACGCCTGGGATTTCCAAAAGACGGCGCTTTCTGTGCCACTTTCGGTTGCGCTTTTTCGCATTTTTGCGAAGCTTCCGAAATCTCTCCGCCTGCATCCCGTTGCATCGCTTCATCGCATTTACGGACTTTATCCGGGAACTGCGGTTGATATTCGCTCATAATGTCCCAGCCGGAGCTGATGGCGGTTGCGCCGTCCCGGAGTAGACGGTTGCTTCCCACAAAGGTGTCCACGTCGATATTGCCCGGCACCACAAACACATCCCGTCCCTGATCCAGTGCCAGCTGCGCCGTAATCAGCGCGCCGCTCTTTTCCGGTGCCTCCACAACCAGAACACCGCAGCAAAGGCCGCTGATGATCCGGTTCCTCCTGGGGAAATTGTAGTGCAGCGGCGGTGTACCGGGTGCGAATTCGGATATCAGGCACCCATACTGCTCCATATCCTGGAAAAGCCCCCGGTTGGAAGCCGGATACACCACATCCGCGCCGCAGCCCAGAACGCCCACCGCAGTACTCCCGGCGGTCAGCGCGCCGCGGGTTGCCATGCCGTCAATGCCAAAGGCCATGCCCGACACCACAATGCCGCCGCAGGCGGCAATCTGATAGCCCAGCTTTCTGGCAGCATTCATGCCATAAGCCGAGGCTTTCCGGGTACCTACCACACCAATGAAGGGCAGACCGTCGAAATCCGGGAGTCTTCCCTTATAGTATAATACCAGCGGCGGGTCCGGAATATTCTTCAGCCGGACCGGATATGCCGCATCCTGATAGGTCAGAATGTGTAAGCCCTCCCGCTGGCAGTCCCGGAGAATCTGCTCCGCCTCGCTTAAGCTCTTGTCAGACAGTGCGGCACTTCCCTCCTGCGTCAGCCCCTCGATTGAGACGAAGCTGTCAGGATCGGCAAAATACACCGCTTCAGGATCCTGAAAATGATGTACAAGCGCAACCTTCACCCGGTCGCTGATGTTGCGGCGCGTGGAAAGCCATATCCAGTGTACGATCATTTTCGCGTCCCTTCTTTCTCTACTGTTTCAACATCACTGTTTCATCTGCCACATGACGATGGCAGCGGCAATGGCAGCGTTGAGGGATTCACACCGGGGATTCATGGGAATGATCAGCTGCGCATCGGCCGCATCCAGAATCTGTTGCCGTACGCCCTGCCCCTCGCTGCCGATGACCACGGCCATCCGGGTCAAATCCGCAGTCCGAATATCCCTGGCCCGGTCGGAAAGTGCCGTCACCGCGATGGGGATTCCTGCATCCCTGCAGACGCCGGATATTTCCGCCCAGGTGCTTTGCAGCACGTTTGTGCGGAACACGGCGCCCATGGAAGCGCGCACCACCTTGTGGCTGTAGGGATCCGCACAGCCCTCCAGCAGCACCACAGGGATCTGCAGTGCATCGGCGGTACGAAGGATGGTGCCGATATTGCCGGGATCCTGAATGCCATCGAGCAGCAGCATACCGGGCTTCGCTTCCAATTCGCTTTTTTCCGGCAGGCGGCACAGGAACAGTGCACCCTGGGGGGACTCCATGGGAGAGATGGATGCCATAACCGCTTCCGGCACACGAACCAGCCGCACACCCTCCGGGATCCGGGCTTCCACCCCTTCTGTCAGAATCACCGTATGAAGCCCCGTGCAGTATTTCACCGCTTCCTGCAGCAGCTTGGTGCCATCCGCCACAAACAGTCCCGTTCTTTCACGCTCCCTGCGCGACGAGATCAGCTTTCGCACCTGCTGCAGCAGCGGATTCCTGCGGGAAGTAATATATTCTTCCATCACAGCTTCTGTACTGCTTCCAGCGCCTTGTTATCGCCCAGCACGACCATGATGTCGCCTTCCGCGATCCGGTAGTTTGCCGAGGGAGATACATTGGTCTTCGTGTCATTTTTTACCGCAATGATATTCACGCCCAGCTTGGCACGGACATTCAGTTCCAGAATGGTCTTTCCGACCCAGTTACCGGGCGCAGGCACTTCCAGAATGCCATACTCCTCCGAAAGCTCGATATAGTCCAGCACATTGTGGGAGGACAGGCTTCTTGCCAGTTTTCCCGCCACTTCGTTTTCGGGAATTACCACCCGATCCACACCCAGCTTTTTCATCACCCGGCGGTGGATTTCATCATGGGCCTTGCACACCACATAGGGTACTCCAAGTTCTTTCAGATTCATGGCAATCAGCACGGAGGCCGCCAGATCTTCTCCGATGGCGATGATGGCGCAGTCGAAATTGGATGCGCCCAAAGCCCGCAGCACCTCCTTGTCCTGCGCGTTTCCCGTTACAGCGTGGGTCACATCGTTTGCCACCTGATTGACAAGATCGCTGCGAATGTCCATGGCAAGCACTTCACAGCCCAGCTCACAGAGCTTACGCGCGACCTCTGCGCCAAAACGACCCAAACCGATTACAATATATGTTTTCATCCTTATCCTCCTTAGCCAATCAGCAAATTCGTTTTCGCGTACTCGAAGCGTTCTTCCGCCCGGTCTCCCATCAGGAAGCCAAGGCTGATGGTCAGAACACCCACGCGGCCAAAATACATATATATGATGATAAGTATCTGAGACGGAATGCTCAGGCAGGCAGTACCGCCGGCACTGAGGCCAACCGTTGCCAATGCGGATACGGACTCAAATGCCGCATCGGCGAAGTTCATGGGCGAGGTAGCGGTGATGAATATGGTGCCAAAGACAGCCAGCCCCATCATAATGGTGCATATCGTCATGGCATCCATCACCTGAGAGCCGGGGATGGTGCGCTTAAAGGCACAAACAGCGCTTTTTCCCCGGGAGCGTGCCGTCAAAAACAGCAGCAGAACCATCATGGTCACGGTCTTGACGCCGCCGGCTGTAGAGCCGGAGGAACCGCCAATGAGCATCAGCACCATGGATACCGCCTTGCCCGCATCGGTCAGGGCTGCCTGATCGATGGACGCAAAGCCCGCGGTACGGGTCGTCACGGACTGGAACAGTCCGTTTACCAGCTTGTCTGCGATGCTCATATTGCCCAGAGTTCCGGGATTATTCCATTCCAGCAGGCAGACCAGAATCCAGCCGCCCAGGATCAGTCCGCCCGTCATCAGCAGCACCAGTTTGGTGTAGACGCTGAATTTTCCCCAGCGGTGCTGGGTGATGATCTCCTGCCAGACAAAAAAGCCCAGTCCGCCGATCACAATTAACACACTGAGCGTCATCAGCAGCACCGGATCCGAGCAGAACGCAATCAGACTGCCGCCGGGGCTGATGGAGCCAAAAATATCAAATCCTGCGTTGCAGAAAGCAGAAACGGAATGAAACACGCCCCACTTCAGAGCCGTCCAAAACTCGTAGCTCTGTGCGAAACGCAGTGTCAGAATCAGTGCGCCCACACCCTGAATGCTGATGCTGCCCAGCAGCACCAGTTTTTGCAGCCGCACAACGCCATGAATATCGGTCAGACTCAGAGCCTGCGCCATGACCATACGCTGCTTCAGACCCACCTTTCTGCGAAGCAGAAACACCACCAGGGATGCCACGGACATGAAACCCAGACCGCCGATTTCAATCAGGCAGAGGATGACTGTCTGTCCGAAACCGCTCCACTGGGTCCATGTGTCAAACAGCGACAAGCCCGTGACGCAGGTGGCGGAGGTGGCAATAAACAAAGCCGGCAGAAAGCCGCAGCTGTGACCGTCCCGGGACGCAATCGGCAGGGCGAGCAGCAGTGTACCAAGCAGAATGATTCCGGCAAAAGCAAGCGCGATTGTTTTGGTTGTATTGATTGCCCGGGAATGCTGCCGCGGAATTTGCCCGGCTGCTTTCTTTCGCATAGGTGATTCTCTCCTCTTCGAGTGTGCGCGTATGGAACAAACACTCTCCATGATATATGCTCATATTATAGCAAGTTTCTCCCTTTTTGCAAGAGCGATTTCCATGCAGGATTCTGTCGGGTCGGTGCGAAAAAGCCTTTTCTTTTCGCGTGAGCTGTGATATGATAGGTAAAATAGAAGGAGGGATGCATTTATGAGTTACACAGAATCCTGGTCCGGCAAAATCAACCGCAAGCTGCGCAAAAAGCTGCATATCATTGATGTTGCCGCCGGCCGCAAAAAAGCCGATCTTGTTCTGAAAAACGCCACCTATGTCAATGTCTTTTCCGGCGAGCTGGAAACCGGTGACATTGCCGTTGCGGAAGGGCTGGTTGTGGGACTCGGCGATTATGAAGGTCTTGTGGAAGCCGACATGACCGGCAAGGTCGTCTGCCCCGGCTTTATCGATGCCCACATTCATCTGGAGTCCAGTCTGGTATCTCCCAGCGAATTTGCCCGTGCCGTGATTCCCCACGGTACCACCACGGTCATCACCGATCCCCATGAGATCACCAACGTCATGGGTACCGACGGCATTGATTATATGCTCAGTGCCACGGAGAACCTGCCCATGGACACCATGTTCATGATTCCCTCCTGCGTGCCTGCCTCCCCCCTGGATGAAAGCGGCGCCGATCTGGATTACCGGGATATTGACAGCTTCTTTGACCACGGCCGGGTGCTTGGACTTGCCGAAATGATGAATTTCCCCGGCATCATCGGTGCCGACGACAAAACCGTTTCCAAGATCATTGCTTCTCAGGCGCACCACAAAAAGATCGACGGCCACGCACCGGGTCTGCAGGGCAAGGACTTAAATGCCTACATCGCCGCAGGTGTTTACTCCGACCACGAATGTGCCGACGAGGAGGATGCCATGCGCAAGCTCCGTCTGGGGCAGTTCATCATGGTTCGCGAAGGCACCGCCGCCCGAAATCTGGAAGCACTGATGCCCTTGATCAAATCTCCAAAGTATTTTAGCCGGTG
Source organism: Bacillota bacterium (assembly GCA_029098045.1). Classification (GTDB taxonomy): domain Bacteria; phylum Bacillota; class Clostridia; order Oscillospirales; family Oscillospiraceae; genus Faecousia. Next base: position 20,542 of record JAQXNO010000148.1, read on the forward strand.
TATGTTCTGCACCGATGACAAGCACCCCAGCGATCTTCTGGAAAAGGGTCACATTGACTACATCTGCAAAGAGGCCGTTCGTTTGGGTGCAGATCCCATTCAGACGGTACAGGTGGCGTGTCTGCACGCTGCCCGGTACTTCCTGCTCAACAACCGCGGCGCCATCGCCCCCGGGTATCTTGCCGACTTTGCGGTTGTGGAAGATCTGAAGGATTTTCATGTGGTCACCGTCTACAAACGGGGCAAGCTGGTCTACAGTGACGGCGCCGTGGCAGAATTCGACACCCCTGCCATCCCCGCCTATCTGGATGCCCAGGCCCACGACACTTTCCATCTGCCCAGGCTTTCCGCCAGAGACTTCGCAAACAACCGCCGCCGCTGTGTCATCGGAATGGTCGATGGCCAGATCATCACGGAGGACAAGGGCTATGCGGATGCCGTCGACGTGGAGCACGACATTTTGAAAATGGCCGTGGTGGAACGCCATAAAAACACGGGGCACATCGGCATCGGCTACCTGCAGGGCTACGGTCTGAAGGAAGGCGCGGTGGCCACCTCCGTGTCTCATGACAGCCACAACATCATCTGTGTCGGCTGCAATGATGAGGATATGGCCTTTGCCGTCAACCGCATTGCAGAAAATAAGGGCGGCATTGTGGTGGTAAAAAATGGCAGTGTTGTGGCGGAGGTGCCTCTGGAGATTGCAGGTCTTATGAGTGACAAACCCCTGCGTGAAGTCAACGACCTGCTTGAAAACGCGAAAGCCGCGGCGCACGCTCTGGGTGTGGGAACCGGAATCGATCCGTTCATGACCCTGTCCTTTATGGCGCTGCCTGTCATCCCCACGGTTCGCCTGACCACCCGCGGTGTGGTGGATGTGATCACGCAGCAGTATATTTGATTCTTCAAACCGTGCACCCAAAAATGTGGTGCACGGTTTTTTCTGTTTCTGAAAAAAGCAATGGACAAGCGCCCTTGTCCATGTTAGAATGCTCCTGAAAACGACAAAAGGAGGTTCGGATATGGCGCACAACAACACACAGATCACCGAAGGCGTGATCTGGAAGCAGCTGCTGCACTTTTTCTTTCCCATTCTGATCGGAACCTTCTTTCAGCAGATGTACAATACCGTTGACACCATCATCGTCGGACGCTTTGTTGGCACCCAGGCACTGGCCGCCGTCGGCTCCACCTCTGCGCTGATCAACCTGATCAACGGCTTCTTTATTGGTCTGAGCACCGGTTCCTCTGTGGTAACCTCCCAGTTCTTTGGTGCCAACGACCGCTCCGGTGTCCGGCGTGCCATGAACGCCAACGGAATACTGGCTGTGATTTTGGGCATCGGTGTAACTGCGGTGGGTGTTCTGGGCAGCCCGCGGCTGCTGCGGCTCATCAGCACCCCGGAAAGCTGTCTGGATGATGCTGTGCGCTATACCACCATTTATTTCAGTGGTGCTGCCGCTACGGTGTTCTATAACATGGGTTCCGGTATCTTACGCGCCATGGGTGATTCCAGGCGCCCGCTGTATTTTTTGATCGTCACCTGCTTTTCGAACATCGCGTTGGATCTGCTCTTTGTGGTTGTTCTGGGACAGGGCATTGCGGGTGTTGCCATTGCAACGGTTCTTTCGCAGATCATCAGTGCCACGCTGGTGGTTATCGCCCTGTGCCGTCTGCCGGAGGATGTTCGGCTGAATCCCCGTCATTGTCAGCCGGATTTGTCGCTGCTGGGACGGATTCTTCTGATCGGCCTGCCTGCAGGGCTCCAATTCATCACCTTCGACCTGTCCAATCTGCTGGTGCAGTCCTGTATCAATTCCTTCGGTGAGATCACGATCGCCGCATGGACCGCTTTCTCCAAAGCCGACAGCCTGACATGGATGATTTCCGGTGCCTTCGGCGTCTCCATCACCACCTTTGTGGGGCAGAATTTCGGCGCTCAGAAGTATGACCGCATCCGGCAAAGCGTGTGGGTCTGTCTGGGTATGAGCATCACCCTTGAGCTGATTCTGAGCTGCTGTGTCCTCTCCATTCGCTCCTTCATTCTCGGCATCTACACCACCGATGCGGAGGTGATCCGGGTCGGCGCTTATGTCATGCTGTGGATTATTCCGCTCAATGCCGTGTTTATGTTCGTGGAGGTTCTGGGCGGAGCCATGCGCGGCACCGGCTACTCCGTTGTGCCCACCGTCATTACAGGTTTGTGCATCTGCCTGTTCCGGGTGCTGTGGGTGGTTCTGATCGTCAGCCGCTGGCACACCATTGAGCTGCTCTGCATCGTCTATCCCCTCAGCTGGATTCTGGCCTCGGCCGTATTCCTGTGGGTATATCTGCGGGGAGCCTGGCTGAAAAGCGCGTCAAAAGCTGCGGCATGATCCCGGAGCTTCATACATAAAAACACCCTCTGAAGCTTTCGCATCAGGGGGTGTTCTGTTTGTTGTCTGATTACTTGCCGCAGAATTCTCTTGCCACCTTGACAATGTTATCCGCGGTGAGGCCGTAGTACTTCAGTACCTCCGCCGCGGGGCCGGACTGACCGAAGACATCCTGCACGCCGATGCGGCGCATGGGGGTGGGCAGTTTTTCACCGAGAACACCTGCGACGGCTTCGCCCAAACCGCCGATGACGGAATGCTCTTCCGCCGTGATCACTTTTCCGCACTTTTTGGCAGCTTCCAGTACCAGTTCCTCGTCCAGGGGCTTGACCGTAGCCATATTGATGACCATGGCATCAATACCAAACTCCCGGAGCGCTTCGGCGGCCGTGATGGCTTCCCAAACCATCAGACCGTTGGCGATGACGGCCACATCCTTTCCGTCTCTGACGATCTCACCCTTGCCGATTTGGAACTGATAGCTTTCATCATGAAAGACCGGGATACCGGAGCGGCCGAAGCGCATATACACGGGGCCCTCATGCAGATAAGCTGCCCGGACCATGGCGCGGGCTTCCACATCATCGGCAGGGCTCATAACCACCATGCCGGGGATGGAACGCATCAATGCGAAGTCCTCGCAGCACTGGTGGGAAGCACCGTCCTCACCCACGGAGATACCGCCATGGGTGGCGCCAATCTTCACATTCAGATGGGGATAGCCGATGGAATTACGTACCTGCTCAAAGGCGCGGCCTGCGGCGAACATGGCAAAGGAGCTGGCAAAGGGAACCAGACCCGTTGCTGCCAGACCGGCGGCCACGCTCATCATGTTGCTCTCTGCAATGCCGCAGTCAAAATGCCGCTGGGGAAAAGCCTTCTGGAAGACGGCAGTTTTGGTTGCGCCTGCAAGGTCTGCATCCAGCACCACCAGATTGTCAAATTCCTCACCCAGCGCAGCCAATGCCTTGCCATAGCTGTCACGGGTAGCAATCTTCTTCATTTCCGCCATATCAGTTACCCTCCAGTTCCGCAAGTATTGCCTTCAGTTCGTGCATTGCCTGCTCATATTCCGCATCATTGGGTGCCTTGCCGTGCCAGCCGGCATTGTTCTCCATAAAGGAAACGTCCTTGCCCTTGGTGGTCTTCATGACGATGGCGGTGGGCTTGCCCTGGACGGTTTTGGCAGTGTTCAAAGCCGCCTCGATCTGATCAAAATCGTGGCCGTCGATGGCGATCACATGGAAGCCGAAGGACTCCAGCTTGTCCACGATGGGGTAGGGGCTCATAACCTTGTCGATGGCGCCGTCAATCTGCAGGCCGTTGTTGTCTACAATGGCAACAAAGTTGTCCAGCTTGTAGTGGGCAGCAAACATACAGGCTTCCCAGACCTGACCTTCCTGAATCTCGCCGTCACCCAGCAGGGTATATACACGTGCCGTCTTGCCCTGATGCTTCAATCCCAGTGCCATGCCGCAGGCACAGGAGATGCCCTGTCCCAGGGAGCCTGTGGACATATCCACACCGGGAACATAGTTCATATTGGGGTGACCCTGCAAATAGCTGCCGGTATGGCGCAAGGTTTTCAGATCTTCCACCGGGAAGAAGCCCCGATGTGCCAGTGCGGCGTACAGGCCCGGTGCCGTGTGACCCTTGCTGAGCACAAAACGATCCCGGTCCTCCCATTTGGGATTCCTGGGGTCGATATTCAGTTCCTTGAAATACAGATAGGTAAACATATCCGCAGCGGACAAACTGCCGCCGGGATGTCCGCACTTGGCGCTGTGAGTGGATTCCACAATCCCCATGCGCACCTTACAGGCTATGACGGAAAGCCGTTTCTTTTCATTCGTTGTCATAATCGTTCTCCCTGGTATGCCAATTTGTGGAGCACTTTCTCCTCGGTACAGTATACACATTTTTCCGGATATTTGTCAATAATTCCCGGGAATTTTTTCGTAGTTGTATGGTTATTCCTGCGCGTTGTCATGCCCCCTGGCGCAAAGGCAGTGCGTCGCCCGTCTGCAAAAAGGCGGCAGGCGCGGTTTCCCGAAAAAATGGAGCGCCCCCGGAATACTCCGGGGGCGCTGTTGGCACGAAGAATTATCTTGCCTTGATAAAGGGCTTTCCGTTGGCGGCGGGAACATGGGACTTGCCGACAAACAGAATCAGCACGATGACCGTGATCACATAGGGGATCATGGAGATGAGCTGTGCGGAGATACCGGAGGTGCCGAAAACCACCTTCAGGCCGGTGCAAAGGCCGAACAGCAGGCAGCCCAGCATGGCACCCTGGGGTCTGAACTTGCCGAAGATCACCGCGGCGATTGCAATGAAGCCCTGGCCAACGATGGAAATGGGACGGAACTGGTTTGTGATTGCCATGGTCATGCACGCGCCGCCGAGACCGGCCATAAAACCGGAGATGCACACGCACAGGAAACGGGTTCGCAGCACATTGATGCCCAGGGTCTCACATGCCTGGGGATGCTCACCGCAAGCGCGCATCCGCAGACCAAAGCGGGTCTTGTAGAAGATGAACCACACGACGACCACGGCGATAAACACAATGTAGGTAGTGGCATAGTTGGTAAACACGTTCTTCATGAACCGTCCCCAGGTGGTCGTGGTGTCAAACGTGCCATTAAACAGCAGGGGGATCTTGGAAGCGGCGGTCAGGGGGACGGTATCCGTGGAATTGAAGAGCGCATACGCCATCATAATGGCAATGCCGGGGGCAAGCAGATTGATGGCAGTACCCGCAATGGTCTGGTCAGCACCCAGCCGGACGGTAGCTGTGGCATGGAGCGCGCCAAAAACTGCTCCGGCCAGGCCGCCGCAGAGGAAGCCAATCCAGGGATTGCCGGTAAAGTGGGCAACCACACAGCCGGTGAATGCGCCGGCTGTCATCATGCCCTCGATGCCGATGTTGACGACACCGGACACCTCCGAGAAGCAGGAACCCAGGGCGGCAAACAACAGCGGGGGGGTAAACAGAAGGGTGGCGTAGATGATAACGCCCAGTTCGTTAATGAGAGTGTTCATTTCTGCTCGTCCTCCTTTGCGTCTTCCATCTTCTTCACGGGAGCGGTTTTCTTTTCCTTCTTCAATCTTCCCAGATAAGAGAAGACGGAGGAAATGGCGATGAAGAATACGATGGTGCCCATGATGATGCTGACCACCTGTGTGGGCGCACCCACCAGATTCAGCTTGCTGCCACCGTAGGTCATGGCACCGTAGAACAGACCCGCCGCGAAGACACCAAAGGGATTGGTCACACCGATCAGGGCGACCACGATACCGGCAAAGCCGTAGCCCTCCTGGCTGGAGAAGATGCTGATGCGTCCACCCATGCCCAGCAGCAGCAGCGCGCCACCGATGCCTGCCAGCGCGCCGGAGATGGCCAGGGAGGTGAGAATGGAGCGGTTCACATTGATGCCCGCATACTCCGCTGCGTGCTTGTTGAAGCCCACAGCCTTCAGCTCATAACCCAGCGTGGTTTTTTCGATCACGAAGTAAACCACAATGGTCAGCACAATGGCCACGAAGATGCCCCAGTTCGCAGTGGGACAAAGGCCAAGACTGGAGATCAGATCCTTGCTGAACAGAGTTCGTGCATTTTCTGCCACATTCCGGGTGGCCTCCGCGTTGCCCTCGTTGTGAATGGCCGGGAAGCCGGCAATATAGTTGGAAAGGAAGAAGGCGATCCAGTTGAACATAATCATGGACAGCACTTCGTTGATACCCCATCTGGTTTTCAGGAAACCCACGATGGAGCCCCACAGGGCGCCGGCAGCCGCGGCAGCCAGGAAGCACAGCGGGATCAGCACAATGGGGGGCAGATCAGACAGGAAAATGCCGACCACGCAGGCGGCCATGGAGCCCACCACGAACTGACCCTCCGCGCCGATGTTAAAGACGCCGGTTTTGAAGGAGAAGGCCACGGAAAGGCCGGTGACGATGTAGGTGGTGGCATAGACGACACAGTAGGAAAGCGATTTGACACTGGAGAAAATGCTCTGGAACAGCTTGCCGTAGGCCTGTCCCACGGAAATACCCAGGACGACCAGGAACAAAGCGCCCACCGCAAAGCCGATGAGAATGGACAGCAGTGTGTGTATGAATTTGTTGGCCGCCAGAAGCTCCAGAGGCGATTTCTTTTTATCCATTGTTTCCACCTCCTGCCATCATCAGGCCGAGTTCGTTTTCGTCCGCGTCCTTGCCGGGCACTTCGCTGACGATCTGGCCGGCATAGATCACATCGATCCTGTCGGAAAGGCTCATAATCTCATCCAGTTCAAAGGAGACAAGGAGCACGGCACAGCCCTTGTTCCGCTGCTCCACCAGGTACTTGTGCACATACTCGATGGCGCCCACATCCAGACCACGGGTGGGGTTGACAGCGATGAGCAGATCCTTGTTGTTCTCCACCTCTCTGGCGATGATGACCTTCTGCTGGTTGCCGCCGGAAAGGGTGCCGGCGGGACGGGTCTCGCTTCCGCCGGGGCGGATGTCGTATTTGCCCACGCATTCGCGTGCAAAGGTGTGAATGGCTTCCCGGTTGAGCATTCCCTTTTTGGAGAACTTCGGCTCACGGTAATTCTGAAGCACCAGATTCTCCTCCACGGTGAAGTCCAGCACCAGACCATGCTTCTGACGATCCGCGGGAATGCTGGAAACGCCGTTGACAAAGCCGAAGCGGGGGGGCTTGTTGTAAATATCCACACCGTTGACGGAGATGGCGCCCTGGGTGGCTTTCTTCAGACCCGTGATGATTTCCACCAGCTCGGTCTGACCGTTGCCGTCGATGCCGGCGATGCCAACAATCTCTCCCTTGCG
>JAQXNO010000149.1 GCA_029098045.1 Bacillota bacterium
ATGAACCGATGAACATCTAACGACATCGGTGAACTTGGACGAACACGGAGCGACTCGGAATACGAAAAAAGCCTGACGGATAGCGACTTTCCTGTACATAGGTGAACACAGATGACAAATGTTCAATGGTTCTCCTAAGCGATAGGTCGGAGGTTCAAGTCCTCTTCAGGGTGCCAAAATGCCGAATTTTCCTTGCTTTTGGGAAATTCGGCATTTTTGCTGAAAATATCGGAATTGAACAAGGAACCATTTTTCTTTCAGGTTTGTGGAATATCACCGTACGCAATCGTTCCTGCTCTTTGAAGTTATAAAGATTCTGCTGATAGAAATTTTCATATCTGTGTGTTATCATATTCATAAAGCAGGAAAAGAAGATCCTATTTGATTGTTTATTTTCAGTTTAGAGAATCGCTGTAAAATCGGCACAATCAAAAGAAGGGGTGTGATAATCGTGTTCCATATTCTCGTGGTAGATGATGATAAAAATACAAGGATGTATTTCGACGCTGTACTGAAAAACAACGGTTATACCGTCAGTGTTGCCGAAAACGGCGAGGAAGCACTCAGCGTGATGGATTCTGCGCATATCGATCTTGTGGTTCTTGACATCATGATGCCAAAGATGGACGGATATGAGTTTACAAAGACCCTGCGTGAGTGCAATAATACACTCCCAATTCTGATGGTGTCCGCAAAGCAGACGCCTCGGGATAAGAACAGAGGCTTCGCTGTCGGTACGGATGACTACATGACAAAGCCTGTGGATCAGGACGAATTTCTGTACCGTATCAAGGCACTGCTGCGCCGTGCGAAAATTGCAAATGAACGCAGAATCGTTGTGGGTGACGTGGTGCTCGACTATGACTCTTTGACCGTCACCAAGGGCGATGTTGTACAGGAGCTGCCGCAGAAGGAATTTCTGCTTCTGTACAAATTGCTGACCTACCCTGGGAAAATTTTTACCCGCATTCAGTTGATGGACGAGATCTGGGGTGCAGACAGCGAAACGGGATGGGAAACCGTTACCGTACACGTAGGCAGACTCCGCAGGCGCTTTGAAGGATGGGATGAATTTGAGATCGTGTCTGTCCGCGGACTTGGATATAAGGCGGTAAAAAAGGTATGAAGAAATCACCGCAGCTGAATATGGAAAAGCTAAAGGAAAGAACGTCAAGAACGTCCCTGACCTTTGCCTTTTCCTCTTTTGTATTTGCCATTCTTCTTGCAGCAACCGCACTGACCGCGCTTGGCTTGTGGCTGCTGACCATAGCCGGTGTGATCGTTGATGTAAACGGCGCGCTGCAGATTGGTCGGGTAATCCCCTTTATGCTGCTGATCAGCCTGATTATCGGCGGCGTGATTGTTTATTTCAGCAGCCGCATCCCACTCAAGCCCATCAATGAGATCATTAACAAAATGAACCGGCTTGCGGCGGGAGACTTCAAAACAAGATTAAAATTTGGGAATACCATGTCTGCGCATCCTGTTGTAAAGGAGCTGACAACCAGCTTCAATACGATGGCAGAGGAACTTGAAAACACGGAGCTTCTGCGAAGTGACTTTATCAATTCCTTTTCCCATGAATTCAAAACACCAATTGTTTCGATCATGGGGCTTGCCAATTTGCTTGAAGCAGCAAATCTTACAGAAGAACAGCGGCTGCAATATGCACGCGCCATTCGCGAGGAGTCCATGAGGCTGTCGTCCATGGCCAGTAACATATTGAGCCTGACGCGGGTGGAAAATCAAACCATCCTTACCGATGTATCGCAATTCAATCTTTCCGAGCAGGTGCGATCCGCCGTTTTGTTACTCGAAGAAAAATGGACGGCTAAAAATATAGATCTACAGCTTGACTTCAATGAGTTCTATATTCAGGCCAACGAGGAAATGCTGATGCAGGTTTGGATCAATCTCATCGACAACGCCGTCAAATTTGTTCCACGGTGCGGAACCGTTTTGCTTCAGATTTCGGATACCGGACATGATCTGTGTGTGACAATCAGCAATACAGGAAGTGAAATTCCCTCTGACAAGCTGGATAAGATCTTCCATAAGTTTTACCAGGCTGACGAATCTCACGCAACGCAGGGCAACGGCATCGGGCTTGCCATCGTAAAGCGAATCGTAGCGCTTCACAGCGGAAGCATTACTGTAAACAGTGCAAATGGGATTACCTCCTTCTGTGTAACGCTGCCTAAAATGCAATAATTTGTCTGCGATACTTCGGTGTAAAGACGATATGATATTTGCAATTCCACTTCGTGTGTGCGAAACTGTTGTTGTCCATTTGGATCACCTCCATTGATTTTGTTTGCAGCGGTTGCGAACCTGCTGCCACTATATCTCTGGAGGTTCTTTTTTCCTGCTCATAAGTTGAACTTTTCCGCCTCACCCGCATAGCGGGTGGTAGTCTTTCTGCGAAAGCATCCCCGGTATGGCAGTTTCGGACTGCCGTACCGGGGATGCTAAGGAAACTCTGAATAAATCGTCTGCGGCTGAACGGCGGATCTTTTACACCAATCGTGCAGTACGAAAAATGGAAAATACATACAGTATTCCCTCACTTTTCGTACTTTCGCTTGGCGCAAAATCTCTCGCCGTCAGCTCTTGCCGATTTCATCAGAGCTTCCCTAATTTTCGTGCACGAATCCACGTGATGCGCATCCGACACATGGAAATGGTATCCTAGCCAAATACGCGTTTCAAGGTCTGAATGAGCTCCTCAATTCGGATTGGTTTAGAGAGGAATCCATTCATGCCGCACGCCAATGCTGCCTTGCGGTCCTCATCAAAGGCATTGGCAGTCATGGCGATAATCGGAATCGAAGAAAGTCCAGGATTGTCCAGCAGCCGGATGCGTCTGGTGGCTTCATAGCCATCCATGACAGGCATCTGAATATCCATCAGAATCAGATCGTATTGTCCCGGTCTGGAAGCCGATACCATTCCAAGTGCCTCGCTGCCATTTTCCGCTGCGTCTATGGCGAACCCATACTCTCCCAGAATTTCCATCGCAATCTCGCGGTTCAGATCATTGTCCTCCACCAGCAGCAGGTGCTTGCTCTTGAAATCAGGCATATCATGTTTGCTGGGAAGCGTATCACCGCTTTCTGTTATTTGCTTTCCAATGGCAGTCATCAGCGTTTCTCTCAGGTCTGACATAAACATGGGTTTGGAGCAGAATGCGGTCACCCCCGCATTTTTTGCTTCCTCTTCAATATCCGTCCAGTCATAGGCCGTGAGCACGATAATCGGTGTCTGGTCACCGAGGCGGCGAATCTGCCGTGTCACTTCAATGCCGTTCATATCCGGCAAACGCCAGTCGATGAGGTAGACATGGAACGCGTCACCGCGTTCAAAAGCACTCTTCGCCCGCAGTACCGCTTCTTTGCCGGAAAGCGTCCACTCGGAACGCATTCCCACTTGTGTCAGCATCTTCGTGACGCTGTCACAGGTGTTGTAATCGTCATCCACCACAAGCGCCTTCAGACCTTCCAATTCCGCGATGATCCGGGGAACAGGACTTACAGACTGCAGGCGCATCGTCAGCCGGATCACAAATTCCGTGCCCCTGCCCGGCGCGGTATGTACCTCAATGGTTCCGCCCATCATATCAATGATGTTCTTGGAAATGGTCATTCCCAAGCCGGTGCCCTGAATCTTGCTGACGGTAGAGGTACGTTCGCGCTCAAAGGGTTCGAATATTTTTTCGGCAAACTCCTTGCTCATACCGATACCCGTGTCTTTGACGCGAATCTCATAGCACCCATGACCGCTGGGCGCACCCGGCAGCTGCGTGATCTGGACAGACACGGTACCACCGGCAGGCGTAAATTTGATGGCATTGGACATTAGGTTCAGAAGCACCTGATTCAGGCGGGTTTTATCGCAGAATACATCCTCGTTGGTCACATTCATGATGTCCATATTCAGCTCCAGCTGCTTGGCATGGATCTGTCCGCTGATAATGGTCTTCACGTCGTGGAAGATGTCGGAAAGGTTTGCCTCCTGCTCCTCCAGATTGATTTTTCCGCTCTCAATTCGGCTCATATCCAAAACATCATTGATGAGAGAAAGCAGATGGTTGCCGGAGGCAAGAATTTTAGAAAGATAGTCCTTGATTTTCTCCTCATTTCCGGTATTGGCCGAGGCAAGTGTGGCAAATCCGATGATGGCATTCATCGGTGTACGAATGTCGTGAGACATATTGGACAGGAAAGTACTCTTAGCGGCGTTGGCGGTTTCTGCCAACGCGCGCAGGCGGTTCAGTTCCCTGTTCGTCTCCTGCTCCAGCTTCACCAGCTGGCTGCTGCGCTGTACTTTAATCAGACTGGAGAAAGCCAGCAGCATCAGCAGCGCCATAGCGGAAATGAAGATCGTCTGGATACGAATAGTGGAGTTCATCATGTCCATGGTGCTGACTGCCACGCAGTCCGCAGGGATCAGAAGCATCAGCGTCATGTCGTAATTATTCAGCGCAGTCAGGCAATAGTAATATTCCGTCTGGTTCAGCAAGATATTCGCAGCTACAATGCCTTCTCTGTCCAGCTGCTCCTTGACCATATCAAAACTCCGTCCCTGAACATACTCCGCTTCTTCCAGTGCCTTGTAAATATTCCGGGCACCAATTACATCGTCACTGTCTGCATCAAAATAGGCCAATGTTCCGTTCTTCTTGATAATGTAGGTCGCCGCCTTGCCGCCGTAGGTCGTGGTGGTATAATACTGTTTCACGGTTTGGATATCCTTCAGCAGCACGATGTGGGTAAAGCGGACAT
>JAQXNO010000150.1 GCA_029098045.1 Bacillota bacterium
GGCCGGAGACGCGCTTACGTCCCTTGGCCACCAGCACATTGGCGGGCAGTGCCTCACAATAAAAGTATTCCTTCCACTGATCGGCCAGAACGCCGCCCAGAGAACCCAATGCTGCCTTGATCAAACCCATAATCGTTCCTCCTTATTTTCTTTCCCCGTATCACGGGGGTTATAATGGCTGTTCGCAAAGCAGAAAAAACGCCGCGGCTTTCGCCTGCCTTGCAGCGTCCATCGTTCTTCTGCACTACGGTAGTATTATAGCAAATCCTTTTTCATTTTGCACTATAAAAATAAGCTTTCTGCGCAAAAATTCCCGGCTTCCGAAAAAGCCGGGAAGGGATGCCGGTTCTTCAAAGCCCCCATCAGGCTTCAGAAGTCGTCTGTTTTCCGTCATAGTCGATGTTGGCCTTTCTTGCCTGGGCGCACAGATCCTTTTTCTGCAGGGTGTATTCCCTTCCGTCTTTGATGAAATGGGTTCCACACTGCCGGAAGGAAAAGGGCACCGCGCGGCGGATGCACTGCCGGCGCAGATCCAGCACCCAGTCATAGTACATGGGTCTTGCAAACCGGTCGGACTCCCCGCCTGCCACCACCAGCTCGATACCCTGCAGATACCGTTCCAGGTCAATCGGGGAGATCATGGGCTGGCAGATGATGTTCTTGTGCCGGATGGGAAGCGCCGAAAAGATCGGAAGCCGTTCATCCGCCCGGCGTTGGTTTTCCACGGTGCACCCGACCACCACATTGTCCCAGCCTTCGCCCCAGTCCGGCGGCACGCAGTCCATAAACCGCTCGATCCGCTTTGTCAAAAACAAAAAAGTACAGTCCTGCCGCTGCCGGATCATGTCCCAGCAGTCCTGCCGCCAGGGATCTGCCTCCGGCAGCAGAAAATCCGAGGAAAAGCACAGGTACACCAGTCCCGGTTTCATCCTGTACTCCCCGTTTTTCTTCCGGGCGATGGGCGCCAAAAACTGATCTGTTTTCACGATCTGTCCGGTGTCCACCCCACGCTTGGCATCCCCTTTGTGGATATAGCAGAACCTGCAGCCCTCACTGTACCGGTGACAACCCCGCCAGGGATTCCACATTCCCATATGACGCATCTCCTCTTTTTGTACCTGCTTCTGTTGCCATCATTATACCTTATCTGTCAAGAAAATCAAAAAAGCTTCTGTTTCATATTGCGCATATCCGGTTGACGGTGCTATAATCACGGTAAATCTTTTCCTTTGGGAGGTAAGCTTATGTGGTTTGTATTTGCGCTGCTGTCTGCGGTATTTGCGGCTCTGACCTCGATTCTTGCAAAGGTCGGCATCGATGGGGTCAACTCGAATCTGGCCACTGCCATCAGGACGGTGGTCGTGGTTGCCATGGCCTGGGGTATGGTATTTCTGACCGGCGGTCAAAGCGGCATCGGGGAAATCAGCAGAAAAAGCTGGTTGTTTCTGATTCTGTCGGGTCTGGCCACCGGAGCATCCTGGCTGTGCTATTACCGGGCGCTGCAGGTAGGAGAAGCATCCAAGGTGGTTCCCGTGGACAAGCTGAGCGTTGTGATCACGCTGGTGCTTGCTTTCATATTCCTGCACGAGAAATTCACGGCAAAATCTCTGATCGGCTGTATCCTCATTACAATCGGAACGCTGGTTATGGTTCTCTGATACCGCTTTGTGATTTGTGGTATACAAAGATAGCACACCGGGCAGCTGATTCGAATAAGCCCGGTCAGGAAGAAGGCATCGCATGACAAAGGATATGACAAGCGGAAGAATTCTGCCGCAGCTGACCTCCTTCGCGGTTCCCCTGATTCTGGGCAATCTCTTCCAGATCATGTATAACGCGGTCGATTCCATCATCGTCGGTCAGTTTGTGGGCGATGATGCTCTGGCGGCTGTAGGTACGGCAGGGCCTATCATGAATATGGTCATCCTGTTCATCAGCGGTATGTGCATGGGCGCCGGCATTCTCATGAGCACCCTCTTTGGCGCAAGGAATATGGAAAGGCTGGAAAAGCAGATCAGCACCACCCTTCTGGGCGGACTGGCATTTTCCCTTGTAATCTCGGCAGTCATGATGCTCCTTGCCCGCCCCGTCCTCCTGCTCATCAATACCCCCGCCGATATTCTGTCCAGCGCCGCATCCTATCTTCGGATCGTCTTTCTGGGGCTGCTTTTCACCTTCATCTACAATTTCCTTGCAAACACCCTCCGGGCTCTGGGTGACAGCCGGACACCCCTGTACTTTCTGGTCATCAGCGCCCTGTTCAACATTCTGGGCGATCTGTTCTTTGTGGTGGTGCTGGGCTGGGGCGTGGACGGCAGCGCCCTGTCCACGGTGCTGTCGGAGGCACTGTGCTGCCTTTGCTGTGCGGTCTACGTAAAACGGCGGGTGCCGGTTCTGTGCCTTGGAAAGCGATGGCTGGTATTTGAAAAGGAGCTTCTGCTGCGAACCTTTTCCTACGGCATCACCAGTGCGCTGCAGCAGATGTGTGTCCAGCTTGGCAAAATTCTGGTTCAGTCCATTATCAACGTGCAGGGCGTTGCCTTTATCGCAGCTTTCACTGCCATCAATCGCATCGACGATTTTGTGCTGTCGCCGGAGCACAACATCGCCCATGCCACCACCACCTTTCTTGCCCAGAACCGGGGCGCGGGAAACATGCAGCGGGTGAAGCAGGGCTGTCTGTGCGGCCTTTTTATGGAGGTGGTCTTCTCCCTGTTCGCAAGTATCCTGGTCTATTCTGCCGCTTCTCCCCTGATGCGCCTGTTTGTGGATGGAGAGAGTACGGAAGTGGTCAAGCTGGGTGTGTCCTATCTGAAGGTCATCGCCTTTCTGTACATCATGCCGGCCATCACCAACATCGTACAGGGCATCTTCCGGGGTCTTGGTGACCTGCGCATCACCCTCATCAGCACCGTCACCAATATGGGAGCGCGGGTGGCCGCGGCCTATCTTCTGCTTGTATGCATGGGCAAAGGCTTTCCCGCCCTTGCCTGGTCCAATTTCTGGGGCTGGTTATGCATGCTGCTTCTGGAGGTGCCGCTGCTGATCGCGGTTTTTCACAAAAGGTTTGACATCGGTTCAGGGAAGCAGGTGTGAAAGCCGCTTTTCGATCCGGTTTTCCCATGGAACCACCGCAAGCAAAAACTACTTGACCAAAGCAGAACTTTCAGATATGATGTAGGATAGAGTTGTGTTGTGTCCCAACATTTGGGAAAGGAGGTGTTTCCCGGTATGCCCACATTTCTTCGTATGATGGAAATCCTCGGCTGCTCGCTGGCTGGATTTCTTCCCTTTCTCCTGCTTCTGGTCTATCCGTTTCGCAACCATCTGCTGCTGAAAGGCTTTCCCGCCGTTTTTCTGACGGTTGTCATGGCGCCCGCGCTGCTTTACCATGATCTGTCGGCCGCGCTGGGAACCGCTCCCGTTGTTTTTTCCTTCCCGCTCCTGCGCAGCGTCGTGTTCCTTGTCTTTTCGCTGCTGGTGATTCATGCATCCGTGGACAGAGTTCTGCTAAACAGCTTCAGCGTTGTCAATCTCTCCATTTTGATCACCGCCGTAGCTGACGCAGCCGCCGCGCCCTATACCCTGCGCTGGCTTCTGATCACCCTGGCGCTGCAGGCACTGCTGCTGATTCCCTATGCGGTCAATCTGGTTCTCTGCCTTGCCCCGACCCTCAACTGCTCCGATGCCGTTTCCTGGAGGTTTTTGTGGATTGCCCCGGCCGCCGGCACGGCAATCGCGCTTTGGATGCTGTATTCAGGCGCCTCCGCGTCGGTACTGGCCACCGTCATGACCGCCGCCATTCTCGCCGCAGCCATTGCCGCGGCACTGATCCTCTATCTGACCAGAACGGAGATGATTCCATTGTTCTCAAGAAAATCCAGACAGATGGGCAGCGTAGCCGCAGCCCCCATGTCCGACCCGATACAGCTGCACTACCAAAGCCTGCAGACCCGCATGGCGGAGTCGGAACGCAGCTGTCAGGAAATGCTGCTGCAGGTCATGTCCATGGAGGATGATCTGACCCGCGGAGACTATGATCAGCTGCGCCGCCGTCTGAGCGAGCTGAGAAAGCAGCTCAGCCCGGATATTGTCTCCACCGGGAACAAGCAGATCGATCCGGTTCTTGCCTATTACACCCGTCAGGCATATTTAAGCGGCATCAAGCTGGTCGCCAGCATCCAGCTGCCGGAGCTGTCAGCCGTTTCCGACACGGAACTGGCGGTGCTGCTGGGCTGTCTTCTGGACAATGCGCTGGATGCCTGCCGGGAGCAGGGCACCGGCCCCCGCCGTATTGCCGTTGCCACCTATCAGGACGATGATCTTCTGCAGATCGGTGTCAAGAATACCTATGGAGAACCCATGGATGTCAACGCTGAACCCCTGAATTTCTGCCGCCGGATCGTTGCCCGCTATCAGGGCAGACTGACCGCCATCGACAAGGACGGCGCCCTGCAGGTGGTTGCCACGCTGACTGTCTGATTTTCCCCACCGAATGCTTTCTCCCACCTCTTTTTGCGGGGTGGGAGTTTTGCTTTTCCAATTTCCGACAGCAGCTTTGGTATTTCTGCAAAAAAGTGCTATTTCTTCCTTGCCGTTCATCTGATTCCATGCTATAATGGTGCAAGCTATTTTTTAGGAGGTGTTATCCTTGAAGAAAGCGTTTTCCTTTCTTCTGGCTGTTTTCATCGTGTTGGGGCTTATTCTGCCCGTATCAGCCGCCGGGATCACATCGGAGGATCTTGCTGTTGTCGAAAAAGGTCTGTCCGCATTGCGCGTGATTACCGCAATCATCGCCGCGCTCGTTGTTCTTGTGGTCATTCTGAAGATTTCCGCCGCTGTCAGGCATAAAAAGGGCATCAGCGGCGCCGTGCTGGCGATCGCCTTTGTTGCCCTGGCAGCATCCCTGGGATTGACCCTGTTTGCCGGATCTGTCATTAAGTCCATGCCCGCCGATGACGTTTCCGTATTTGCCCCCACCGAAACGGTTGTTGTGCCCCCGGCCACCGATCCGGTTATTTTACAGACCGAGCCGGAGCCCACCGAAACCGAAGCACCCACAGAGCCTCCTGTGGTTTTCGCGCCTGCCAAGAGTGAATCCAGCGACCCGGCCAATTTCGGCATTGAGTGGGAGATCATCGAAAACGGCAGCATCGTTGACAGCTACACCCGCGCCGACCCCATCTCCTTCGGCGATCCTGGGGATTACTTTGCGCTGCCCGGCATCTCCACCTTCCGCGGCAACAACTACCGCAACAACGCCACCTATGGCACCGCCACGGTAACCAGCGGCACGCTGACAAAGGTCTGGTCCCATGGCATCGGCAGGCTCGACGGCTGGGGCGGCTGTGCCTGGACCGGCCAGCCTCTGGTGGTGCAGTGGGACGAGGAAACCAAGGCCATCATGAACCTCTACAAGAGCAAAAAGGCCAAGGAAAACCTTGTGGAGGTCATCTATGCCACCCTTGACGGCAAGATTCATTTCTACGATCTGGACGATGGTGTTGAAACCCGCACGCCCATCAACGTGGGCATGAACTTCAAAGGTGCCGGTACCATCGATCCGCGGGGATATCCGCTGCTCTATGTGGGTTCCGGCCTGTATACCAACAACAAGAGCCCTCGTATGCACGTCATCAGTCTGATCACCGGTGAAGTTCTCTACGAGTATGGACAAAAGGAAACCTTCAATGAGCGCAGATGGATGGCCTTCGACTCCTCTCCTCTGGTGGACGCGGAGACGGACACCCTGATCTGGCCCGGCGAGTGCGGTATCCTGTACA
This sequence comes from Bacillota bacterium, assembly GCA_029098045.1. Lineage (GTDB taxonomy): Bacteria > Bacillota > Clostridia > Oscillospirales > Oscillospiraceae > Faecousia. Next base: position 5,784 of record JAQXNO010000150.1, read on the forward strand.
CCATTAAGCTGAACACCGTTTATGACAAGGAAGCGGGCACCATTTCCGTCAATCCCGACACTCCCGTCAAAACCCGCTACAGAAGTGACTATTCCAAGGCCGGGCGATACCTGGGCTATGAGAGCAGTATCAGCGTTGTGGACAACTTCCTCTATGTTTCCGAAAACGGCGGTCTGTTCCAGTGCATCGATCTGAATACCATGGAGCTGGTCTGGGCACAGGACACCAAGGATGACTCCAACTCCTCCCCCGTGTTCGAGTGGGGCAAAGACGGCAACGGCTACGTCTACACCGCGCCCTCCCTGCACTGGACGGCCAAAAAGGATGCGGGCAGCGTATCCATCTATAAGCTGAACGCCCAGACCGGCGAGATTGTCTGGGAAATCACCCGGAACTGTGTCACCGTCAAGGACGTTTCCGGCGGTGTCCAGGCAACACCGCTGATGGGCAAGGAAGGTTCGGATATTGAGGATCTGATCATCTACATCATCGCCCGTGTGCCCAAGGCCTATGACGGTGTGATGCTTGCCATCAACCGGGAAACCGGCGAGGTGGTATGGGAAGTGGACACCGTCAACTACGCCTGGAGCTCCCCTGTGGCCTTCTACACGGAGGAAGGCAAGTCCTACATTGCCTTTGTCAACGCCTCCGGCAAGATCCGTCTGGTGGACGGTGCCTCCGGTCAGGTGCTCAGCTCTCTGGGTCTGAATCAGACCACGGAGGCTTCTCCCGTTGTGTTCAACAACATGATGGTGCTGGGTACCCGGGAGGGCATCTACGGCATCAAGATCTCCTGATTCATACATTGCAAACGGCCTGACGAGCGATTCGTCAGGCCGTTATAAATTTCATTACAGATTGCGGTGCAGCCAGCGGGCGGATTCCTTCAGCCCCTCGATGGTCTTTGTCTCCACCACCACGGAGCAGTCCCGCTCCTTTGCAAGCTCCAGGTATTTGTGAATGTCCAGCTCCCCGGTACCCAATGCCTGATGATCCCGGGTGCCGTCGCGCACATCGTGCAGATGCATATGGTGCAGCTTGGAAAGCCGCGCGAAAATATGGGGCTCATCGGCACCGCCGATGCAGTGATTGTGCCCCACATCATAGGTCAGGCCAAAAGCGGGGCTTTCCAGCATTTCATCCAGAATTCCCAGCTGCCACGGGCGGTAGCCGTGCCAGTTTTCCACGCACACCCGGATTCCGCTGCCGCCGATGGCCTGCTGGCAGGCATCCCGGAAGCGCAGCATATTGTCCCGGTAATCCTCCCGGTACTGCTCAAACAGGTACACCTTCCGATCCGGCAGCGTAAAATAGACACCGTAGATCAGGTGCATATTCAGCACCGGGATTTCCAGCCGTTTGGCCAGTTCAATGGTCTGAACCACACTGTTGCGATAGGCCGCCGCCACATCGGGATTAAAGTCCGCCACGTTCATATTCTCGTCCAGGTGGATGGTATAGCCAATGCCGTATGCACCGGCCACCGCTTTCAGATGCGCCGCATCCATGGTCTGCACCTGATACTGAGGCAGGTTCATATTCATCTCAACAAACGACAGTCCCGCCTCCACGCACAGCGCCGCGCATTCTTCTATGGTGTTGGTTTCAATCAGTGTGGGCATTCCAAAGCGCATGATTCTCTTCCTCCTCCTTGCGTATGGCTGCATTATAGCACCTCGCCCGGAGCAGTGCAAGTGCCGTCAATCTGAAATTTCCATTGCGCGAGTGCAAGCCCTGTGCTATAATCATCTCAAAACATTTGGAGGTGTATCCATATGACCATGGTGCTTCTGACGGCTCTGGGTGTGGGCGGCGCGACAATCGTCGGTGCCATCCTCGGCGTCATTTTTAAGAATATCTCACACAGGTTCAGTGACATCGTCCTGTCCTTCGCTGCCGGTGTCATGCTGGCAGCCGCGGTGTTGGGACTGATTCTGCCCTCTCTGGAATATGGGGGGCGCTTTGGCGTTGTCACCACCGTAGCCGGTATTTTCGTGGGCGCGTATGCCCTGACGCTCATCGACAAGCTGGTTCCCCACCTGCACCGGCTGGTGGGCACGGACATTGAGGATCATCAAAGCAGCCATCATACCAGTAAGGTGCTGCTGTTTGTCATGGCCATCGCCATCCACAACCTGCCCGAAGGCATTGCGGCCGGTGTGGGCTTCGGCTCCGGCAATACGTCGGAAGCGCTCCTGATCGCCGGTGGTATTGCCCTGCAGAACATCCCCGAGGGCATGGTCATCATCGGCCCCATGCTCTCTTCCGGCATCAGTCTGAAAAAGACCTTTCTGATTGCCGCCGCCACAGGTCTTGTGGAAATCGTCGGCACCCTGCTGGGCTTCTTCGCTGTCAGCATCTCCACCGCGGTGCTGCCCTTTGCCCTGGCCTTTGCCGGCGGCACCATGCTCTATGTCATCAGCGATGAAATGATTCCCGAAACGCACCACGGTGAAACCCGGGGTGTCACCTATGCGCTGCTGGTAGGCTTCTGTCTGATGCTGGTTTCCGACGTGCTGCTGGGCTGAGTTCGGGAGACTGCCATGGGTTTTTCCAAAATATACATAGAA
>JAQXNO010000151.1 GCA_029098045.1 Bacillota bacterium
GGGCAACTGTCCCCATATAAATATTTTGGCGGGGGGGGGGGGTGTCGCCCGGGCGCACGTTTTTATGGAGGTAATACCATGTATCCAAAACCCGGAAAATACCGTCACTTCAAAGGAAAAGAATATGAGCTGATCGGCATCGCCACCCATTCGGAAACCATGGAGCCCATGGTGGTTTACCGCGCGCTCTACGGTGAAATGGGTCTGTGGGTTCGTCCCCTGTCCATGTGGACGGAAATCGTGGAGCGAGACAATTATCGTGGCCCCAGATTTCGGTATCTCGGATCCTGATTCCTTTTTCCTGCAATGCGCAGCCCCGGCCTCGTTCCATGTCATAAAGTTCATGACATGAATCGTGGCCGGGGCATTATTCATTTGATCCCGTTTCCGCGCAGCTCGATGATCTGGTCACGCAGCACCGCCGCGTACTCGTACTCCATCATGCGGGCAGCTTCCTTCATCTGCTTTTCCAGCCGGGCGATCTCCTTCTCCTTCTCGGCCTTTGTCATCTTCACGCCGGTTCTTCCACGGGTTTCTGCCGTGGGCGAGGAAATTTCAATCAGATCACGCACCGATTTGATGACCGTCTTGGGCACAATGCCGTTTTCCCTGTTGTAGGCAGCCTGAATGTCCCGGCGGCGGGCGGTTTCATCCATGGCTGCGCGCATGGACGCCGTCACATTGTCCGCGTACATAATGACCTTGCCGTCGGCATTGCGGGCGGCACGGCCGATGGTCTGGATCAGGCTTGTTTCACTGCGCAGGAAGCCTTCCTTGTCCGCGTCCAGAATGGCAACCAGACTCACCTCCGGCAAGTCCAGACCCTCACGCAGCAGGTTGATGCCCACCAGTACGTCAAATTTGGCCATACGCAGATCCCGGATGATCTCCATCCGTTCCATGGCGCCGATGTCCGAGTGCATATAGCGCACCTTGATGCCCGCCTTTTGCAGATAAACCGTCAGATCCTCCGCCATTTTCTTGGTAAGCGTCGTGACCAGAACACGCTCATTTCGCTCCGTCCGCGCGTTGATCTCACCGATCAGATCATCGATCTGTCCGTCGATGGGGCGAACCTCCACCTCCGGATCCAGCAGACCTGTGGGACGGATCACCTGCTCCACCGTCTGGCCGGAGCGGGTTCGCTCATATTCGGCCGGGGTGGCGGAGACATAGATCACCTGATTGATCTTGCTGTCAAACTCCGTGAAATTCAGCGGCCGGTTGTCATAGGCCGACGGCAGACGGAAGCCGTAGTTTACCAGTGCATCCTTGCGGCTGCGGTCACCGGCATACATGGCACGGCACTGTGGTAGTGTCACATGGCTTTCATCGATGAACATGAGATAGTCATCGGGAAAATAGTCCAAAAGCGTCGTGGGGGGTGTGCCGGGGGCGCGTCCCTGAATGACCCGGGAATAGTTTTCGATGCCGCTGCAGAAGCCGATTTCCGTCAGCATCTCCAGATCATAGGCGGTTCGCTGGGCAATGCGCTGCGCCTCAATCAGCTTGTCGTGGGCACGGAACCATGCCACCTGCTCATCGCACTCACGCTGGATTTCCAGCATGGCTCGCTGCAGCTTTTCTCTCGATGCCACATAGTGGGAGGCGGGATAGATGGCCACATGGTCAACATACCGCTCCGCAATGCCGGAAACCGCATTGATCTCACTGATACGGTCCACCTCGTCGCCGAAAAACTCCACCCGGATGGCACGACCCGACCAGTAGGCAGGATATACTTCCAGTGTGTCGCCCCGCAGGCGGAACTTGTTGCGGGAAAAGTCCAGGTCGTTTCGCTCGTAACGGATCTCCGTCAATTTTCGCAGCACCTGATCCAGCGGATACGTATTGCCCACGCGCAGAGAAATCACCATGCTTCTGTAGTCGATGGGGTCGCCCAGACCGTACAGGCAGCTGACGGAGCTGACCACAATCACATCTCGGCGCTCAAACAGCGCAGAGGTCGCACTGTGCCGCAGCCGGTCGATTTCCTCATTGACGGAGGAATCCTTTTCAATGTAGGTATCCGTGTGGGCGATGTAGGCCTCCGGCTGATAATAATCGTAGTAGCTTATGAAATACTCCACCGCATTGTTGGGAAAAAACTCCCGAAACTCGGAGCAAAGCTGCGCTGCCAGGGTTTTGTTGTGCGCCAGCACCAGAGTGGGGCGATTCAGCTTCTCAATGACCGACGCCATGGTAAAGGTCTTACCGGAGCCGGTCACACCCAGCAGGGTCTGCTCCCGCAGGCCCCAGTTGACACCGTTTACCAGTCCCGCAATGGCCTGCGGCTGGTCGCCGGAGGGACGGTAATCCGAAACTAATTGGAATCTGTCCACTGTGCTACCTCCTGATACACCATCGAGCAGCATTCGTCCGCCCGGTAATAGCCTGACTGCGCCAGGGATACAAAATCATCGTCCGCCACCACAATGTGGTCAATCAGCCCAATTTCCACCGCGTCCAGTGCCATTGCCAGACGGCGGGTGGTCTGCACATCCGCATCCGATGGCACAGCCAGTCCGCTGGGGTGATTATGTGCCAGAACAACGGAAGTCGCATTGGCGGACAGCGCCGTCTCCACGATCCTGCGAATCGGTACACCGGCAGAGTTGACACTGCCCTCCCCGATCTTTTTGCAGCAGAGCACTTTACATTTTGCATCCAGACACAAAAGATATACAAGCTCATTACGCTGGCCATAGAAAAACGGCATCAGGTATCTGCCGCAGGCTTCCACCGATGTCAAAACCACATTGCGTGAAGCGCAATTGACCTGATAGTACCGTCCGGCTGCGGTAATCAGCGACAGGAAAACCGCGGCGTTGTGTCCGATCCCCTGCACCTTTTCCAGCTCTTCCACCGGTGCTTCCAGCACCTGTGCCAGGCTTCCGAATCGATGCAGCAGCTCATGGGCTATGGGGTTGGTGTCAATTCTCGGGATGCAGTAGAAAAGCAGCAGCTCCAGAACCTGATGCTCCTCAAAATGATCCAGACCCTCTTTGCAGAACCGGTCCTTCAGGCGCTGACGGTGTCCGTCATGAATCGCCATAATTTTCACCTCTTCCTTTGTTTTCCCTTGCTATTTTCTCTCATTATCGCTAGAATAAGGATATACGTCGAATCTTGTCGAAATAAAAAGCCGAAAGTTTTCCCTGATTCTGCGCAAGATACCACCATGAGGAGGAAAGTCATGGATCAATACCAAAATGCATGGGGGATGCTGGATCTGATACAGGAACCTGCGTTCTGCGTTCAAAACGATATCATCATCAAGGTGAATGCAGCCGCATCCGGTCTACTGATCGAGCCGGGAATCCGTATTCAGTCGCTGCTGCAAACCGGCAAGGAGGAATATGCAGCTTTCAGCGGCGGATGCCTGTATCTGAGCGTCTGCATCGCAGGGCACAGCCTTGGTGCCTCCGTCTCCCGGATGCCGGAATTTGATGTATTCTGTCTGGAGCAGGATGAAACCAACGCCCATCTTCAGTCCATGGCATTGGCCGCCCGGGAGCTGCGGGAGCCTCTGTCCACCGTCATGACCCTTGCGGATAAGCTTCTGCCCACTGCAATCGGCGAGGACAGCAAATCCCAGGCGCAGATGTCGCAGCTCAACCGTGGGTTGTTCCGTATGCTTCGCATCATCAGCAATATGTCCGATGCGGAGCGTTATGTCGCTGACACAGGTGCCCGGCTTGAAGTATGCAATCTCTGCGCAGCCTTGCAGGAAATATTCCAGCGTTCCGCAGCGCTGACGGAGCACACCGGGATCAAATTGCAGTACACCGGCTATCCGGAAAGTGTTTATACGCTGGCAGATGTGCAGAAGCTGGAGCGAATGGTGTTCAACATTCTTTCCAATGCCATCAGGTTTTCGCCGGAAGGCGGCACCATCACCGCAGCACTGACCCGTCGCGGCACCAGAATGTATTTATCCGTGTGCGACAGCGGAAGCGGCATCCCGGAAAATCTGCGCGGCAGCATTTTCTCCCGTTATGCCCGTCAGAGCGCGATCGAGGATGGCCGCTACGGATTGGGTCTTGGGATGGTTTTGATTCGCAGTACAGCCGCCATTCATGGTGGAACCGTACTTGTGGATCATCCGGAAGGCTGCGGTACCCGCATCACCGTCAGCTTTGCGATTCGCTCCGGCGATGCCACCATATGCAGCCCGAAGCTGCGGATCGATTACGCAGGAGAACGGGATCACGGGCTGATTGAACTTTCCGATGTGCTGCCGGCGTACCTGTACGATCCGGATTCCATCAATTGATACTGTCCGCGCACCGCTTTTGCGGTGCGCGTATTTTTTACAGATACTGCCGTAGATACTGGCCGGTATAGCTGCCTTCCACCTGGGCAACGGCCTCAGGTGTGCCGGTTGCAACCACATAGCCGCCCTGATCGCCCCCCTCGGGGCCAAGATCAATGAGGTAGTCTGCTGTTTTGATCACGTCCAGATTGTGCTCGATCACCAGCACCGTATTGCCTGCGTCCACCAGCTGCTGCAGCACTTCGATCAGCTTGTGCACATCTGCCGCGTGCAGACCCGTGGTGGGTTCATCCAGAATATAGATGGTTTTGCCGGTAGAAACCCGGGCAAGCTCGGTTGCCAGCTTGACCCGCTGGGCTTCGCCGCCGGAAAGGGTGGTGCTGGACTGTCCCAGCTTCACATAGCCCAGTCCAACCTCCACCATGGTCTGGGCTTTTCTGCGGATTTTCGGCAGATTCTCGAAGAAGTCCACCGCTTCCTCCGCAGTCATATCCAGAACCTGAGAAATGTTCTTTCCCTTATATAGCACTTCCAGGGTTTCCCGGTTGTAGCGGGCACCCCGGCAAACCTCGCAGGGAACGTAAACATCCGCCAGGAAGTGCATTTCGATTTTCACGAGTCCGTCGCCGCAGCAGGCTTCGCAGCGGCCACCCTTGACATTGAAGGAGAATCTGCCGGGGCCGTAGCCGCGTACCTTGGCATCGTTTGTAGATGCAAAGAGGTCGCGAATGTCGTTGAAAAGACCCGTGTAGGTGGCAGGATTGGAGCGGGGGGTACGTCCGATGGGGCTCTGATCAATGTCAATCACCTTATCCAGATATTCCATACCCTCCACGCACTTGCAGGCGCCGGGACGGGTGCGGGCGTGGTTGAGCGTCCCAAGGAGGGTCTTATTGAGCACCTCGTTGACCAGACTGGACTTGCCGGAGCCGGAAACGCCGGTGACACAGGTCAGCGTTCCCAGGGGAATGGACACATCCACATCCTTCAGATTGTTCTCCGCCGCGCCGGTGACCGTCAGGAATTTTCCGTTGCCTGCGCGCCGGGCGCTGGGCACCGGGATTTTCTTCACGCCGGACAGATACTGGCCGGTGATGGAACGGGGATTGCGCAGAATATCCTCCAGTGTTCCGGCTTCCACGATTTCGCCGCCGCGGCTTCCAGCGCCGGGACCCACGTCCACAATAAAATCCGCCGCGCGCATGGTGTCTTCATCATGCTCCACCACGATCAGGGTATTGCCCAGATCCCGCAGCTGCTTCAGCGTACCCAGCAGCTTGTCGTTGTCCCGCTGGTGCAGACCTATGGAGGGTTCATCAAGGATATACAGCACCCCCATGAGGGAAGAGCCGATTTGCGTTGCCAGTCGAATGCGCTGGCTTTCGCCGCCGGACAGTGTGCCCGATGCCCGGGAAAGGGTCAGATAGCTCAGACCCACGTCCTTCAAAAAGGTCAGTCTGGACACGATTTCCCGCACGATCTGCTGGGCAATGGTTGCAAGATTTCCCTCCAGATGGAGATTGTCCATGAATTCCAGTTCCCTGGCAATGCTCATGTCGCAGAAGTCCATAATCCCGATGCCGCCCACCGTCACAGCCCGGGCAATATCGGACAGGCGGTGACCGCCGCACTGGGGGCAGGGCGCGCTGGACATACATTCCTCCAGCTCTTTTCGCGCGGAATCGGACTGGGTTTCCCTGTAGCGGCGGGAAATATTATTCATGATGCCCTCAAAGGGCTGTTCCAGCACGCCCATGCCGTTGCCCCGGTTGTAGGTCATGCGCAGCTTCTCACCCCTGGTGCCATAGAGAATCACATCTCTGGCTTCCTCGGACAGCTCGGAAAAGGGCACGTTCAAATCAAAGTGATACTTCTTTGCCAGTGCCTCGAAATACATACGGAATACGCTGTCCGTCCGGGCATTCTGCCAGCCGGACACCTGAATCGCGCCGTCAAGAATGGATTTGGACTTATCCGGCACCACCATATCCTCATCCGCCACCAGCCGGAAGCCCAGACCGGTGCAGGCCGGGCAGGCGCCGGCAGGATTGTTGAACGAGAACATCCGGGGCTCCAGCTCTGTCAGGCTGATGCCGCAATCCTCGCAGGCATAGTTCTGAGAGAAACTCAGTTCTTCCTTTGTGGTGGGAAGTTCAATGATGACAAGTCCCCCGGAATGGGCACAAGCTGTTTCAATGGAGTCCGACAGGCGGCGGCGCAGACCCTCTTTCAGCACCAGACGATCCACCACCAGCTCGATGCTGTGCTTCTTATTCTTTTCAAGCTTGATCTCTTCCGTCAGGTCGTACTGAATGCCATCCACGCGGACACGGGCAAAGCCGTCCTTCCGGGCATCTTCAAACACCTTCACGTGCTCGCCCTTCTTGGCGCGTACCACCGGGGACAGGACAAGAAACCGGGTTCCCTCCCCCAGCGCCTCCACCCGATCCACGATCTGGTCGATGGTCTGACGGGAGATTTCCCTGCCGCACTTGGGACAATGGGGCGTACCGACACGGGCCCACAGGAGGCGCAGATAGTCGTAAATCTCCGTCACCGTGCCCACCGTGGAGCGGGGGTTCTTGGATGTGGTCTTCTGGTCGATGGAAATGGCCGGGGACAGGCCCTCGATGGCATCCACGTCGGGCTTGTCCATCTGTCCCAGAAACTGCCGGGCATAGGAAGAAAGGCTCTCCACATAGCGCCGCTGACCTTCCGCGTAAATCGTATCAAAGGCAAGGCTGGACTTGCCGGAGCCGGAAAGCCCCGTAAAAACCACCAGCTTATCTCTTGGGATGGTCAGATCAACGTTCTTCAGATTGTTCTCTCTGGCACCCCGAATCACTATTTTGTCACTCATAGCTTTTCTCCTGCATATGTGAATCTCGTATCTGATATTATACCACAAAAAATGGAGCTTCACAAGAGGAAATACAAACAAAATTTCGAGTCCTGCGCATTCGGATACAGCAGCAGCGATGCCCCGCCGTATGGCATTCTCGCAGTCTTCATGAGCATAATCGATGTTGCATCCAAACGTGCCTTGGAGGTTTTTATCACTTTTTCGATTTTTCTATTGACACCGAAGGTTTAATATGTTAAACTTCACATACAAGGTGTAATGCATTAAACCTTTTGCGTCTGTTTCAGCCTATCTTATCGATTGAAGGGGAGAATCCAATGAAAACAAAAATGTCAATTCTAACGGTAATTCTGGCACTCGCTCTGCTTGCAGGCTGCGGAGTAACCTATTCCAATCCGCCGGAAAACGTATCTGTACCAACAGGCAATCCGGCCATCGTTGTTCCATCCGACAACGTGGACATGGACGCGACCGACAGCGTGGACATGGAATCAACCGACAGCGTGGACATGGACGTGACCGATGCGACAACAGAGGTTCCCACGGAAGAGCCGGCACCCTTTGTTGTGACAGTCCGGCCGGTCATCACCGCGCCTCAAAATCAGGTTACCGTTACGACGGTCGATGAGTTTCTGGCTGCAATTGCTCCGAATACGGAGATTGTTGTGGATGCGGAGCTTCTTGATTTGAGCAAGGCTACCGGATATGGAAAAACCAATGGAGATTATTATTACTGGGCAGATGCATATGACGGTCCGGAATTGTATATTGCAGAAGTCTCTGATTTGACCATTCGTGGAAGCGGCGAAGATCATAATGCGAATGTCATCTCTTCTGTACCCCGTTACTCCAATGTTTTGAACTTCTGTAATTGCAGCCGCGTGATGGTCAGCGGTCTGACCGCCGGACATACGGAAGAACCCGGTTACTGTGTGGGTGGTGTGCTGTACTTTCTGAACTGTCAGGATATTCTGGTGGAAGACTGTGGTCTGTTTGGGTGCGGCACCCTGGGTGTAACGGCCGAAAGCAGCAAAAATATCCAAATCGTCAACAATGATATTTATGACTGCACGGTTGGTGGCGTGGAACTGAACTTCTGTGATGATGTGAATGTAGACGGCAATACATTCCGTGATTTGGGTGGTATAGCTTTCCGCGTATATCAATGCAAAAATGTCACCTGCGAGGGCGCGCCGGTTCATGGCTTTAATCCCCGATAACGTTTTTACTTAACCAGGAAAGGAATCAATGATATGGAAACACCGAAGATTTTCGAAAGTGAGTACCGTTTCTGCCTTCTGCTATGGGAACACGAACCGGTTAATTCCACGAAGCTGGTGGCTCTGTGCAGGGAGCACCTGGGCTGGACCAAGGCAACTACCTACACCGTGATCCGCAGACTGTCGGAACGCGGCGTCGTCAAGAACGAAAATGCCATCGTCACTGCACTGATTTCCAAGGAGGAAGCGCAGCGCTCCCGTTTGGAAGAAATGGTAGAAGAAACCTTTGAAGGCTCTATGCCCGCATTCATCGCTGCATTCTCCAGAAGCAGGAAGCTGACAAAGAGTGAGGTGGATCAGCTGCAAGCATTGATCGACAGTTTTCAGGAGGAATCACTATGAATTCTTTCTTCCCAACTGTTTTGGAAACCAGTGTCCACGGAAGCATCGTCATTCTCGCCGTCATGCTCCTGAGATTGGTCTTAAAAAAAGCGCCTAAGAAAACGATTTGCTGGTTGTGGGTGCTGGCAGGAATCCGCCTGCTTTTACCCGTTCCCATCGAAAGCGTATACAGTCTTCAGCCGCAGCAGATTCACATTGCGCTGCCAGCAAAGCTGTTACCCTTTTTTTCGGCAGTCTGGATCGTATTGGCAATCGCGATTGGATTGTACAGCGTGTTCTCCTATATCCGACTGCACCGCAAGGTGATGGATGCGGTGAAAATTCCCGGCGGCTGGGAATCTGATCGGATTGAAACCGCCTTTGTTTTGGGCTTTATCAAGCCAAAGATTTACATTCCCGCCGGAATGCCCATTGAAACACGCAAGCAGATTCTCGCCCATGAGCGTACCCATTTGGATAAAGGTGACCATTGGATCAAGATGATTGGCTTTCTGGCGCTTGCTGTCCACTGGTTTAATCCCCTTGTGTGGGTTGGTTACATTCTCCTCTGCAAGGACATCGAGATGGCCTGTGATGAGCGTGTTGTTCAGTTTATGGAACTGGATGAGCGTAAAACCTATTCCGCCGCTTTGCTGCGCTGCAGCACCAATCGTGCCCATTATGCTGCCTGTCCGGTGGCATTCGGTGAAATCAGTGTGAAGTACCGTATTCAATCCATTCTGAATTACCGTAAGCCCAGCTTCTGGATCACCTTATTGGCATTGGCTGCCTTCCTTTTCGTTGGGATATGTCTGATGACCAGTCCGCAGGCTGTGGTGGAAGTGCCGGTGGATGCCGATGCTTCCCTGCGGGAAATCAGCAAGGAAGATCCTGCAGCCTTTCTTCCTGTGCAGCCGCCTGAAATGGAGCCGAATCCCGATTGGGGCGTGGATATCATTCTGGATATCACCCGCCCAACAGGCGGCACTCTGGTATACGTGGTTGAGGAACGGTTTGCCGCCGCTTCCGAATTTATGAATATGAAAGACGCGTTTCTGGAGAAGTGGAATGGATCGGCATGGGAGCCCGTCCCCAGCAAATCCAGTCATGTGAACCTGCTGGAATACTACAGCATCGGGTTTGCACAGAGCAGAGCTTCCGCGATCGAATATCATGAATCCGAACTGGATTGGACACTGGATTACGGTGCCCTTTCTGCCGGTGACTACAGACTTTGCCAGACGATCGAAAGCGCTACGGATTCTGCCACATTCCGCACAGCATTCCATATCTACCGGGAAAAGCTGCCTGCCGAGGAAGAGGCTGCTTTGGAGCGGTGTGAAGCGGCACTGAATGCACTTTCTTCCAAATCTGAATACTCCGTGATTCTTTCCGAAACCGCTCCGAATGGAGGCGTATATCCCGTCAGGCAGATTACAAAATCCAACGACAAAGTGCGTGCTGACTTCTATGTGGGCGAGTTCTGTGTTTCCAGCAGCAACTCTGAAGATGTAATCTCCCATACCGCAGGATGGAAAGAACCATATCAGCTGAACCAGAACCGCCGGTTCCTGTTCACGGAAGGAAAATCGCAAATCTCCCAGGAAGAGATCACATTCTGTTCTGTCTGGGCGGATTATCAAGGCAGCGCGTACCAGGGCATGGACACATTTAAGTTCTCCGAGGATGGCACCCTTGCGTCTGTAAACCGTCTGATACAGGCGATGGATGAAAACGGAGGTGTGGTTGACGAGCAGGTGTATCGTCTGGAAGTAAAGGATCTGGGTGCATTCGGAAGCTACCGGACCTATATTTCCGCTGTGGGTTCCTATATCTTGCAGGATGCCGCTGACGCGCAGGACAGCTCCCCGTGGGGCATCTTCTTCCGCGTGGATGATGATTATCTGGAGCCGGGCGGCGGCGAAGTCTGGCTGGCCGTGAATGCCATTGGCGTTTCCAATTATACCACCGACGGTAATTATTGGCTTGAAAAGAAAGTAGGTTCCGGTTGGAGCCGGCTTGGAGACGAAAACACGATGGCCGGCTGGGGGGACGAAACGATCAGGCTGTCAAGCAAAACTGTTACATATCAGGCAGACTGGACGGAAGCATATGGTAAACTGGATGCCGGTGTTTACCGCATGGGCAAGCGCTTCTACAATGGCACCGAATCAATTATTCAGTATGCTGAGTTTGCCATCTATCAGACCGGTGGTTTGTTTGGAGAAGGCGCTGAGGCGGCACTGGCACGTGTTGATGATGCCATCGAAAAGCTGGAAAAGAGCAATTACCGCGTTGAGAGGTACGATTATGGATATAGTGACTACGATACCCGTGCCCGTCTGACAGATGTATTCTGGAAATACGGCACGACGATTGTACAGGATTATTACAATGACGCGGAAAGCTATTCCCACAGCTCCGCAAAAGAACCCGGTGATACGCTCTATGGTCATTGGCTGAAACGCACATCTGATCCGTCAGCGTATGACTCCATTTACTTCCCGGAAGGATACAGCATCATCAGTGATCGGCAGATTCAGTTGGTATACGCCTATTCCCGGGATGCCGCGTATAACCCTTGCCGGATTTATACATACCGGTTTGATGAAGCAGGCAATCTGACCGAGATTGAGACCGTGGCTATGGACAATATCTGGGCCGGACGCGTGACACGTTATGTTGTCACCGACACCCCGGAAAGTGAGATTCAAGCCTGGGTCGAAGCGAAAAAAGCAGAGAGCAAAAACTGATTGTGCCATGGCCCAGCGGCAGGCTTGCCTGCCGCCGGGCTAAAATTCTGCTGTAAAAGAGGCCGCCCGGTGCTGCGGCCGCAATTTGAAAACTGTTGCATTTATGGCATCATTTATGCTATACTATATTTGGTGGAGTTTTGCCGCCGCAAACTACTTAGGATTGAATGGTTGAATCAGGATGAACGAAACATGGTTGATCGTGGGTCTGGGAAATCCCGGCCGCGACTATGAAAAGACCCGCCACAACGCTGGCTTCCGGGCCATTGATCTTCTGGCAGGGTCCCTCGGCTGCAAAATCGACCGGATGAAATTTCAGGGTCTTTATACGCAGGTCAATTACAAGGGCAAAAAGTTGATGCTTCTGAAGCCGCAGACCTATATGAATCTGTCCGGGCGCAGCGTTTTGCAGCTTTCCGCCTATTTTAGCATTCCTCCCGCCCGGATCATCGTGATGTTTGATGACATTTCCCTGCCCCCCGGACGGCTGCGCGTGCGCGCCGACGGTTCTGCCGGCGGTCACAACGGCATCAAATCCATCATTGCGGAGGTTGGTTCCCAGAGCTTCCCCCGTGTCAAGATCGGTGTCGGTGCCAAGCCCCATCCCGAAATGGATCTGGCAGACTGGGTGCTGAGCACCTTCTCCGCGCAGGAGGAAAAGGCGCTGAAGAATGCTCTGGAATGGGCGGGTGAAGCTGCCCTTGCCATCATTGACCACGGCGTTCCCGAGGCTGCCAACCGTTACAACGGAAAGCAGTAAACAAATGCAAATATCCACGGAAAGGGGTGTAACAGTCCCCTTTCCGCGCTCCACGTTGGTATCCTGTTTTGAGGTTTTATTATGGAAAAACTTCTGTTGTCCTTAAAGAGCATCCCCGAATTCAATACGCTGCTGCAATCCCTGACCGCTGGGCAGAGCGCCGCGGTGACCGGCATTGGCCAGATCAACCGCAGCCACATGATTGCCGCCCTGCATCGGGAAATTGCCCGTCCGCTGGTGATCGTCTGTCAGGATGACATGGCCGCAAAGCGGATGCAGGAAGAATTGAAATGCTTCCTCGCGGAGACAGCCCCTGTGCTTCCCAGCCGTGAGCTGACCCTGTACGACGCCGCGGTGGTTTCCCGTGCCTGGGAGCAGCAGCGTCTGCGCCAGCTTTTCGATCTGGCGGCGGGTAACACACCCATTCAGATTCTCACATGGGAATCGCTCAGCCAGCGAACCATGCCCCCTGCCACACTGATGGGCGCGGCATTTTGTATGGAGGTGGGGTCTGAGTACCCAACCGATACCTTGATTTCACGGCTGAGCGCATCCGGCTACAGCCGCTGCGCCATGGTGGAAGGCCCCGGTCAGTTTGCCGTCCGGGGCGGTATTCTGGACATCTACTCCCCCGCTGCCGACCGCCCGGTTCGTGCGGAGTTCTTCGGCGACGAGCTGGATACCATGGGTTATTTTGACCCGGACACCCAGCGGCGCACGGACAACCTGGACCGGCTGGTGGTGCTTCCCGTGGGCGAAACCCAACCCCGGCTGCATCAGGGCGGCATAGAAGGGCTGTGTGATGACCTGAACCGGCTGATTGCCCGTCAGAAACGGCGGAAGAATGTAAACGAAGCGCTGATCGCCACATTGTCCAAAGACATTGAAAAATACGAAAACGGCCTGCAAAACCCCGCATCCGACCGTTATATGGCTCTGATTTATCCCCAGATGGCCACCGCCATGGACTATATCCCCGAAAATGCCATTCTCGCCGTCTGTGACCAGGGCAATCTGCGGCGCAGTGCCCGCAACCGCTGTGATGAGATGGGTCTGCAGCTGGACAGTCTTCTGCAGGGAGGTCTGCTGGCGGGAGAGCTATGCGACTTTGTGTGCCAGTGGGAGGATTTCTGCGCTGCCCTTCAGGGGCGAACCGTCGTGTATTTTGATGCCTTCGGCGGTACCTCCTACCCGGAGGACTGCCCGCCGAAAGTGCTGCTTCCCATGGTTGCCAAGCAGCTGCCCGGCTACGGCGGCAATCTGGATACCGCCGCCTCGGATCTTTCCCACTATCAGAAAATGGAATTTTCCTCTCTGGTGCTCTGCGGCACCAGAATGCGGGCGGAGCTGCTGAAAGAAATGCTCAGCGCCAAGGGGCTCTCCGCCCTGCTGTGCATTCCCCTGACCACCATGCCCAAACCCGGTCAGATTCTTCTTACCGAAGGCACACTGCCTCATGGCATGGAGTATCCCGATTCCAGGCTTGCAATTCTGTCGGAAGGTCAGCTGACGGTCAAAACCGCGCCCAGGCGGAAAACTTCCAAAAAATCAGCCACCAACCGGCAGAAGCTGAACTCCTTCACGGATCTTTCCCCCGGTGATCTGGTGGTCCACGAGAACTACGGCATTGGCCGGTTCGTGGCCATGGAGCAGATTCGGGTGGACGGTGCCGTCAAGGATTATGTAAAAATCGCCTATCAGGGCAGTGATACCCTGTTTGTTCCCGCCACGCAGCTGGATCTGGTGGGAAAATACATCGGCAGCGGCGGTGAGGATGCCAATGTGCGTCTGAACAAAATCGGCTCCGATGCCTGGCAGAAAACCAAATCCAAAGCCAGAAAAGCGGCAAAGGATATGGCCGGCGAGCTGATCAAGCTCTATGCTGCCCGCAAGCGGCAGGCAGGCTTTGCCTTTGCTGCCGACTCCCCCTGGCAGCAGGAATTTGAGGACAATTTCCCCTATCCCGAAACCGACGATCAGCTGCGCTGTATCGCAGATATCAAGCACGATATGGAGTCCCCCGTCCCCATGGACCGGCTGCTCTGTGGTGACGTGGGCTTCGGCAAGACGGAGGTGGCGCTGCGTGCGGTCATGAAAGCCATCATGGACGGCAAGCAGGCAGCGATTCTGGTTCCCACCACCGTTCTGGCACAGCAGCACTATCAGACCGCTGTGGCTCGCTTCCGCGGTTTTCCCGTGAATATCGATGTGCTCAGCCGGTTCCGCACGCCGGCGCAGCAGAAGCGTACCATTGCGAATTTGAAGGCAGGCAGTGTGGATCTGATCATCGGTACCCACAAGCTGCTGCAAAAAAACATAGAGTACAAGGATTTGGGTCTGCTGATCATCGATGAGGAGCAGCGTTTCGGCGTCAGTCACAAGGAGCGGCTGAAGGAGATTTCCAAGGGTGTGGACGTGCTGACCCTTTCCGCCACCCCCATCCCCAGAACGCTGAATATGGCACTGTCCGGCATCCGGGATATGTCCACCATCGAGGAGCCTCCGGCGGATCGGTATCCCGTGCAGACCTTTGTCATGGAGCATAACAATGCCATCATCGATGACGCCATTCGCCGGGAGATCGAGCGGGGCGGTCAGGTCTATTATTTGCACAACCGGGTGGAGACCATTGATCAGTGTGCTTCCGCGCTGCAAAAGCGCATCCCGGGTCTTTCCGTTGCGGTCGCTCACGGACAGATGGGCGAGGATGCTTTGAGTGATGTGATGCAGGCCATGGCGGATGGAGAAATTCAGGTGCTGGTGTGCACCACCATCATTGAAACCGGCCTTGACATTCCAAATGTCAATACCCTCATCATTGAAAATGCCGACCAGTTCGGTCTTTCCCAGCTTCATCAGCTCAGGGGGCGCGTGGGGCGCTCCACCCGCCACGCCTATGCCTATTTCACCTACAAACCCGACAAGAATCTGACGGAGATTGCCGAGAAGCGTCTTTCCGCCATCCGGGATTTTGCGGAGTTCGGCTCCGGCTTCAAAATCGCCATGCGGGATCTGGAGATTCGCGGTGCCGGCAATCTGCTGGGTGCTGAGCAATCGGGTCATATGATGAGCGTGGGCTACGATATGTATCTGAAGCTGCTGGACGAGGCGGTTCTGGAGGAGCGGGGCGACGCACCCAGGATGCCTGACTGCACCGCCGATCTGAACGTCACCGCCAACGTGGACAAGGACTACGTCACCCGGGGCGAGGAGCGCATGGATCTGTACCGCCGTATGGCTGCCATCCGCTGCGAAGAGGATGCTGATGACCTGCTGGACGAAATCGTGGATCGCTACGGCGAACCGCCCAAGGGTGTTCTGAATCTGATTGATATTGCGCTGCTGCGCGCCAATGCCCGCAGCGTCGGTGTGAAGGACATCAAGCAAAAGGGTGGCGATGTGCTGTTTACATTGAACCAATTGGATTTCGATCTGGTCAGCCGTGTTTGTTCCGGTTCGGATTATAACAACCGCCTGCAATTTGTGGCAACCGCGAAAGAACCGACGCTGCGCCTGAAGCTTGCGTCCGGTGTGGACAGTCTGAAGCAGAGCAAAGCGTTCATTGCGCGTTTGAAAGAATTATGTAAATCTTAAATTCACGAGATTGGAATGCGTATTGCTTTTTTCAAAAAATATGATACAATAATCCGAAAATAAAGACATATTCGCAAAGGAGATGATCCTTATGGGCAAGTTTTCCACTCCACAGGGTGAAGAGCCGATTCGGGTTCCGCCCGATGCTAAAACCGGCAAACCAACCATCGGCGCGCAAAAGGCCGCCGCTTCCGACAAATCATCGGCTCTGGCCAGAAACCGCAAGATTATTCTGATTTCCATATGCAGTGTGACTGCTGTTCTTCTGATCGGCATCATTGCCAGCATCTGGTATTTCGTTGGTTGGCCCACCGATGACGGTCTGATACTCAACAACGTTATGGTCTCAGGCATCAATCTGGGCGGCATGACCCGGGATCAGGCAGAAGCGGCGTTGCATCAGGCAACCGACCATACCTTCACGCAGACGGATATGGTGGTGGAGCTTCCGAATACCACGCTGCATTTCTCCCCATCGCGCACCGGTGCCAAGCTGGATGTGGAGGCGGTCGTGGATGATGCCTACAAATACGGCCGAATGGGGAATTACAAAGAGCGTGAAGCTGCCAAAGAAGCTTCCCTGACCATCACGCACCACATCCCGCTGCTGAATTATCTGAATCTGGATCTTACCTACATTCGCAGCGAGCTGGATGCCTACGGTGAAAGCTACAACAGCACCTATCTTCCCTCTTCCGTGACATTTGATATTGATGCACCCGTTCTGGACGCATCCGATGAACATTTCCAAAAGGATGCTCCCTGTCAGGTAATGACCCTGACCATCGGTATGCCCGGTCGCCGTCTGGATATTGACGATGTTTATAACAGGGTTCTGGATGCATACAGCTTCAACACTTTCCTTGTCAAGGCCGAACCGGCAGAACCCGAGACGCTCCCCGAAGTTCTGGATCTGGAAGCGATGTACAAGGAGTATCGGAAAGATCCTGTCAGCGCCTATGTGGACATGAAGACCTTTGAAGTCGTCCCGGAAATCTACGGCTATGATTTCAATCTGGAACAGGCACTGCAGCAGCTGGAGCAGGCCGATTACGGTGATACGATTGAAGTACCTTTCCGTTATCTGCTGCCCGAAGTCTACGGTGACGAGCTGTCCGAAAAACTGTTCCGGGATGTGCTGGGTGCCTATGAGACCAAGCACTCCGGGGATGAAAACCGCAACAACAACCTCCGTCTGGCCTGCGCCACCATCAACGGTCTGGTGCTTGCCCCCGGCGACGTATTTGACTTCAACACGGTGGTCGGCGAGCGCACCGCAGCTGCCGGTTATAAGGCCGCAGATGCGTACGACGGCGGTCAAACCGTCAAAACCCTGGGCGGAGGCATCTGTCAGGTGTCCTCTACCTTGTACTACTGCACCCTGGTCGCAGATCTGCAAATCGTCAAGCGCAGCCCCCACAGCTATGTTTCTTCCTATATGCCCATGGGCATGGATGCAACCGTCAGCTGGGGTGGTCCTGATTTCTCCTTCAAAAACAACACCAATTTCCCAATTCGGATTGAAGCGAAGGTGGAAGGCGGTTTTGTCAAAATGCAGCTGATCGGAACCGACGAAAAGGATTACTACATCGAAATGGAGTATGTGGTTCTCGGTTCGCAGTCGCCGGATACCATCTATAAAGAGTACGCGCCCAACAACGCGGAGGGGTATCGCGATGGGCAGGTGATCACCTCCCCCTACACCGGTTATACCGTCAGAACATACAAAAATAAGTACAACAAGGAGACGAAAGAACTGATTGTCCGGGAGGAAGATCAGGTTTCCGTCTACAGGAAGCGTGATAAGGTTGTTGTAAAGATCGTGACACCCACAGAACCTCCTGCTGAAGAACCTGCCGTGCCCGAAGCTCCGGCTGGAAGCGGAGAGGGCTCCGGCGGTGGTGGTGAAGGCTCCGGCGGTGGCGAAGGTGAATAAATAAAAAACAGCAGGCATTCAAATCAGAATGCCTGCTGCTCATTTTGCGCGAATGTCCAGATGATACTCCACAAGACCCGCTGCACTGTTTTCAATCTCAACGTTGTACGTAAGATCGATCATGCCGCCGTCCGGCACAATATCGAAAAATACCTGTCTGGCGGTCACTGCCATCAGCAGCGCGCCGAATTCCAGCTGATAGAGGGATTCGTGGCGCGTTCCCTCCTGAAACACCATCTCGGAGCGCAGCTTTCCCGTGCGGCGGAGCGTCACCTTCCCCGGCTCCACCCGGAATGTGGTGGTCACACCGTCCATACCGGTCAGTTCACTTTCCTCATAGCTGATGTCCCAGCCGCCGGCTGTAAAATCCATGGTGCCCTCTGTCACCAGTTCGATCACATCCGGCTCCTGACCGTCGTAGCTCTGCCGGCCCTGAATGCGCAGCACAACTGCCCGCTTCATTTGCAGGCCTCCATCGCCAGCTTCAGCAGCTCGTCAATCAACTGGGAATAGGCAATTCCGCTGGCAGCAAACAGCTTGGGATACATGGAAATGGACGTAAAGCCCGGCAAGGTGTTGATCTCGTTGAACACAATGCGGTTGTCCGCATGCGTCACAAAGAAGTCCACACGGCTAAGACCCTGGCAGCCAATGGCAGCGTATACCTTAACCGCCATTTCACGCACCTGCTCCTCCACCTCTTCGCTGATACGGGCGGGAATGTAAGCAGTGGAGGTATCGGTCACATACTTTGCATCGTAATCATAGAATTCGGCGCCGGAGTCAATCTCGCCGCAGATGGATGCAGCGGGATTGTCATTGCCCAGAACGGCCACCTCGATTTCCCTGCCGTCAATGAATTCCTCAACCAGAACCTTCTCATCATAGGCCGCGGCCGCAGTCAGTGCCGCATACAGGCTTTCCCGGTTTGCAGCCTTGCTGACGCCCACGGAAGAGCCGGTGCCTGCAGGCTTGACAAACATGGGATAGGAGAATTTATCCTCCAGGGTCTCCACGACCTGCTCCATGTGATGCTCCAGTTCACCGCGGCGCACCAGATGCCAGGCAGCCTGGGGTACGCCCGCGTGATCGACGACAAGCTTGGTCAGGGTCTTATCCATGGCGACCGCAGATGCGGCAATATGGGGGCCGACGTAAGGAATGCCCGCCAGCTGCAGCAGCCCCTGCACCGCGCCGTCTTCGCCGTTGGCACCATGGAGCACCGGGAACACCACATCGATGTGCTCGCGCACCACGCAGTCACCCTCGAACCGCAGCAGTCCCTGACCACGGATGGGAGAGATGGCCGCGTGGCAGTTGTTGGGGTTTTCCTCCCAGGTGCCGTCGGGCAGCTCGGAATAATGATCGCTGCCGAAGAGGATCCAATTGCCGTCCTTTGTGATACCCACGGGGAAGACATTATATTTCCCGTGGTCAATATTGTTCAGCACGGATTCCGCGGAACGAAGGGATACTTCATGCTCGGGGCTCATGCCGCCGAACAAAATGCATACACTGAGTTTCTTCATGACAACTCCCTCATTTTCTTTCCAATCAATATATTTTACAAATTCCATCTGGAAATCCAAAATATCTTTGCTATAATAGAACGTAACGCTGCTCAAAGGAGGATTCCCATGCAAATCAATCTGACAACCAAAGAATTCCGCCAGCTTCTGGATATGGTATACATCGGGAACTGGATCCTCAACTCAACCCGCGGTGACGACCGCTTTGCCGACTATGACAATCTGGAGAGCAAGCTCTTTGGACTTTGCCCTGCGCACAAAATGGCTGTACTGACCGAGGAGGACATGGACGGCAACAGCATCCCATCCAAAGCCTATGTGGAGGGCGGCATTCATGAAGCCATCGCCTATTACGAGGATAATGTGTTCTATGAGATTCTGGCCGAAGAATTATCCCGCAGGGATATGGCCTATCCCGATATTACGGAAGAGAACTACGATGAAATCGTTGGTCGGATGAATCGCTACATGAGCGAATTTCAGGCATCCGGTGTGGATCACCTTGTTTTGGAGGAATAACGGAACAGCTTTAGAACGTGCCGCCCAGCGGCACGTTCAGCTTGTCAAAAAAGTATTTTTGACAAGCTGACTACGGTTTTCAAACTTTACAAAAAGTTTGAAAACCGCTTTGATTGAACGCGAAAGACAACCCTGACGGTTTTCTTTCACTCTATCTTTCCCTCCGAAACTTTCGGATGGGAGGGTTTATTGACAGTCTGAACGTGCCGCCCAGCGGCACGTTCTCTTTTCCCGTCACAAATTACCGTCACAAAAGTGCTTCGCCGGCCCGGTAAATATCGCCTGCGCCCACCGTCAGAATCACATCGCCTTCCCTTGCATTGGCCCGCAGCCATGCGGTCACTTCAGGCAGAGTCTCGCAGTACACGCTGCCGGGAATCTTTACCGCAAGGTCGGCGGAGGAAATACCCACCGTATTTCGCTCCCGGGCCGCGTAGATTTCCGCCAGAATCACCTGATCAGGCTTTTTCAGCTGTTTGACGAAATCATCAAACAGTGCATAGGTGCGGGTGTAGGTGTGGGGCTGAAATGCCACAATCACGCGCTTGTAGCCCATGGTTTTGATCGTATCAAAGGTTGCAGCCAGCTCACCGGGATGATGCGCGTAATCATCGTAGATGTCCGCTCCGTTGAATTTGCCCTTGAATTCCATACGACGACCGGCACCATGGAAGGAGGCAAGACCCCGTGCCGCTACATCACCGCTGATTCCGAGCATCCATGCAGTGCCGGCAGCAGCCAATGCATTGATGGCATTGTGCCTGCCTACAACACCCAGATTCAGGTGACAATAGTATTCTCCGTCACAGATCACATCATAACTGCGATAATCATCGGCAATGTTCGCAACATGCACGGTGTTATGTTCCCGGAGGCCAAAGGTAACGTAATTGAGTCCTCTCATGGCATCCACCGTATTGGCATCATCGCCATTGGCCAGAATGCCGTGGCTGGAAATCTCCGCAAATTTGTGGAATGATTTTTCGATATCCTGCAGATCCTTGAAATAATCCAGATGATCCTCTTCAATGTTCAGAATCACCGCCAACGTGGGATAGAAATTCAGGAACGAATCGCAGTACTCACAGCTTTCCAGAATGATGGTGTCGCCATGACCCACGCGGTGACCCGCGTGCAGCAGGGGCAGGTAACCGCCGATCATGACCGTGGGGTCGCATTGTGCCTCCATCATGATATGGGTCACCATGGAAGTAGTGGTGGTTTTTCCGTGGGTGCCGGAAATGCAGATGGCATTCTTATAGGACTTCATGATCTGACCCCATGCCTGCGCACGCTCAAACACCGGAATGCCGCAGGCGCGGGCAGCCGCGATCTCCGGATTGTCATTGTGCGCCGCGGCGGTGCGGATGATGCAGTCGGCACCTGTAATGTTCTCGGCACGGTGACCGATGGACACGACAATGCCCTTACTGATCAGTTCATCCGTGGAAACAGAGGCGTTCATATCGGAACCTGTCACCAGCATACCCATACCCTTGAGCACCAGTCCCAGCGGACGCATGGAAACGCCGCCGATGCCCACCAGGTGTACATGCTTGCCCGGAATCAGGTATTCCTCGATGTGCTTGTTTTGTTTAACCATGTATTTCAAATCTCCCGATGATGGTTTCTAATTCCATTAACCAACTTATTATATAGCATTCTTAAGAAATTTACAACTACAAAAGCATTGCTTTTCACCGGAATTTCATCAAATTTCGCTGCTGCACCGCAGCAAAAGAACGTATGGACGCAAATTACCATGGCAATGCAAAAAGAAGACCCCGATGAGGTCTTCTTTTTGTAAAGGATTTCCTTACACAGCCTTCTTTTTCTGCACGGTGCGGATCGCCAGCAGGATCACAAACAGCAGTACCATGCAAATAGGCAGCACGATCAGCGCGTTCTGGATCAAGCCTGCCAGAATGAAGCCCACAAAGGATACCACGGCGGAGAGCATGGCGTAGGGCAGCTGGGTGTTCACATGGTTGATATGGTCACACTGGGCACCTGTGGATGCCATGATGGTGGTATCTGAAATGGGAGAGCAGTGATCACCGCAGACGGCGCCGGCCAGACACGCGGAAACCGCGATGATCATCAGCTCGCCGCTGGGGAACACGGAGCAGACGATGGGCAGCAGCACGCCGAAGGTGCCCCAGGAGGTGCCGGTGGCAAAGGCAAGCCCCACCGCAATCAGGAACACGATGGCAGGCAGGAAGTTGGACAGGCCGCCTGCATTGGTGCGAACCAGCTCCGCAACGAAAATCTTTGCGCCCAGCTGGTTGGTAACGCCGGACAAGGTCCAGGCGAAGGTCAGGATCAGAATAGCAGGAACCATCTGCTTGAAGCCCTCGGAGAAGGACTCGGTAAACTGCTTGATGGTGATGACCTTGCGGGGAATGTAAAAGCAGAAGGTGACGATCAGGGCGATAAAGGAGCCCAAAACCAGACCCATAGAGGCGTCGGAATTTCCGAATGCGTCAATAAAGTTCATATAAGAGCCGGAGTCCACATCAAAGAAACCGCCGGTATAAATCATGGTCAAAACGCAGGAAACAATCAGCACCACGATGGGCAGCACCAGATCCATGACGCTGCCATTGGGATTCCCATCCTCGTTTTCCGCAGCCGCATAGGGGCGGGCGGCAGTGGTATACAGGTCACCATTCATGGCATTGCGCTCATGGACGCGCATGGGGCCGAAATCCACGTTCATCAGGCTCATCATGATGACCATGGCCAGGGTCACCAATGCATAAAAGTTGTAGGGAATGGAGCTGATGAACAGCTGCAGTCCCTGTCCCTCGGGTGCGACACTGGAAACAGCGGCAGCCCAAGAGGAGATGGGGGCGATGATACAGACAGGCGCCGCGGCGGCATCGATCAGAAATGCCAGCTTCGCGCGGGAAACCTGGTGCTTATCGGTGACCGGGCGCATCACAGAGCCGACGGTCAGGCAGTTGAAATAGTCGTCAATAAAAATCAGCATGCCCAGAACCGCCGTGGAGATCAGCGCACCGGTGCGGGACTTGATGTTCTTTTCTGCCCAGCGGCCATAGGCGGCACTGCCGCCGGCCTTGTTGACCAGACTGACCATCATGCCCAGCACCACCAGGAAAATCAGAATACCCACATTCCAGGAGTCTGCCAGCTTACCGACCATCACATCGAAGGAATTGGTCACCATACCCCAGATATTGAAATTGGAGTAAATCAGCGCGCCGGACAGGATGCCGATAAACAGGGAGGAATAAACCTCCTTGGTGATCAGCGCCAGCGCGATGGCGATGATGGGGGGCAGCAGGGAGACAAAGGTCGCATAGCTTCCGATGTCCTGCCGCACCGTTGTCAAAGCGGCACCGATGTTCTCTTCAAAGTCATCGCTGCCCACATTGTCCGCATAGCTGTCCAGATACCCCAGCGCGTCCTCTGAACTGGCATAGCCTTCCGCGCTGACGCTGAGAGCAAAGCTTGCCAGCAGCGTCACTGCCAGAATCAGCAGGAGGATCATTTTTGTTGTTCTCTTCATTTTCTTTTCGTCCTTTCTTTTGAAACAAAAAACCGCGAATCCTGGAAGGCTCCAACATTCACGGTGCAGGCGCAAAGCCTGAGGACGTCGAATGATAGCGCTCCACTTTCGTGACAGTCCGACGGATATTCTCCGGCGGACCAGCATACTCTGATCGGGAATCAGAACACACTTCGGCGGTTTGCCCTTTCTTCCCGGCCGGAATCCCGATTCCATCGGCCGAAAATACTGATGCGCACCGCACCTCTATCGATTCACAATTTTTAATTAAGGCGAGTATAGCACCGATAAATGTGCCTGTCAATACTTTTTTCACAGTTTATTCACATACGATGAATCTTGCCGCAGGCGATCTTCCCACCTGCATTTCCTGAAGGCTGAGATATAAAATCATCCGGCTTCTCATGGATGACGATTGTCTTTCCGATGATGTCCTCCACGCAAAAGCGGTCTGTGACCACGCTGAGGAAAGCCCTCCCGCCCCCGCTGAGCAGCGGCGGCAGATCCCCGGCATGCCGGGGATGGGGACGCGCCGCAGGATCATAGTGGCCTCCCGTTTCCCCGAAACCGCTTCCGCCGCAGCTTCCTCCTTCATGAATATGGAAGCCGAAAAAGCCCGTATCATTTTCCGGCAGGCCCTCAAGCTGCGCCACAACCAGAACACCGTCCCGGTGGGGAAGAAACCGAACCCTTCCGCGCAGGTTGGGATTTGCGTCATCTGCCGTAATCTGGGCAACTGCCCCCGCCGTTTTGCTGCACTTCACCTTCCATCACCCCGGGCATTCTATGTACGCCGGGCTTCAGATGTGCAAAACCGGGTGCAATCGCACCCGGTTGAAATCTCATTGCACGCACACCGTGCCGTCTTCCCTGATGGAGATGGACATTCCATCCTGAACATAGTTCAAAAAATCATCGCCCAGGCTGTCGATTACCGGCATCTGAACCTCCGGCAGCCACACGGATGCCAGAATGGAGCCGGCTGCCGCCAGAGAATCGATGGGCTTACTGAACAGCATGCAGGCTGGCTGGCGCTTCATGGCACAGGCGCAGTAGAGCACAAGGCCGCCGGTGGTGGAGCCGATGGTCTGGGGCAGGCACAGCGCCTTGCCGGCCAGCTCCTTGCCGTGCAGATCCGGGTTATTCTGATCGCCGCAGGTGGCCTTTTTGTCGCCGAACTGAAGTGCGCCCTGCAAAGATGCCAGTGTATTGAAACCGACGTGGGAGACCACCGCTTCCGCCGTCACGGTGCCGGGAGCAACAATGCGTCCTTTGAATTCTTTCATATCAGTTCCCTCCCTTGGTGATCTTCTCGAGAATTTCGCGTTCGGTATAGTAGCGGGCAGTGGTATAGGTGCGCAGCTTGTTGGAGGAAGTCATAACGGGCATGGACTTACACAGGGGGTTATTCATGTACATCAGCGGGCAAATGCTGCTGAGAATCACGCCGGTGGCCTCCAGACGTGCCGCATACGCGGTGGCTTCAAACTCCTTCTTGACCCCAGGGGCGGTGGTGAACACCGTGGGGATCAGCACTTTCCTGTTACCGCTTTCCTTCAGTCCCCTTTCCACGGCATCCGTCCAGTCCTTCAGCTGCTGCATGCTCATGTGGGGGCAGCCCACAAAACAGAGCTTGGGCATTGCGTCCGGGTTTTTCCACATGACGGGATATTCCGCCTTCACCCGCTCCAGCTCCGCGTCGTCGATCACATAGACCCGTGCGCCGGGCGCCACCAGAGAGGCGCCGAGTTCCTTGGCTTCGGGCGTCAGGTTTTCAATGTGGTACAGACCCACAGCGCCGTTGGATGCGGTCGCGGCGCCGAAGTCCTTCAGATAGGCAGTGTTATTCTCGTCCAGTTCCGTGCCCAGCCAACGTTCCATGCCGGTGATAAAGGGCACATCCTCCATCACCTTCATGCCGATGGCGCTGCCCAACAGCTGGGCTTCGGGCTTTTGGGTGGTCTTGACCTGCACGATCCATGTGGCTTTTCTGCCCTCATCGGTCAGAAGGCCAAAGGAAGGCACAAAGCCTGCAATGGAGCCCATAATGTCCATGATGCCGGAGTTGCGGTTGCAGCGGGCACCCAGAACGGAGTTGGCATAGACCACGGCGGAGGACTCCGCCCAGCTGAGGATGTCACCCTTTTTCGGCTTGTTGCCCACCTGATCCAGATAGCTGGCGCAGGTGAATGCATCCTCGTTCATGAGACCCAGCTTTTCCAACTGTTCCTCGTACATACCCTGGGTGGGATACATGATCTTGTTAAAGACCAGCTTCTGAATGAAATTGGCAGGCACCTTGGGATCCACAGGCCGGGGATCCACGGAAAACTGCTGTGCGGACACCGCACCCGCATCAATCAGCTGCTGCATCAGGTCAAAGACAGGCTTCATCATCTTCAGGCCGAAGGAGGTAACCAGATGGTTATATTCGGAGGTGACGGGAACCATCTTGTCGGCGCCGAAGGTCTCGCCGTACATGACCAGGGTCTTCATGACCTTTGCCATGGTTTCACCCTTGGCGCCGTTCAGAATGGCCTGTTGTTCATCGGTTAAATACATACGTTCAGATCCTTTCCCGGAAATATCACTTGCTTCCGATACAGCGCATATCAGAGTTTCATGCACACATCCCACGCCTGCCAGATGACAGAGCGCAGGTTGCCCACCTTACAGGCATCACCGATCACGTGAACATGCTTTGCCTTTTCAGCCAGGGGGCTGGGCTTGTAGCCGGTGGAGAGAATGACGGAATCGGCATCGATCTTGAAGGGCGCAGCGTCCTTGCCCTGCACCATCACGCCGTCGTCCAGAACCTCGCAGAGTCTGGTTTCCAGATGGACGGGAACGGAATTGGCCTTGAAGAAGTCGCGCAGGAAGCTGGTGTTTGCAAGGCAGATGCCGGGGGTGACCACCAGATCATCCATCATCTCCACAATGGTGGGGTGCTTGCCCTGCAGGTACAGCTCGTAGGCAATCTCACAGCCGGTCAGGCCGCCTCCAATAATGGTGACATTTTCGCCCACCTCCTGATTGCCCAGCAGGAAATCGATGGCCTGAATGCCCTTGTCAATGCCGGGGACAGGAATTCGGTTGGCTGTCGCGCCGGTGGCGATGATGACCTCGTCCGCACCCAGCGCCGCGATGTCCGTCACCTCGGTATTCAGCCTGACGGTAATGGGATACTTGGTCAGTTCCCGGCGATACCACGCGATCAGCGCCCGATCCTTCTCCTTGAAAGAAGGCGCTGCCGCCGCGATAAACACGCCGCCCAGCTTGTCGGTTTTTTCGTACAGCGTCACTCTGTGTCCCCGTTTTGCCAGAACCAGTGCCGCTTCCATGCCGCCGATGCCGCCGCCGACGACCGCGATGTTCTTGACCTTTCTGGCGGGCTTGATGTAGTGCTTCTTCGACTGCATGGTCTGTGCGTTGATGGCGCAGCGGGCAAGTCCCATGGTGTCGCTCAAGTCCTGGGTATTGTAGTGCCCCTTGGAGGAGGAGAAATTGAAGCAGCCGCTGTGGCAGCAAATACAGGGGCGAATATCCTCCAAACGGTCCTCGATCAGCTTGGTGACCCACTGGGGGTCAGCCAGGAACTGGCGGGCAACACCCATACCGTCGATCTTTCCTTCCGCGATGGCAGCAGCCGCCACATCCGGCTCCATACGACCGGCGCAGACCACGGGAATATCCACGAACTTCTTGATATGGGCAACATCCTCCAGATTGCAGTTCTGGGGCATATACATGGGCGGATGTGCCCAGTACCAGCTGTCATAGGTGCCGTTATCGGCGTTGAGCATATCGTAGCCCGCATCCTGCAGATACCTGGCTGCCCGCTGGGATTCTTCCATATCACGACCCAGTTCCTTTGCGTTTTCACCGGGAACAATGCCTTCGGCAAAGCCCTTCAGCTTGGACTCCACGGAATAGCGCAGGGATACAGGGAAATCCTCGCCGCAGGCTTTCTTGATGGCACGGACCACCTCCGCCGCAAAGCGATAGCGGTTCTCAAAGCTTCCACCGTATTCGTCCGTGCGTTTGTTGAAAAATTCGATGGCAAACTGATCCAGCAGATACCCCTCATGAACCGCGTGCACTTCCACGCCGTCCACACCGGCATCCTTACAAAGCCTGGCCGTCTTTGCGAAGGCTTCAATGATCTCATGGATCTGCTCTTTTGTCATCTCCGGGCAGATGATATCCGGTGCCCAGCGGGCAGGCTGCGGGCTGGGAGATGCCAGCTCATGGGAGGTGTCGATGACAGGCTTGACGATGGCACGGGTGAATTTGTTCTTGTGCAGCTGGCCGATCATTTCGGTAATTGCCCAGCTGCGGCCCATGCCCGCCGTCAGCTGAATGAAGAGCTTTGCACCGGTCTTATGGATTTCATCCATAAACACCTTCAGTTCCTCAAACATCTTCGGATTCTGCCACAGCCATTTGCCCCAGAAGGTGTCCCGCAGGGGTGCAATGCCGGGGATGATCAGGCCCACATTGTTGTTGGCCCGCTCCAGAAACAGCTTGGCCGCCTCCTGGTCAAAGCCACAGCCGGTCAGCTCAAACCAGCCGAAGAGGGATGTACCGCCCATGGGGCACATGACAATGCGGTTTTTAATCTCCACGTTGCCAATCTTCCATGGGGTAAACAGGGCATCATATTTTGCGTCCATCGTTGATATTCACTCCTTTTTTATTATTCCTCATATTCCATTATATTCCCTTTTGGGTGCGTGTCAAGTTTTTGTCCACGGCAACGTCGGATACCCATACCACATCCGTCCACACATATGCGGCAGCGGGTGATGCTGTGAAGCTGCCCCTTGCTCTGCTTCGGGTTCCATAAGAATTTTAACAAATAGCACAAAAGTACAGGGTATCCTGTTGAAATTTTCCATATTTCTGCTATACTGATATACGAGATTGTGTCGACTTTGGGGAGCCTTGTATTCTTCCCGTCTTTTCTATCGCCGCACAGTCCGCAAATTATCAGAACGCGAAGGTATGACAGATGAAAAAAACAATCAATCTTCTGGTTTCCTACTTTCTGTATGGCGGTATCTCGCGGGACGAATACAAAAGCATACAGCATGAGATTCAGGAGAGCAACCGGGTCACCGTTCAAACGACGCTGTCCATTGTGTCCGCGCTTTTTGCCGGGCTGTACGTATTCTCTTTCTTCCTCCCGGAGCTTTCTTTGCACAGTCATTTGTATTTCATGAATGGGATCGTCTGTGTGGTCATAACCCTCTGCTTCTCTTTTTCCAAAAACAGGCAGCGCAATTACACCCTTCTTTTATGCTATCTGACGATGACTGTCATGTTTGCCTACGCCGCTTATCTGGGCATTTTTCTGAGCCCCGTCACATCCGCCACCACATTCTGTCTGATTCTGGTCCTGGCTCCCATACTTCTGATTGAAAAAACATGGCGGATTGCGCTCTATTACGTTATTGTCGTTGCGGCTTTTATTTGGCTGGTGTTTCAAAAGAAGGCCTATTCCCTGGCCTTCAACGATTCCGTCAATGTGATATGCGTCGCTGTTCTGGGCATCATGGCACATCTCTACCTTTTCCGCACGAAGGTCTGTGAGATTTTGCTCAGAAAGCAATTGGAGTCAGAACGGGATTTGGATCAGCTGACCGGCTGTCTTACAAAAAAGGCTTTCATCGCGAAGCTGAACCGGCAATACTTAACCAGGCACAGCAGCGGTGTGCTGATTCTTTTGGATCTGGATCACTTTAAGGTGATCAATGATACATACGGTCATTTATTCGGCGACATGGTAATTCGCACCATGTGTGAATGCATCTGCCAGAGTGTTCGCTCCGGCGATATGGTCGGGCGGTTCGGCGGCGACGAATTTCTCATTTGGCTGCCGGGCAAATGGGAAAGAAGCATCCTGGAGAACAGACTGCAGGCATTGATGAAAAAGCTGTACACGGTAGAGACTCCGGATGCCATTCAAAAATTGGAGGTCAGCCTCGGTATCGCGCTGTTTCCGAACCACGGCACAGATTACGAAACGCTGTTTGACAATGCCGACAAGGCTTTATATGCTGCCAAGCATCGGGGCAGAAACCGTTATGTTTTTTACTCTGATCTGTCTGAAACGTGAGAGGTGAGCATATGGAACTGACCAATGATTCCTTACGCTCCGGTTCACGATCCCGTCGCAGGAAGATTCTGATTGCGGAAGACAGCGAGATCAACCGCGGGATCCTGCGGGAGCTGCTGCGCTGCGAATATGATATCATGGAAGCAGCCGACGGCAATGAGGCCTATGCAATTCTCAAAAACAAGTACAGGGAACTGTCTGCCGTCATTCTCGATCTGGTCATGCCACAGTGTGATGGATACCAGTTTATGGAAATGGTTCGGGATGATCCGCTTCTGTCCACCGTCCCCATCATTGTATTAACCGGCGGCCACAGTAAAAACAAGGAAGAATACTGTCTCAAATGCGGTGCTTCCGATTTTTTGACCAAGCCCTTCAGTCCCTCCCTGATCCGGGCAAGATTGCAGAATATTATTCGAATGCGTGAGATGACCTCGTCTTTGAATGCCATTGAATTTGATGATCTGACCGGCATTTATACGAAGCAGGCATTTTTCTATCATGCCAGAACCATGCT
>JAQXNO010000152.1 GCA_029098045.1 Bacillota bacterium
AGCTTCCCCAATGTGCTGGTGTCTGCCAATCAGGGCATTGCAGTGGGCATGGCCTCCAATATCTGCTCCTTCAATTTGAAGGAGGTTTGCGATACCACCATCGCGCTGATGAAGAACCCCGATCACGACATTCTGGAAACCCTGCCCGGGCCGGACTTTTCCACCGGCGCGGAGCTGCTCTTTGACGAAGCCGCAACCCGGGAGATCTATTCCACCGGCCGCGGCAGCTTCAAGCTGCGGGCAAAGTGGCATTATGTGAAAGAGGGCAATCTCATTGAGATCACCGAGATTCCCTATACCACGGCCACGGAAGTCATCATGGACAAAGTGGCAGATCTCATCAAGCTGGGCAAGATCAGGGAAATCGCCGATATGCGTGACGAGACGGATCTGGGCGGCCTGAAACTGACCATCGACCTGAAGCGGGGCGTGGAGCCGGAGAAGCTGATGCAGAAGCTGTTTCGCATGACACCTTTGCAGGACAGCTTCCCCTGTAACTTCAATATCCTCATTGCCGGTATGCCCCGGGTGATGGGCGTGGGCGAGATTCTGGAGGAGTGGACCGCGTGGCGCACCGACTGCGTCAAGCGGCGCCTGTTCTACCAGATTGGGAAGAAGGAGGACCGTCTGCACCTGCTGAAGGGTCTGGAGCGGATTCTGCTTGACATCGACAAGGCCATTCGCATCATCCGGGAAACGGAGCTGGAAAGCGAAGTGGTGCCCAATCTGATGATCGGCTTCGGCATCGATGAAATTCAGGCAAACTATGTGGCGGAGATCAAGCTGCGCAATATCAACAAGGAATACATCCTGAAGCAGACCCGCGCCATTGACGAGCTGGAGCGGGAGATCGACGAGCTGCGCGACACCCTCAATTCCAGCCGCCGGCTGAAAAACCTGCTGATCAAAGAGCTGGAAGAGGTATCCAAAAAGTACGGCAAGCCCCGCAGAACGGAGATTGTCTATGACATTCAGGAAACCGCCGAGGAGGAAGAGCAGGAGCAGATTCCCGACTATCCTGTGACGGTGTTTGTATCCAGAGAGGGCTACCTGAAGAAAATCACAGCCCAGTCCCTGCGTATGTCCGGTGAGCAGAAATTCAAGGAGGGCGACAGCCTGCAGTTTTCCGCCGAGACCACCAACCGGGACGAGGTTCTGGTATTCTCCGACAAATTCCAGTGCTACAAGGCACGCCTGTCCGACTTTGCCGACGGCAAGGCTTCCCTGCTGGGTGATTATCTGCCCCAGAAGCTGGGCATGGAGCCGGGGGAGACGGTGAAGCAGGTGGTGCTTTGCGGCGATTACAAGGGCTTTGTGCTGTTCTTTTTCGAAAATGGCAAAGTGGCCAAGGTGCCCCTGTCCGCCTACGAGACCAAGACAAACCGCAAGAAGCTGACCGCGGCCTACAGTGACAAATCGCCCGTTGTGTCGATCATCGGCATGTCCAATGACGACCAGATGGCGGTATTCTCTTCGGATGGACGGGCAGCCATCTTCTCCACCGCCCAGCTGCTGCCCAAGACCACCAGAAATACCCAGGGTGTGGCGGTACTGACTCTGAAGAAAAAGGCCATACTGGAAAGGGCGGCGACTGCCGGCAGCAGCGGCATCGTCAATGCCGGCCGCTACCGCACCAAGACGATCCCCTCCGCCGGTGCCATTTTGAAGCCGGAGGATATGGGTCAGCAGCAGGAGCGTTTTGAAGTATAATTCTTTGGAGGGTCTATGAAAAAGGGCATGAAGACACTGATCTGGTTCGGAAAGATCATGGCGGGCTGCGCCCTGTTCAGTCTGGGCTTTGCCCTGTTTCTGGAGCCCAATGATCTCAATGCCGGCGGTATTTCGGGCCTTGCCATGATGGCGGTGCATCTGCTGAATTTCGGTTCAGTGGGTACGATTACCATGCTGATGAATCTGCCGCTGTTTGTCATCGGCGGCATCAAGGTGGGAAAAAAATTCTTTGTCGGCTCTTTTGTGGGGCTGGTGGTCAGCTCGGTTCTGCTGGACGTGTTCGCGCTGCTGCCGAACCCCGGCACGGAGCCCCTTCTGGCGGCGCTGTACGGCGGCCTGCTGTGCGGCTTGGGCTTGGGCATTGTGTTCTCCGCCGGTGCCTCTACCGGCGGCTCCGATATTGTGGTGCGGCTTCTGAAGCTGAAATATGAAAATGTCCCCATCGGCACCATCAGCATTGTGTTTGATGCGGTGGTGGCGATCCTCACGGGCCTTGTGTTCTGGGATGTGGCCAAGGCGCTCTACAGCGGCGTGGCCATCTTCATCACCGGGCAGGTCATCGATGCGGTGGTATACCGTTTCGACTACTCCAAGGTGGCGCTGATCATTTCCCGGGAGCATGAGCGTATTGCCCGGGAAATTGATACAAGACTGGGACGGGGCGCCACCTATCTGCGCGGTGAAGGCTCCTACAGCCACAAGGATGTGAAGATTATCCTGTCTGTAGTAAAAAAGCAGCAGGTGGCGGAGCTGAAGCGGCTGATTATGGAGATCGATGCCGATGCATTCGTGGTGGTGCAGGAAGCGCACCAGGTTTTGGGAGAAGGGTTTTCCCGTTATTCCAGGGATTTGCTCTGAGGAGGTTGTCCATGAAAAAACGACTGGTTCTGCTGGCAGCGGCGGTGTGCCTGCTCTGCTGCGGCTGCGGCTGGATGGATGGTGACTATCTTTCCGTGACACCCCACAGGGCGCAGTCCTCCGGCATTCAGACAAAGGACGTGTCTGCATCCAATTACCTGCAGCTGCGTACCGTTTTGGAGAATATGGTGGATTCGGGCATGGAAAGCGCCGTGATCAATGTGGCGGAATACCGGCAGGATCTGGTGGAAGAGGGAATTGCCAATGCGGTAAACCATGTGAAAAACCGCTATCCGCTGGGTGCCTGGGCGGTGGAGGAGATTTCCTATGAAGTGGGTACCGGCGCAGGACAGCCGGCCGTTTCCGTCAGCATTTCCTATATCCACGGCCGCTCCGAGATTCGAAAAATCAGAAATGCCGCAGGTATGGATCAGGCAAAGCGGATCATCGTGGATACGCTGGATGACTGCAGCGACCGTGTTGTGGTTCTGGTCAGCGGGTATGAAGCCGTGGATATTGTCCAGACGGTGGAAGACCATATGACGGACAATCCAAATCTGGTTATGGAAATGCCCAAGGTGGCGGTGGGTATCTATCCCGATGCAGGCGACAGCCGGATTCTGGAGGTCACATTTACATACGAAACCAGCCGGGAAACCCTGCGGCTGATGCAGCAGCAGGTGCAGCGGGTGTTTACCTCGGCATCGCTGTATGTCAACAGCGATGCGGCGGATGACCAGAAATACGCGCAGCTGTACAACTTTTTGATGGAACGTTTCGACTATACGGTGAAGACCTCCATCACGCCGGCCTACAGCCTGCTGATCCATGGCGTCGGTGACTGCGAGACCTTCGCTTCCGTGTATGCAGCCATGTGCCGGCAGGCTGGGCTGGACTGCCATGTGGTTTCCGGCACAAAGAACGGACAGAGCTGGTACTGGAACATCATTTCCGATGGCAGCGGTTATGCGCATGTGGATTTGCTGGAATGCAGCCAGAACGGCCAGTTCCAACGCCTGACGGATGCACAGATGCAGGGCTACGTCTGGGACTATTCCGCCTTTGCCCAAACACAGACGGTGCCGGAAGCGCCAACACCGGTGGAAACAGAGAAAGCAGAATAACGGTGCCAAAACAGCTGTCATCGTTTTCCGAAAAACCGGTATAAATTCTCGAAAAGGGCTTGACAAATTGCGAACTTGTGCTATAATGCATTTTGTTCGTTGCGGGTGTAGCTCATCCGGTAGAGCGCCACCTTGCCAAGGTGGAGGTAGCGAGTTCGAGCCTCGTCACCCGCTCCAGAAAATGCCCCACATTTGTCATAGACAAATGTGGGGCATTTTCAACGAAATAAATCCCTTTCGGGATTTGTGAAATGCCCTTCGGGCGTGAAATATGGCTTCGCCATGTGAAATGCCTTCGGGCGTGGGTGGATTTATTTCATTTCACTTTCCGCGTAAGCGGAAAATTTCACAATGGCCGAAGGCCACTATTTCACATTTTGCGCCAGCAAAATATTTCACTTTTCTCTTTTTTGAGGTATATTGCTGTTTTTTCAACGCAATAAATCCCTTTCGAGATTTGTGAAATGCCCTTCGGGCGTGAAATATGGCTTCGCCATGTGAAATGCCTTCGGGCGTGGGTGGATTTATATCATTTCACTTTCTGCGTCAGCAGAATATTTCACAATGGCCAAAGGCCATTATTTCACATCCAAAGGATATTTCACTTCACAATCCGCCTTTTCTGCTGTATAATTCAGATTGAAAAGGCGGTGATTTGATGTCTGCATCCAAACTTCGTGAACTTTCGACTGACTTTGCAGTCGCAGTTATTAAGCAATGTGAAACAATCAGGGGGCATTATTCGCTGGTGAACCAATTGGAGCGTTCCGCGACGTCTATTGGTGCAAATATTCGGGAAGCCAACTATGCCCACGGCAAGCCTGATTTTATTGCAAAACTTCAAATCGCATTGAAAGAATGCTACGAGACGGAATATTGGCTGGAGCTGTTTGAAAAGTCAGGCATTATGAACAAGGGAACTGCTGATAACCTCTATACACAATGCGGAACAATCCGACGCCTCTTAATCGCATCTGTCAATACAGCAAAAGGAAATCTACATGACAAATGAATCCTATTTGGCGAATCCGTGCAGAATGTCATCTATTCCGCTGTGGAAAACAAGGGTAATGACTCTACCGAATTCCATGAAAATTGTTCACGATGCTGATTTTGACGAAAGCATGCTGAGGCAATATATTGACGAGACATATTTTCGGCTAATACATACGCTTCAAATTTCAACATCCTTTACTCTGCCGGAGCATTTTTCCTTCTGTTCACTGTCTGTTGCGGAGTATGCCGCGCATATTAACGATTGCTATGAAAATCTGCATATTACGTCGGACGAACTGCAAATGTATCAAAAGCATTCTGTTTACTGCCCGGATTTATGGCTCGCTGTTAAAGATGATCGAACCGGAAGGATTGCTGCTTCGGGAATCGGAGAATTTGACAGTGAAATCGGTGAGGGTGTTTTGGAGTGGATACAAGTATCCGATTACTGCCGCGGTTTAGGGATTGGAAGCTGTGTGGTGCAGGAATTGCTGCTCCGAATGAAAGGGAAAGCAAAATTTGCCACGGTATCGGGACAAAGTAACAATTCTACCAATCCAGAAGCATTATACAGAAAATGCGGATTCGTAGGAAACGATATTTGGCACATTCTGAGCGAAAGATAATTCGGTGTACTTTTTGCATTTCTTTCCTAAAGCTACGCTCCGTTTGGTTGTTCTAAGGCATAAAAATTGGAGACAAGGCTCGAACAGTCTAGACCACCGGCTTCGTTCATCTTATATTTCGGCAAAGCTGCCATCATACGCCTCTTTCATTCTTGACCAAAATCGTTCGAAGAGTTATTGTGAAATATCCTTCGGATGTGAAATAATGACCTTCGGTCATTGTGAAATTTGATGCTGTCGCATCAAGTGAAATGAAATAAATCCACCAACGCCCGCAGGCATTTCACATGGCGAAGCCATATTTCACGCCGTTAAGGCATTTCACAAATCCCGGAAGGGATTTATTTCAC
>JAQXNO010000153.1 GCA_029098045.1 Bacillota bacterium
GCCCGGTACCGGTGAGATCAATTATCCCAACGTATTTGCCTGCCTGGAGGCCTGCGGCTACACCGGCCTGGTGGGCTTTGAGCTGATTCCCAGGACCACCACCGCGGAAGCCGTGAAAGCAATCATGAAGCTTTAATTTTCAAAAGATGTCCCGGGATTCTGTCCGGATTCCATAGAAACATATTGACTTTTATAAATTTATCGCATATACTATTATCACATTGATGTTCTTGAATGTGTGGTGAAAAAATGACATCGGTAAGCAAAGAAACCGCCAGAGTGTTTAAGGCCTTCTGCGATGAAAACCGGCTGCAAATTCTGGAACTGCTCCGCGGCGGTGAAAAATGCGCCTGCCATCTGCTGGAGGAAATGAGCATCAGTCAGCCCACCCTGTCCCACCACATGAAAATTCTGTGCGATTCCGGGATTGTCGTTGGACGCAAGGAGGGAAAGTGGATGCACTACCGCCTCTCCCCCGAGGGTATCCGGATCGCCCAGGATTATCTGACCGGATTAACCGCCTCTGATCCCGCCTGCGAAAGCAAGCCGTGCTGTGAATCCTGAATCCCAGCACGGCTTATATCACATTTTAAAAATCGATAAATTTCAATTTGACGATATAATAGGAGCTAATTTGTGAATATCATTCAATCCGTTTGGGACTTCTTCCAGAATAAAGTTCTTGGCATGAGATGGCTGAATGCCGTCATCGGCAGGGGGCTGTCCGCTTTGGGGCTGGATACCGCATCCCGCTGGGGCGGCAGCTTCCAGTTCTTCCTTTACGATGTAGTCAAAATTACGCTTTGTAATTTTGTGATTAGCCTTTGTTTTCATTCAAATTCTCTTTTTGTAATCCTGTTGCAAAACGCAAGCCCTCTTTGCTCATAATAAAAAATTAACCAGTAAAATTGCGATTCCCAAAATAAGGAGAATTACCCCGACCACTCGATTCAAAACCTTCGGCTCAGCCTTGTTGGCGAATTTAGCCGCAATCAACGCAAACAGCAGTGTAAACCCGACGCATAGAGTAAGCGTCCATAGATCAGGTAACCCACCAATCGTGAAGTGGCTGACAGAACCGGTCAGCGCAGTAAATGTCATGATAAAAACGCTGGTTCCCACTGCTGTTTTCAGCTCATACCCCATCACAGCTGTCAAAAGCAGAAGCATCATCATTCCTCCGCCAGCACCCACAAATCCACAGATAAAACCTACCATCGAACCGCAAATGACAGACTGGATGATTCGCTTTTTACGGCTTATTCCCGCCATACTCTCCTTTGTAGTAACAACAGGTTTCATAATAAACTTGATGCCAAGAAGCATAGTCACAAAAGTGCTGAAATTCCCCATCACAGAATGAGGCATTCGACTTGCAGCCCAGCTTCCTACAACGGTAAACAGCAGTACGCAGGCCATCATAACAATTCCATTTTTAATATCTATATTCTTGTTCTTGTGGTATGTTACCGCACTGGCTGCGCTGGCAAGCACATCGCTAGCCAAAGCGATTCCGACAGCCATGTATGGTTCAACATCCAAAAAAGTAATCAGCATTGGCGCGATCACAGCTGCCGCACTCATTCCAGCAAAACCAGTACCCAAGCCTGCACCAATACCTGCCAGCAAACATATCAGCAGCTTATACATCCGCTTTTCTCCCTTCCTCTAATGATTTTTTTAGAATCATAACATTACCTCCAATCAACTCCATATAGCCATGAAATCTGGTGATATCCTCCTCGCTCATTCCCTTCATAAGATTCAAATAGAAGTGCTGGATTATATCACGCCCTTTTGCAACAACGGGTTTTGCTTTTTCTGTGCAGACAAGCCGGATCGATCTTCTGTTGCCGGGAATCGGTACCCGCTCCAAATATCCCTCTTCCACCAGCTTATTCACATTAAATGACACAAGGTTTGGTTTAATCGCCCGGAATTCGCTCACATCTTTGGCTGTGTAATATTCTGGGTTTTCTGCCAGAAACATAAGTATCGAAAATGCTGTATAGGGCACACCCATCTCCTTACATATCGGCTGACAGGCATTTTCATAAACATCTACCAGGTTGTGAAGCACAGTGATTGCATTCTTCTGTTGCATTTTAGGACCCTCTTTCCTCATTTTTATATATTCCAATATTGAACTGTTCAATAGTATAATTCACCGCCACCAATATGTCAACAGGAACGCCGAACCAAATTATAAATTTTTCGTGAATATGATGTCTTTGTAGCTTAAAATCGGAAAGGTATTTTTGGCGTTCCCGTTTCTTCCCTCAACTGCATTGCGGCTACAGTCATCTTTTTACATTTGCCGTTTCTGCTACCTGTCGGCCTCTCCTGTTTTTGGACGGCCCAGCGCGGGGCCTGTCAGGCGGATTCCCTTTTCCTTACAGTGCGCCCGATTTGCACGGGTCTGGAAAATCTTATCGGTAAGAACCGCTTCGGGGTAACAGCCGAATTTCCGGTAATAATCCTCCGCCACCGCAGTCAGGTCGCAGCCCTCGTTGAAATTACTTCAGCAGGTCTGTTCCAGAAAGGTGAAGCCGTCCACCACAGAAAGGTGCAGTTTTTGACCGAATTCCGTAGGATTCGGACGCTTTTCCCGTTGAATCGGGCGAACGTGTGGCTACTCAAGACTACGGACTATTCAGTAAGCCCTATATATACGCTTTCACAGACGATAAAGCAAACTACTATTTCCCCCATTCTCCCGATATCTCTGCTCTGTCTGGATTACGGTTCTATAAAAAAATCGTGCCGGAGATTCCACTCCGACACGACTTGCAATTATTTGTGTTTTGTCTCTACCCCAACTATTGACATAGAACCGCAAAAAACCGCCCATCTTTCGATGAGCGGTTTTGAGCATTTATCAAGAGGGATGTTTAATTAGTAGAACTTTCTCTTGTTCTTGCGGGCAGCTTCAGACTTCTGCTTACGCTTCAGGCTGGGGCTGACGTAATGCTCGCGCTTCTTAACCTCAGCGATCACGCCCTCCTTGGCACAGCTACGCTTGAAACGGCGCAGAGCGCTTTCCAGAGACTCGTTTTCCTTAACGCGAATTTCAGACATTGTTTTCCCTC
Organism: Bacillota bacterium; assembly: GCA_029098045.1. Taxonomy (GTDB): domain Bacteria; phylum Bacillota; class Clostridia; order Oscillospirales; family Oscillospiraceae; genus Faecousia. The sequence continues at coordinate 3,090 of JAQXNO010000153.1, forward strand.
CCCTCAATAGCATCCGGCTAACTCCAGGATGCGTTCAGGGCCACATACTGGCTTGATACATTATATAGGTTGTTTCTCCAATTGTCAAGAAAGAATTCAATAAAATTACAAAAACTTACTTTACGATCAGATTGACCAGCTTGTTTTTGACCACAATCGTCTTGCGAATCTGACCCTCCTGCTTTGCAAGGAAAGCAGCGATTTTCTCGTTCGCCAGAACGTTCTTCACCACTTCGTCGTTTTCCAGATCGGCAGCCATGGCAACGGTGCCGCGCATCTTGCCGTTGACCTGAACGGCGATGGTCACCTCGCTGTCCTTGCACTTTGCTTCCTCATAGACAGGCCAGCTTTCATAGGCGATGGTGCTTTCATGACCCAGAAGCTGCCACATTTCCTCACCAATATGGGGGGTGACACAGGAAAGCATCTTGATGAAGCCCTCGGCATATTCTCTGGGGCAGGTGCCGTTCTTGTACACTTCGTTGACAAAGACCATCATCTGCGCAATGGCGGTGTTGAAGCCCAGGGACTCGAAGTCCGAGGTGACCTTCTTGACCGTCTGATGATAGACCTTGGTCAGCTTGCCGTCGTCGGTTTCGGTGATGTTGGCAGGCTCTGTGAAGAAGTTCCACACACGGTTGAGGAATTTCTTGGCGCCGGCAACGCCGGTGGCGCTCCAGGGCTTGGACACCTCCAGCGGGCCCATGAACATCTCGTACAGGCGCAGGGTATCGGCGCCGTATTCGCGGACGATGTCGCTGGGATTGACCACGAACTCGGGGAAGCGCTTGCCCATCTTAATGCCGTTTTCGCCCAGGATCATGCCCTGATGCACCAGCTTCTTGAAGGGCTCCTTCACGGGAGACAAGCCGTTATCATACAGGAAGCGGTTCCAGATACGGGAGTAGATCAGGTGACCCACCGCGTGCTCGGGGCCGCCAACGTACAGGTCAACGGGCATCCAGTGCTTCAGAAGCTCGGGATCGCAGAAGACGCTCTCATTCTTCGGGTCGATGTAGCGCATATAGTACCAGGAGGAACCGGCAGAACCGGGCATGGTGGAGGTTTCACGCAGACCCTTGATGCCGTTTCGGTCGTAGTGCTTCCACTCCTCGGCATTTTCCAGCGGTGCCTTGCCGCCGCGCCCCTTGTAGTCCTCCAGTGCAGGCAGAACCAGAGGCAGCTCCTCATCGGGCAGGAACACGGTCCTGCCGTCCTCGGTGTAGACGCAGGGAACGGGCTCGCCCCAGTAGCGCTGGCGGGCAAAGATCCACTCGCGGAAGTGATAGTTGTTCTTGCGTCGTGCAACACCCAGACGCTCCAGCTTGCAGGTGATGGCTTCCTTGGCTTCTTCCACGGTCATGCCCGTGAATTCTTCGGAATTGATCAGCCTGCAGGTTTTGCCCAGATAATCCTGCTTTTCAAAGGCGCATTCAGACACATCCCGCCCCTCAATGACCTGAATCATGGGGATATTATGGGCTACGGCGTACTCAAAGTCACGCTGGTCGTGGCTGGGAACCGCCATGACGGCGCCGGTACCATAGTTGCCCAGGACGAAGTCACCAATGAACACGGGAACTTCCTTGCCGTTGACCGGGTTGATGGCATACACGCCCTGAAGTCTGCAGCCGGTCTTGGTCTTGGTGGCGTCAGTGCGGTCGATTTCACTCTTGCTTGCGGCTGCCGCGATGTACGCCTTAACTTCTTCCTGATTCTGGATACGATCCATCAGCTCCTGCACGATCTTGCCGTCGGGAGCCAGAACCATGAATGTAATGCCGTAGATCGTCTCGATACAGGTGGTGTAAATAGAGAACGCACCGCCGCCAACCAGCTTGAAGTCCACTTCCACACCGGTGGACTTGCCGATCCAGTTGCGCTGGATCTCCTTGGTGGATTCGGGCCAGTCGATTTCTTCCAGACCCTCCAGCAGCTTCTCAGCAAATGCAGGCTGGTCAATGACCCACTGCATCATGTTCTTTTTCACAACGGGATAGCCGCCGCGTTCGGACTTGCCATCAATGACCTCGTCATTGGCGAGAACGGTCCCCAGCGCTTCGCACCAGTTGACCGGCATCTCGACACGCTTGGCATAGCCCGCTTCCCACAGCTTCTTGAAGATCCACTGGGTCCACTTGTAGAAGTCGGGATCGGAGGTTGCGACCATCTTGGACCAGTCATAGTCAAAGCCCAGCTCCTTCAGCTGGTTGGAGAAGGTAGCAATGTTCTTCTGGGTAAAGCCGTTGGGATGGTTGCCGGTATCCACCGCGTACTGCTCCGCAGGCAGGCCAAAGGAGTCGTAGCCCATGGGGTGCAGCACATTATAGCCCTGCATACGCTTCATGCGGGACATAATGTCCGTGGCGGTATAGCCCTCGGGATGGCCTGCGTGCAGACCCACACCGCTGGGATAGGGGAACATATCCAGCACGTAATACTTGGGCTTGGAGAAATCCCACACATCCGTCGCAAAGGTATTGTTTTCCTCCCAGTACTTATGCCATTTCTTTTCAATGGCGGAAAAATCATAGCTCGGCATCTTTCTTACCTCCAAATGATTGCTTACTCGGGCAATACAATTTCGCTCAGGTCAACGAGCTCCGCATCGGCCCACAGGCGTTCCAGGTCATAGAACTTCCGCGCCTCTTCGGTGAAAACATGAACCACCACGCTGCCGAAATCCAACAGCTCCCAGCTGTTGCCCCGGTGGCCTTCACGACCCAGCATGGGCTCGCCCAACTGCTCCATGGTAAACTCCGCATAGTCGCACAGGGTCTTGACATGGGTGTTGACCGTGCCGGTGCAGATGACGAAGTAGTCCGCCAGACTGGATACCTTGTCGATCTTCAGCAGCTTAATGTCAATACCTTTCTTTTCGTCCAGCGCCCTGGTTACAGCCAGGGCCACTTCTTTTGCACTTCGCATCATATCTTTCCTTCCTTAGGAATGTTGATTGATAAATTCAAGGGCCTGCCGTGATGCGGGGCTGACCTCGTCACCCAGGTTCTTCAGGTGTTCCAGGGTGAGCTCCAGTCCCAGCTTCAGCGCTCCATCGATATCGGAAAAAGCCAGCTCTCTCAGCTTTTCCACGCCGGGGAAGCTGCGGCAGGGCTCCATATAGTCTGCCACATAAATGATTTTTTCAAGCAGACTCATGTCCGCTTTTCCGGTGGTATGATAGCAAATCGCGGAAACCACCGCTTCATTCTCGCCGAAAATCCGCTCTGCCACCAGAGAACCCGTCAGAGCATGGAGGGTTTTGGGGTATTTGCAGCCAAATTCATCCAGTATCGTACCATATTCGCGGCACAATGTCAATTGCAGCGGACCGTCCAGCGCCTTGGTAATATCGTGGAGAATACCCGCCCTTGCGGCATCCGTTTCGTCCGCGCCCCAGCGCCGCGCCAGCTTTACTGCCGTGTCCCGGCAGCCCAGCACATGGGCGACCCGGTTCGGATTCAGCAGCCGGATGACAATGGGCTCCAGCTGTTCCATGGGAAGCTGCTTCCAGTCGGCGCCTGTATCATACAAAGCGTTCTTCTCAATGTACCCGCCCACACCTGCGGGCAGGAATTCACCGGCACAGCCGAATGCCAGCAGTCTGCGCAGCTGGGTGGAAGAAATGGGGAGAATCTCGTTTTCCACCAGCTCCACCTTCGCGCCTCTGGCTTCCAGCACAGCCCGCTGGGCGAGGATTTTTTCCTTCTCGCCCTTTTCACCCCGGTAGAAGACACCAATGGTCGCAAGCTCCATGATACGTTGGGGTTCCCGCCAGTTGAGGAAGGACAAAAACATATCGGTACCCATCAGCAGAATAAGCTTCGCATTGGGATACTGTTCGTGCAGCGACTCCACCGTCAGATAGGTATAGCTGATGCCGGCCCGCTTCAGTTCAATGTCGGAAACCTCTATCTGCGGGTCTGCCTGCGTTCCGATGCGCAGCATTTCCAGTCTCTGTTCCGGATTGGGGGATCCTGACGGGAGATCCTTGTGGGGTGCGATCCGATCCGGGATCAGCAGCAGCTTATCCAGTTTCAGAATCTGAATTGCCTGCCTTGCCGCTTGTATATGGCCTGTGTGGGGTGGATTGAAGGTACCGCCGTAGATGCCGATTTTCATCATATTCCCCTCCTCCGTTCAACCGGTTGTCGTGTTCGCAACGGCCGTCAGTCCTGCTCTCTCAGTTTCTTTTCACGGCTGCGCTCAATGGAACGTTCAATGGCCTGCTGGCGGAAATACTCGTTGCGTTGCTCACGAATCTTTTTGGCCGCCTGACGGCGTGCCTGTGCGCCCTTGCGGACGGGATTCACTTTCACTTCCCTGCGTTTGGCGCGGCCGGTCTGATTCCGTTCCTCCTGGCACTTCTCGCTGAAACGGTAGATCACAAATTTGGAGCCGACGCAGGAAACACCCTCAGCGCCGGTGGCCGTGCAAATCTCATCGCTGGCCTCCCGGGCGGTCATCAACGCGGATTCCAGCACCTTGCCCTTGACCAGCTCCCGGGCTGTCAGCAGACGATCGGCCTCTGCCGCCACATTTTCGGTCACGCCGTCCTTACCCACCATCAGGGTGGTCTCGATGGTGTTGGCCTGTGCCCGAAGCTCCGCTCTTTCCTTACTTGTCAGCATAACCTGCCTCCTTTAGCTTCTCATAAAAAATACGCAGTGCGTTTGCCCGGTGAGAGACCTTGTTCTTCTCCTCAGGACGCATCTGGGCGGTGCTCATGCCTGCTTCTGGGTAGTAGAAAATGGGATCGTAGCCGAAGCCGTTTTCACCCACAGGCGCACGCAGAAGCTCTCCGTGGATCTCTCCCCGGGCCTGAATCACCTTTCCATCGGGGGTGACCCTGGTGATCACACAGACAAACTGCGCCTGGCGCTGTCCATCGGGTACATGCTCCGTGTTCTTCAGCAGAAGCTGCAGTCTTCCCCAATCGTCCAAGGAGTCATCAAAGCCGTAGCGGGCGGAATAGATGCCCGGTTCTCCGTTCAGCGCGTCCACCGCAATGCCGGAGTCGTCTGCCAGAGCGGGCAAACCGGTGGCTTTCATCACCGCCTCTGCCTTGATGAAGGAATTCTCCTCAAAGGTGGTGCCGTTTTCTTCCACGTCGATGTCCACACCCAGATCCGACTGCAGCACCAGTTCAAAGTCAAATTTTTCGGTAATTTTGCTGATTTCTTCCAGCTTATGCCGATTCTTGCTGGCAAGTACTACTTTCATTCGTTTTCTCCTATCAGCGCTTCCACAAAGTCCTTTGCAACAAAGGGCATCAGATCCTCTGCCTTCTCACCGACACCCACAAATTTCACGGGGATCTGCAGGGCATCGGACACCGCAATGACGATGCCGCCCTTGGCGGTGCCGTCCAGCTTGGTGACGGCAATGGCGGTGACACCTGCGATTTCCTTAAAGGTCTTTGCCTGAATCAGGCCGTTCTGGCCGGTGGTGCCGTCCAGCACCAGCAGCACTTCCCTGGCTGCATCGGGCAGCTCCCGGGAGACAATGCGGCTGATTTTATTCAATTCGTTCATCAGGTTGGTCTTGTTGTGCAGCCGTCCCGCGGTATCGATGATGATCACGTCGGCGCCCCTTGCCTTTGCGGACTGGATGCCGTCAAAAACCACGGATGCGGGGTCTGCGCCCTCCTGCTGCCGGACAATGCCGGCGCCTGTGCGGTTGGCCCAGATTTCCAGCTGATCCGCTGCCGCGGCGCGGAAGGTGTCACCGGCCACCAGCACCACATTCTTGCCCTGATCCGTCAGCTGCTTTGCGATCTTGCCAATGGTAGTGGTCTTGCCCACACCGTTGACACCGATCACCAGAATCACGGAGGGCGTGGTGCTCAGGTTGAGCGCGGTATCGCCCACAGTCAGCATTTCGGTCAGCAGCTGTTTCAGACCAAACTTCACATGGTCGGTGCAAGTCCAGCCCCGGTTTGCTGCCCGGTAGCGCAGCTGGCTGACCACCTTGGATGCGGTCTCCACCCCCAGGTCTGCCAGAATCAGGGTTTCCTCCAACTCGTCGTAAAAATCGTCGTCGATGGTATTGCCAGAGAACACTTCTCCCAGCGTGCTGCTGAGCGCCTCCCGGGTCTTGGCCAGACCCGCCTTGATTTTGTCAAAAAAGCCCATGATTGATCTCCTTTTATTCCACAATGCCCAGATACTGCTCCATCTGGTTCAGATCCAGACGCAGCAGCTTCGAAACGCCCTGCTCCTGCATGGTCACACCGTACAGCACGTCGGCAGACTCCATGGTGCCGCGGCGGTGGGTAATGACAATAAACTGGGTATTCCGGCTGAGGTTGCGTAAGTATTTTGCATACCGCTCCACGTTTCGGTCATCCAGCGCCGCATCGATCTCGTCAAGCATACAGAACGGTGTGGGGCGAACCTTCAGAATGGCGAAATACAGTGCCGTTGCCACAAAGGCCTTCTCGCCGCCCGAGAGCAGTGTAATGGTCTTGACCTGCTTTCCGGGAGGCTGCACACGAATCTCGATGCCGCAGGTCAGAGGGTTCTCCGGATCCTCCAGAATCAGTGCGCCCTTGCCGCCGCCGAACATCTCTTCAAATACCTGCCCGAAATAGAGGTCGATCCGCCTGAACTCCTCCACGAAAATGGAGGTCATTTCTCTGGTGATGTCCCGGATGATGCCCTCCAGATCACGTTTGGAGGTGAGCACATCGTCCCGCTGCGCTGCAAGGTAGGTATAGCGCTCGTTGACACGGGCATATTCCTCGATGGCGCCGAGATTGGGCGTGCCCAGCGCGCCGATTTTCCGCTTCAGCTCACCGGCGCGGCGGTTGCCCGCAGCAACGGACTCGATTTCACCCCGGTGTTCCCCGGCTGTGCCGGGCGTCAGGCCGTAGGTATCCCACAGCTTATCGATGATGGTCTTTTCTTCCATGGCCGTGGTGATTTTCTTCTGCTCCAGACCGGCGCAGGCACGCTCCATGTTCAGAATGTCCTTGCTCTTATCCTGTGCGTTCCGCTCGGTGCGTGTCCTTGCCGCTTCCGTTTCGGCGCGGCGGGTCAGCGTTTCGTTCAAAAGGCCGCGCATCTTATCAGCTTCGCCGTCATTTTCAGTCTGACGCGCCAAAAGCGCCTTGACTTCCTCTTCCAATCCCGCGGAATCCGCGCGCATTCTCTCAATCAGCGCCTGCTTTTGGGCACGGTCGCCCTCCATGGCCGATTGCAGCCCCTTCAGGTCTTCAATATGGGCGCAGGCTGTGGTCTGCTCCGCCTCCAGGGCGGCAGCCTGGGTCTTCAGCTGCAGCATCTGCCCGGTGATGGTTTCGGTGATCTGCTCCGCTTCGGTCTGAGAGCCCTCCAGCAGGGTCAGCTCCTGACGGGTCTGTTCCAGCTGCTGGGTATACACCTGAATCTTCGCCTGCTGAGCAGCATAGCGCTCCCGGTCGGAAGCATCCCGCTGCCGCAGGGCATCCCGCTCCCGCTGCGCGGACTCCGCCGCGCCTTCGATGGCTTCCAGCAGCATTTCATACTGGCGCACTGTGCCCTCGGAGCGCAGCACCCGGTCTTCCGCCTCGCGCAGCTGCTCTCTGGCAGTTCCCAGTTCAAATTCCACTTCGTCGAACTGGCGCTGCGCCTCCTGAAGCTCCGCTTCACAGATGAGCTTTTCCTGCTGCAATTCCTTTTCCTGCTTTGTCAGCTTTTCCAGCTCGTTGGCTCGGGACAAAATGCCCGCATCCTTGTTGACGCTGCCGCCGGTCATGGAGCCGCCGGGGTTCATGACCTGACCGTCCAGGGTGACAATCCTGAAGCGATTGCGATATTTGTTTGCCATGGCGATGGCCGCATCCAGATCCTGCGCAATGACCGTTCTGCCCAGCAGATTCTCCACCACGCCGCGATAGAGGTCATCACACGACACGAGCGCGGAGGCAATGCCCACGAAGCCACGGCAGCGCTCCACCCCGTCCTCCTGCAGCCGCTTGCCCTGTACGGTGCTCAGCGGCAAAAAGGTGGCGCGTCCGCCGCCGGTGCGCTTCAGGTAGCCAATGGCCGCCTTGCCGTCGCTTTCCGTGTCCACAACAATCTGCTGCATGGCAGCGCCCAGCGCAATCTCAATGGCGACGGTGTACGTATCCTCGGTACGCACCAGACGGGAGACCGGCCCGTGGATATTCCGCAGCGCGCCCCGCTGGGCTTCCTGCATCACAAGCCGCACGGATTTGTTATAGCTTTCAAAATCCCGTTCCATGGCACGGAATACCCGCGCCTTTGCGGCAACCGAATCCAGCTTCGCGTTCAGGCCGCGCAGCTGCTCATCCAGTTCATCCCGGCGCTTGGCACGGGTGTTCTGGCGCAGGGTGTAGCCGGCGATGGTGTTGTTTGCGGCAGTGACGTCGTCCTTGGCACGGCGCAGCTCTCTGCGGCTGTTGTGCAGGTGGTCTCTTGTTTCCTCTTCCCGGGACTGTCCGGCATTCAGGTCTTCCTCAAGCTGCGCAAGACGCAGCTTGGTCTGCTCCATAGAATCCTCCAGCCCCCGCATATCCGCCTGTCGGCCCGCAATATCCGCCGCCAGAGAGGTTTCCCTGCCGCGCAGTTCAAAAAACTGCCTGTTTCTTCCCTGTGCGTTGGCCGCCTGCGTGGTCAGCTCCTGCTGCAGCGCCTGCAGCTGCTCCTGCTTCCGATCCAGCTCCGACCGGATCTGGTCAATCCGATCCTTTGCCTGCTGAATCTGTGTCTGAATGCCGCCGCTTCGATCCTCCTGCCCCTGCAGCTCTTCCTCAATGCGCGCGATGTTGGCATTGTTGTTTTCCACATTGCCCCGCAGCACAGCCATCTGGCCGTCCAGCTGCTGATGGGTGGCCTCCAGCATACTGACCTTGACACGAACCGTTTCCAGTTCCCCATCCTTATCCCGCAGGGCATCTGCCAGATCCTCCGCCTGACGGTAGAGCTTCTCCAGTTCCTCATGAGCCTGCTGCAGCACAAAGGATGCGGAGGCATAGTCCTCTTCCGCCTTTTTCGCGGCGGCAGAGAGTTTTTCCAGGGTGTCCAGCCAGACGGCAACCTCCACGCCCTGCAGTTCTTCCTTCAGTTCCAGATACTTTCTGGCCTTTTCGGACTGCTGCTTCAGCGGTTCCAGCTGCAGCTCCAGCTCGGATACCTTATCGCCGATGCGCAGCAGATTGTCCTCTGTCCGCTCCAGCTTCCGCTCGGTCTCTTCCTTACGGTGGCGGTACTTGGAGATACCTGCCGCCTCCTCAAAGATTTCCCGGCGGTCGGCGCTTTTCAGGGAAAGAATCTCGTCGATTCTGCCCTGGCCGATGTTGGAGTAGCCCTCCTTGCCCATGCCGGTGTCCATGAACATCTCGTTGATGTCTCGCAGTCTTGCGGACTGGCGGTTGATATAGTATTCACTGTCACCGCTGCGGTAATACCGCCGGGTGACCATCACCTCGTCCGCGTCATAGGGCAGCGCACGGTCGGTGTTGTCCAGCGTCAGGGTCGCTTCGGCAAAGCCTACGGCACTGCGCTTCTGGGTGCCGCCGAAAATCACATCCTCCATCTTGGCGCCCCGAAGCGTTTTGCTGCTCTGCTCGCCCATGACCCACAAAATGGCATCGGAAATATTCGATTTGCCCGAGCCGTTGGGGCCAACGATGGCGGTGATGTCATCGCCAAAGCGTATCAGGGTTTTATCCGGGACGGATTTGAAGCCCTGCAATTCCAAAGATTTTAAGTACACTTACATAACCTCTTACAAAACTTGATAATGAATCAGTTTATTATACCCGGAAGCAGCCGAAATTGCAAGGATTTCTTTCGTTTTAGCGGCAAAAAACAAATCCCTGCACCGGCAGGGATTTGTGGAAAACGAGGTTGGATTATGCCTTTCTGAAGTGGTGTGTCACATACATAAAGTCCAGCAGTGCAACCGTGGCAGTGACAGTCACCGTCGCCACCGCAGCACCAATTGCGCCAATCCGCGGAATCAGTGTCAGATTCAGCAAAATATTCAAAAGGCCGGAAGCCACTGAAATCACCAGATTGATCTTCACCTTTTTAATCGCCGCTATCAGATTGCCCAGAATATCACTGATACAGTACACGAAGTAGTTCACGCTCAGCATGCGGAACAGCGGGACAACATTCATGTACTTCTGTCCGTAGATGATCCAGATAATCAGCGGCGCAAACAGCAGCAGAAACAGGAAAATGAAACCATTGACCGGTAGGGAGACCTTTGCAATCTGTTTCGCGTAGGAAAGTCCCTGCTCTTTTCCCGCAGATACCGCCGAAACCAGCTTCGGATAAAAGAACATCATCAGGCTGCTGGGAACAAACACGCAGGCGTTGGGAATCGTAATTGCAACATAGTAATCAGCCAGCACCGTCGGATCACCCAGAACCAGGTCCAGACAGGTGATATCAAGCAATGTCAAAACAATGGATGCAAAGTTCGTGATTGCACAGATAAACGCGTAATTGTTCAGCTGCCGTCTGTCATTGCGGGGCATCCGTTCCCCCTTTTGAATCACCTGCCCATAAAAACGTTCCTTCTGCAATGCCGCAACGCAGAAAAGAATGCACACCGTCATCGCAAGATATCGGGAATAAATCAGGCC
>JAQXNO010000154.1 GCA_029098045.1 Bacillota bacterium
GGCGCGGCAGCGCCCTTGGCTCCCCCTCTGGGGGAGCTGTCAGCGAAGCTGACTGAGAGGGTGTCGAGGGCTGGTTACCCTCTCAGGCGGCTGATCGCCGCCAGCTCTCCCAAAGGGAGAGCCAAGGGGCGGCGTTCCGCCGCCCAAAAGGCTGCCCGTTTCCCAGCCTGTTAAAAGGCACTGCGCCGATTGCGATGTACCGTTTCTTAAAAGGCACCGTGTATACCAGCACTCCCGGCGATGCGTCGCCTGGAGGGGTCTGGGGAGGTGGCTCGATTGCGGGAGGCGGCGTGTCGCCGCTGACAATGCGAGCCTGAAAGGCCGGCAATTATCGTTACGCCATTGGGCTCTCCCGATTCGTAACCGTGGTGGTCATCCCCTCCCCAGCCGGCTTCTTTGGTGACTTTCTTGCCGGGACAAGAAAGTCACCCTCCGGAGGAACCGGCACCATCGACCACGCAGAAGGCTTTCGAAATAACCTCTCAGCCACCTGCCGCAGTCCGGGGTCGAGCGGCACAGGGCAGCTATTTGTTGGATGCAGTGCGTAACGCATCGCCCGCGGGGGCACCCCGCCCCCTACGGGATCATCCGGCATTGCGGCAGCCATGACGACGCACCCATCGACCCGTTTGCCGACCGTCTCATCATTTTGGAATGGTGATGGTCAGAACAATGGAATCCTCCGTTTCCCGCCGCTCGGAAATGGCGGAGATGCCGGACTGCTGGATCTTTGCCAGGGACTGGTTCAGACTGTTCAGAAAGGCGCCCACGTTGACCCGCTGGGGGCTTTTCCGCCGTCCCTCCAGCAGCTCCTGAATGTACTTTTCCGTCCGCGCCACACTCATGCCCTGGGCGGCAATCTCCCCGATGGCGGCCAGCTTGTCCTCCTCCCGCTTCAGCTTCAGCAATGCCCGGCCGTGGCGCTCCGTCAGACCTTTTTGCCGCAAAAGATCCAGAACCGCATCGCTGTGACGCAGCAGCCGCAGCTTGTTGGCGATGGCGCTCTGGCTTCTGCCCAGCATCCGCGCCGCCTGATCCTGACTCATGGACCAGTCCCGCATCAGGCGGCAGATTCCACGGGCTTCCTCTACGAAATCCAGATCCTGCCGCTGCAGATTCTCCACCATGGCCGCCAGAGACGCCTCCCGGTCATCCATATCCATGACGATACAGGGAATCTCGTTCAGCTCCGCCAGCTGGGCGGCACGCAGCCGCCGCTCCCCGGCAATCAGCTCATACCCGCTGCCGGTGCGGCGCACAGACAGGGGCTGCAAAATTCCGTGCTGGCGGATGGAATCGGCCAGCTCGCAGAGCGCGTCCTCCCGGAAGATCTTCCGTGGCTGAGCCGGGTTGGGTCGGATGGCCCGGGCAGGCAGGAAGATCACACGCCCCGTCTGCATATAGGTTTTCAGCTTCTGGCATTGCATTGCCATTCCTCCCTCGGTGAAACTTAAGAGTATTCTAGCCCCCGGGTTCCGGGAAAACTGGCGAAACGGGCATCGGGAGAATTCAAAACGCACGACATGATTCGCAGGGAACGAAACTCCATTTGACGAACGGAGAAAAATCGGGTATGATACCTGCGGAGGGATGTGTATGGAACTGATCTGTCCTGTTTGCGGCGATGCTTTGCGCCGGGCGGAACGGGCATATTGCTGCGCGCAGGGGCACAGCTTCGACATTGCCCGGCAGGGTCATGTGAACCTGCTGGTGGTGCAGCAGAAGAAGTCCCTCCACCCCGGCGATACCAGGGTTCAGGTGCTCTCCCGCCGTGCCTTTCTGGATGGCGGGTTCTACAGCCCCATCGCGCAGACGCTTTGCGATACGGCAAAGGCGCTGGGCGCCGCGGGGCCGATTCTGGATGTGGGCTGCGGCGAGGGCTACTATTGCAGCAGCCTTGCCCGGGAACTGGGGCACGAGCTGCTGGGACTGGATATCTCCAAGGAGGCGGTGCGCTGCGCGGCCGGCCGGTACAAGGAGCATCAGTGGGTCTGCGGCACTGCCGCCCATCTGCCGGTAAAGGACGGCAGCGTGGGAACTCTGACCAGCCTGTTTGCCCTGACGCTTCCCGAAGAATTCCGACGTGTTCTGAAGCAGAACGGCCTGTTCTTTCAGGTGCTGGCGGCGCCGGATCATCTGCTGGGGCTCAAATCCATCATCTACCCGCAGCTGAAGCGGAAGGAAAAGGAATCCGTGCCGGAGCTGCCCGGCTTCCGGCGGATTACATCCGTGCCCATCCGCTTTGACTTCACCGCAGAAGGGGCGCAGGTGCAGAACCTGCTGTCCATGACACCCCATGTGTACCGCATCGGCAGGGAGGGCGCGGCGCGTCTGGCAGCCACCGAACGGCTGACCGACACGGCCAGTGCCGTGCTGAATGTGTTCCGTAAAATTTGAGGAGAATGCTATGCTGGACAAATTGAAAGCGGTGGAAGACCGCTTTGAAGAGCTTTGCTTCAAAGCCGAACAGCCGGATTTTTACAATGACCCGAAGCAGGCGGCAAAGCTTCTGCGGGAGCGCAGCGATCTGGAGCCCATTGTGGAGGCCTACCGTGCCTACGGCGCGGCTGCCCGGGAGATGGAGGAAGCGGAGGAGCTGATGGCAGATCCCGAGATGAAGGAGCTGTGTCAGGAGGCCTACGCAGCCGCCAGAGCGGCAAAAGACGAACTCTATGAGAAGCTGCAGATTCTGCTGCTGCCCAAAGACCCCAACGACGAAAAGAGCGTCATCGTGGAGATCCGCGGCGGCGTGGGCGGCGAGGAGAGCGCCCTGTTTGCCCACAGCCTGTTTCGGATGTATTCCATGTACGCGGCCAGGCAGGGCTGGAGCATCGAACTGCTCAACTACAATGAAACGGAGCTGGGCGGCGTCAAGGAGGCGGATTTCATCGTGAACGGCCGGGGCGCCTACTCCAGACTGAAATATGAATCCGGCGTCCACCGGGTGCAGCGTGTGCCGGAGACCGAATCCGGCGGCAGAGTCCACACCTCCACGGCCACCGTGGCGGTGCTGCCCGAGATGGAAGAGGTGGACGTGCAGATCAATCCCGCGGACATCGAAATGCAGGTGTACCGGGCAAGCGGCGCCGGCGGTCAGCACGTCAACAAGACCTCCTCCGCGGTGCGGCTCATCCACAAGCCCAGCGGCATCGTGGTGGCCTGTCAGGAGGAGCGCTCCCAGATTCAGAACCGGGAGAAGTGTATGCGGATGCTGGCCTCGAAGCTCTACGAAATGGAACAGGCGCGCGTTGAAGCCGAACACACGGGGCTGCGCCGCGCGCAGGTGGGCAGCGGTATGCGCAACGAGCGCATCCGTACCTACAATTTCCCCCAGGGTCGTGTGACGGATCACCGGGTGGGGCTGACCCTTTATAAGATCGACGCGGTCATGGACGGGGAGCTGGACGAGATCATCAACGCTCTGGCCACCGCCGAGCAGGCGGAAAAGCTGAAGCACGCGAAATGAATACTTCCCCCGGGGAAAAGCCCGGGTGCGGAAGGAATGAGGAAAAAACTATGGAATTTGTGACCCATTCCCCGGAGCAGACCGAGCAGGTGGGCGAGGCTCTGGGAAGAATACTGACACCTGGCACCATCCTTGCCTACCGGGGCGATCTGGGGGCGGGAAAGACGGCCTTCACCCGGGGTCTTGCCCGGGGTCTGGGCTATCGGGAGCCGGTGACCAGTCCCACCTATACCATCGTCAACGAATATCTGGGCGGCCGGCTGCCCCTGTTTCACTTCGATATGTACCGGCTTCGCTCCTCCGAGGAACTCTGGGACATCGGCTGGGAGGATTATCTGGAGCGGGGCGGCGTCTGCGCCGTGGAATGGAGCGAAAACGTGGACGATGCCATGGAAAATGCCATGACGGTCACCATCCACAAAACCGGGGAGCAGTCCCGGAGAATCGTCATCGAGGGAGGGGAAACGCTTGCTGATTTTAGCCTTTGAAACATCCGCCAAGGCGGCATCGGTGGCGCTGCATGACGGCAGTAAGCTGCTGGGGGAAGCCTATCAGAACACGGGCATGACCCACAGCCAGACCCTGATGGTCATGGCGGAGGATCTGCTGAAGCAGTGCGGCTGCACCGCCCAGGATGTGACCGCCGTGGCTGTGGCGGAAGGCCCCGGCTCCTTTACCGGTGTGCGCATCGGGGTGGCGGCGGCCAAGGGCTTTGCCTGGGGCGCCGGGATTCCCTGCTACGGAATCTCAACCCTGGAAGCCATGGCGGAAAGCCTGGGCATTTACGCGGGCTATGTCTGCCCGGTGATGGATGCCAGAAGAGCGCAGGTGTACAACGCTTTGTTTTATGTAAACCGAGGAACCCTGACACGGGTGGCGCCCGACCGGGCCATCGCCCTGGCGGAGCTGGGCGCGGAACTAAAAAATTTGCCGGAGCCTGTTTTTTTAGTTGGCGACGGCAGCAATCTGTGCTATAATACATTGTTGGAAGAAGTCCCACATCTGGTGCTGCCCCCGGAACACCGCAGCCATCAGCGGGCGGTGGGGGTCGCGCTCCTTGCGGCACGGCAGGCACGGCAGGGACTTGCCCCCGATGCAGGGGTCTTGACGCCCAATTATCTGCGGCTCAGTCAGGCCGAACGGGAAAAACTGGAAAAACAAAGGAGATAGACAATCATGGCAAATGTATACGTACTGGACCATCCCCTGATTCAGCACAAGCTGGCAATTCTGCGTGACAAGGACACCGGCACCAAGGAGTTCCGGGCACTGGTCAATGAGATCGCGGGTCTGATGTGCTATGAAGCCACCCGGAACCTGCCCACCAGAGAAGTGGATGTGCAGACACCCATCACCACCGCCAGGTGCCGGATGCTTGCCGGCAAGAAGCTGGCCATCGTCCCGATCCTGAGAGCGGGTCTGGGCATGGTGGATGCCATGGTTGATCTGATTCCCTCTGCCAAAATCGGCCACATCGGTCTGTACCGTGATCCCGAGACCCATGAGCCTGTGGAATACTACTGCAAGCTGCCCGAAGACATTGGCAAGCGTCAGGTTTATCTGGTGGATCCCATGCTGGCCACCGGCGGCAGCGCCGTGGCAGCCATTGACTTCTTGAAGAAGCGCGGCTGCAAGAGCATCATCATGATGAACATCATCGGCTGCCCCGAGGGCATCAAGCGTGTCAATGAAGCCCATCCCGATGTGGACATCTACATGGCCGCCTGCGACGAAAAGCTGAACGAGCACGCCTACATCGTGCCCGGCCTCGGCGATGCCGGCGACCGGATCTTCGGCACCAAGTAAAAATATCCGACATTTAAGGGCGTGCCGCACGGCACGCCCTTTTCCGATATGATGGGTTCAACGATTGGTAACCTGCACCTGGAAGCCGGCCAGAACATCCAGCACCTTTTCATGCAGCGCCTTGTCAGAGGAGTCGGTGCAGGAAGCGTCCACGATGATGGTGGCCTCGGGGTACTTGCTCTGGAGCACCACGGCATTGGAGACCACGCAGATGTTGCTCACAAGACCCACCAGCTCGATTTCGTCGGCGCTTTCGGGCAAAACCGCCGCGGTGGCAGGGTCCGTGACGTCCATGCCGAACACCAGCTTGTCAATGGCAGGAGCTTCCACCTCTGCAAGAGCCTTGGCGGTTTCGCCGTAGACCTGCCAGCCCGGGGTGCCCTTGATGCAGTGGGGCACGGGCAGATTCCTGCCCTCCCGGGTGGTCAGATAGTTTTCAAAGTGGGTGTCGCGGGTGAAGAGCACATGACCCTTGCCGTAGGCACGCACCTTGGCGGCGATCTTCTCATCCAGCTTTTCGGCACCGGCAAAGCCCAGCGCGCCGTCCACAAAGTCGTTCTGATAATCAATGACAAATAAATAGCGGTTCATGGGAATACCTCCTGAATTCTTTATGGCTTTACCATATCAAATCCCCGGGAAAAAGTCAATGAACCGTTGCAACGGACAAAACTTTTTGCTATGATAGGGAAAAGTGTTGAAAGGAGGGTGCGTGGATGCCTCGGAAGGATGACTATATCGCCGTGCTGGATTCCGGCGTGGGCGGCATCAGCGTGCTGCGCCAGCTGCGCAAGCTGATGCCCAACGAAAAATACATCTACTATGGCGACTCCGCCAACGCGCCCTATGGCAACCGATCCACGGAAGAGGTGCGTGATCTGACCATGGCGGCGGTGGAGAAGATTCTCGCGGAGTACCCCGTCAAGGCGCTGGTGGTTGCCTGCAACACCGCCACCTCCGCTGCCATCAAGCTGCTGCGGGAGCGCTTCAGCGACCTGATCATCATCGGCATTGAGCCTGCGCTGAAGCTGGCGGCAGACCACTTCCCCGGCGGGCGGCTGGGGGTTATGGCCACCAATGTGACACTGCGGGAGGAGAAATTTGAACGGCTGATGCACCGCTTCGGCACGGAATGCACCATTTCCAAGATCCCCGCCCCGGGGCTGGTGGAGCTGATCGAAGCGGGGAAAACCGATTCCGAGGAAATGGACCGTCTGCTGCAAAAGCTCCTGGGTCCCTACGTGGGCAGACTGGACGCGCTGGTGCTGGGCTGCACCCACTATCCCTTCGTATCCCGGCGGATCGCCCGGGTGCTGGGGCAGGACACGGTGCTGCTCCATGGCGGCAAGGGCACGGCCCGGGAAACCCTGCGGCGGCTGGAGAAGGCGGGGCTGCTCCATGAGGGGCAGGGGCAGGTTCTGATACGCAGCAGCGACCCCAATCCCGCGGCCACGGAGCTGGCATGGAAGCTTCTGAACGGTTAATTTTTGGAGGGGACTATGGAAAAGAAATTTCTGGTAATCGGCATTGCCGGCGGAACCGGCAGCGGCAAAACCACCCTGATGAAGAACATCATCAATCGCTTCGGCGATGTGGTGACGGTGCTCAGCCACGACAACTACTACCGCCGCCGGGATGAGCTGACCTACGAGGAGCGCTGCAAAATCAACTACGACGAGCCGGCGGCGCTGGAGACCGATCTGATGGCGCGGCAGCTGGAGCTTTTGCGTCAGGGGCAGACCATCGAATGCCCCGTCTATGACTTTACCCAGCACAACCGCTCCAATGAGACGATCCTCATCGCCCCCAAGAGCGTCATCATCGTGGAGGGCATTCTGATTTTCGAAAACGAGGCGCTGCGGGATCTGATGGACATCAAGATCTTCGTGGATACGGATGCGGATGTGCGGCTGTGCCGCCGCATCAAGCGGGATGTGAACAAGCGGGGCAGAACGCTGGAGAGCGTGCTGACGCAGTATCAGGAGACGGTCAAGCCCATGCACGAAAAGTATGTGGAGCCCAGCAAGCGCTACGCGGATCTGGTGGTGCCGGAGGGCGGCAAGAATCTGGTGGCGCTGGATATGATCATGGGACGCATCGCGCGGCATCTGAAGGAAACGGAGGAACCCGCCCATGGAGTTTGAAAGTCTGATTTTTGACATTGACGGCACCCTGTGGGATTCCCGGGCGCTGGTGGCGGCGGGCTACAATGCCCAGCTGCAAGCGGAGGGTCTGGAGCGCTTCTGTGTGGACGCGGAGGTTCTGAAAACCGTCTTCGGCAAGGTGATGACGGAGATCGCGGACATTCTCTTTGCGCAGCTCCCCGCGGCGGAGCGGTATCCCCTGCTGGAGCGGTGCATGGTGCGGGAGGGGCAGACCCTGCGCGATGACCCGTGCCGCATCGGCTATCCCGGGGTCAGGGAGACGCTGGAGCGGCTGCATGAAAGCCACCGGCTGTTCATCGTCAGCAATTCCCAGAGCGGCTATCCCCAGCTGTGCATGGAGAAGCTGGGGCTGAACCACCTGATTTCCGGCCATCTGTGCTTCGGCGATACCGGCACCTGTAAGGGCGATACCATCAAAAAGCTGATGGAGGATCACAACATCACCTCCGCCTGCTATGTGGGGGATACCATGGGCGACATGGAGGCGGCGGATCATGCCGGAATTCCCTTCATCTACTGCGCCTACGGCTTCGGCCAGGCATCGCATTACTGGAAAAAAATCGACAGCTTCCCCCAGCTTCTGGAACTGTGAGGGGTTGCACCGGCGCGGCAGCGCCCTTGGCTCCCCCATTGCGTAGTGAATAGTGAAGAGTGAATAGTGAAGAAGTGAAGCGTATGCCGCGCCCTTGGCTCCCCCTCTGGGGGAGCTGGCGGCGTTCAGCCGCCTGAGAGGGTAACCAGCCCCCCGCCGCCCCTCTCAGTCACCTGCGGTGACAGCTCTCCCAGTGGGAGAGCCACGGGCGCTCCCGCGCCGCTGCCTCCCCACTGCCGTTCCCAATGCTGGATGTCGAACGCGGTCACGAATCGGGTGAGCCCATTGGTGTAACGATACCTTCCGGCCTTACAGACCCGAATTGTCAGCGGCGACCCGCCGCCCGGCAGATGAAAAATCTGCCGGGTTTACTTTTTCGGGGAAAGCTGATATGATGATACACACGAATCAAAAAGGAGGGCGGCGCGCCGTGAAAACAAAGAAGCTTACCCAAATGGCCATGCTCACAGCCATCGCCCTGACCATTTTTATGGTGGAAGCCCAGATCCCGGCGCCGGTGCCGGTGCCCGGTGTGAAGCTGGGGCTTTCCAACATCGTGACGGTCTTTGCGGTGTTTGTCATGGGACCGAAGGAAGCGGCATGGATCCTTTTCGCGCGCATTTTTCTCGGCGCGGTGTTTGCCGGTAATTTCAGCACCATTTTCTATTCCGCTGCCGGCGGCGCGCTGGCCATCGCCGTGACCATTGCGCTGCGCAAGACGTTAACGAAGAATCAGCTCTGGGTGGCGGGCGTGCTGGGCGCCGTTTTCCACAGCGTAGGGCAGATGGCCATGGCAATTGCCATCACCCGGACATCCGGGCTGATTGCCTATCTTCCCATGATGATTCTGTGCAGCATCGTCACGGGACTGTTTACGGGGCTGTGCGCCCAATTCCTTGTAAATCGGGGGAAGGACTTGTGGAAAACTATTTCGAAATGACGCTGCCCAAGGCGCAGGTGGATGCCATCTCCAATCTGGGGCTTGCCCATATGGGCGACTGCGTCTATGAGCTTCTCTGCCGGGCATACCTGTGCGCCCGGGGCGAAAAGAAGGTGGACCGGCTGCACGCCCAGACCATCCGGATGGTTCGGGCATCGGCGCAGGCACAATTTGCGGACAAAATGCTGGAGCTTCTGACGGAAGAGGAGCTGGCCTACTACCGCCGGGGAAAGAACGCCCACGTCCACGCGGTGCCAAAGGGCGCCACACCGGCGGAATATGCCAGGGCAACGGGGGTGGAAGCCCTCTTTGGGGCGCTGTTCCTGCTGGGACGGAAGGAACGGGCAAACGAAATCTTCAATCTGGTGATGGAGGAAGATCATGGCCTTTGACGCGACATTTCTCGGGGCGGTGCTGGAGGAGATCCGCGGCTGCACCACCGATGCCCGGGTGGACAAGATCTATCAGCCCAGCCGGGATACGGTCATATTACAACTGAAATGCCGGGAGGGACGGCAGAAGCTGCTGCTGGCCCTGAATCCCACAGCGCCCCGGCTGCATCTGAGTGAGGCCTCCCCGGAGAATCCGGCGGAGCCGCCCATGTTCTGTATGCTGCTGCGCAAGCACCTTCTGGGTGCCCGGCTGCTGCGCGTGGCGCAGCTTCCCATGGAGCGCTGCGCCATGTTCACCTTCGACTGCATCGACGAAATGGGTGACCATGTGGAAAAGACACTGGTGGCGGAGCTGATGGGCAGAACCTGCAATCTGTATCTGCTGTCATCCGACGGGCGCATCATCGATTGCCTGCGCCGGGTGGGACTGGACGAAAGCGCCAGACGGGCGGCGCTGCCGGGGCTGAACTATCAGAAGCCCGAACCCGTCGGAAAGCACGATCCCAGAGAATTTGAGGATTACGAGGCGCTGCTGGCCGCCCCCGGCAGGGACGTGCTGGCGGAGCGGCTCATGGACGAGCTGGGGGGACTGTCCCCGCTGGTGTGCCGGGAGGCGGCGCTGTTTGCCGCAGGCAGTACCGATGCGAGAGTGGAGCAGCTGGAAAGAAGCGCCGTGGCGGAAAAGCTGCGGCTGTTCTTCCATGAGCATCTGACCCACCCGAAGCCTTATTATTACTGCCAGAATGACGGCACGCCCAAGCAGTTCGCCTTCTGCCCCATCCGGCAGTACGGTGCAGATCAGGAGGCACCCTCCTTCAGCGCGCTGCTGGATATGTTCTATACCGTCCGGGATCGGAACGACGCCATGCGCCAGAAGAGCCAGACGGTGCGCAAAACCGTGCAGAACCTGTGCGCCAGAATCCAGAAAAAGCTGGCGATTCAGGCAAAAGAGCTGGAGGCCACCTTCGACCGGGAGCGGCTGCGGCAGCTGGGCGACATCGTCACGGCCAACATCCACCGCATCGTCAAGGGTCAGACGGTCATCGCCTGCGAGGACTTTTACGATGAGGATATGAAAACCGTGGAAATTCCCATTTCCCCCCTTTTGTCTCCCCAGCAGAACGCGGCAAAGTTTTATAAGGATTACGCCAGGCTGAAAACGGCGGAAAAGGAGCTGACCCGGCAGATCGCGCTGGGGCAGCAGGAGCTGCACTACCTGAAGAGCGTGCTGGAGGAGCTGAGCCGGGCTCAGACCGACGGGGAACTGGAGGAGATCAAACAGGAGCTGCAGCAGGGAGGCTATCTGCGCGCCGACGGCGGCAAGCGGAAGATGAAGCAGGCAAAGTCCAGACCCATGGTCTTTACCTCCACCGACGGCTATCCGATCTATGTGGGACGCAACAACCACCAGAATGACGAGCTGACCTTCAAAACCGCCCGGAAGGACGACATCTGGTGCCATGCCTCAAAGGTACACGGCTCCCATGTGATCATCGCCTGTGGGGGTACGGTGCCCCCGGATGATACCGTCACCCAGGCGGCACAGCTGGCGGCGCACTACGCGGAAACCGCCGGGGGACAGAACATCCCGGTGGATGTGACGGCGGTGAAGCAGGTGAAAAAGCTTTCCGGCGCCAAGCCGGGCATGGTGATCTACCACACCTACCGCACGGTCATCGTCAACCCGTACCCGGAGATTGTGGTGGACGCGCTGAACGCGGAAAAGAAATAGCAAAAACGCATCTTCGGATGCGTTTTTTTGCGCGTTTACGGGCAAGCTAGCGGGGTGCCCCCGCGGGCGATGCGTTACGCACCGGCGCGGCAGCGCCCTTGGCTCTCCCTTTGGGAGAGCTGTCACCGTAGGTGACTGAGAGGGTATCGGGGGCTGGTTACCCTCTCAGGCGGCTGAACGCCGCCAGCTCCCCCAGAGGGGGAGCCAAGGGTCTGTGCGTAGTTCGGGGTCGAGCGGCGAAGGGCAGCCATTTGTCGGATGCAGTGCGTAACGAATTGTCAGCGGCGACACGCCGCCGAATCGGGTGGGCCCATTGGTGTGACGATACCTGCCGGCCTGCCAGACTCGAAATAATTGTTCATCAATAATTCATTTTCATCCTATTGACTTTTTTAGCACTCTTTGATATAGTGTGCTTAGCACTCAAAGATGCTGAGTGCTAAAGGAGTGAAAACCCCATGGAATTGACCGAACGGAAAAAGAAAGTGCTGCGCTCTGTCGTAGACCTGTATATCCGCACCGCAGAGCCTGTGGGCTCCAAGGTCATCACGGAGCTGCCGGACATGAAATACTCCTCCGCGACGATTCGCAACGAGATGGCAGAGCTGACCGCCATGGGTTATCTGGAACAGCCCCACACCAGTGCCGGACGGATTCCCTCCGCCGCAGGCTACCGGCTGTACGTGGACGAATTGATGGCAGACTACCGCCTGAGCATCGACGAAACCAAATCCATCAACACCGCCATCGAGGAAAAGATGCAGCAGGTGGACAAAATGGTGGAAAAGGTGGCGAAGCTGGTGTCCCAGGCCACCAATCTTCCGGCCATCTCCATGGCATCCCGCAGCGGTGATGCCACCGTCAAACGCTTCGAGCTGATCCTCGCCGGGCAGGGCAGCTTCATCCTTGTGGTGATGCTCAATAACGACGAGGTGTTCAACAAGCTCATCAAGCTGCCCCTGAAGGTGACGGAAAACGATCTGAAGGTGCTCTCGGCGCTGCTCAACGCCACCATGACGGAGCTGACCGCCGAGGAATTCACCCCGGGTCTTTTGGAGCGGGTCATGCGCTCGGCCGGTGACGCGGCCAGTCTGGTGCCGGTGATCGTGGAATTCACCACCGGGAAGCTGCGCAGCAGCGGCTCTGCCAGCATGGCCGTGGCAGGTCACTCCCGGCTGCTGGGACTTCCCGAATACCGGGATGTGGACAAAGCCCAGAAGGTGATGACCTCCCTGGACGAGGAAACCCTCTCCAACCTGCCCGCCGTGATGCAGAATGCCAACGGCACCAAGGTCATTGTAGGCCCGGAGAACATCTCCGAGGAGCTGAAGGACACCTCCGTTGTCATGACCAAGTTCGACATCGGCGACGGTCTGCAGGGCATGATCGGCGTGGTAGGCCCCACCAGAATGGATTATGCAAAGGTAACCGCAAGACTCAGCTATTTCGCTGAAAGTCTTTCCAAAATGTTTGCCAAACCGGAAACCGGCCAGCTGCCGGCTCCGGAAGCGGAAAGCGAATGAGCAGGAGGTAAGAAGACGTGCCGAAAAAGAAGAAAGACACCGAAGAAACAATGGTCGAAGAGGTGACCGAAGAAACCGCTGAAGCTGCGGAAGAAACCGCTGCGCAGACGGCTCCCGAAGCGGAACCCGAAACCAACCCCTTCGAAGAAAAATACAATGCGGAACACGACGCGCTGCTGCGCCTGGCCGCGGAGTACGACAATTTCCGCAAGCGTACCATCAAGGAAAAGGAAGCCTCCTACGGCAACGGAAAGGCCGACGCCGTGGTGAAGATGCTCCCGGTCTACGACAATCTGGAACGCGCCCTGAATCAGGAAACCACCGACGCCGCCTACAAGAAGGGCGTGGAAATGACCATGACAGAGCTTGTTAAGATCTTTACGGCCCTGGGCGTTGAGATCTTCGGCGATGTGGGCGATGTGTTTGATCCCAACCTGCACAACGCGGTCATGCACGTGGAAAACGAAGAGCTTCCCGAAAACAGCCTTGCGGCGGTATTCCAGAAGGGCTTCAAGGTGGGCGACAAGGTCGTGCGCTTTGCCATGGTTCAGGTAGCTAATTGAGGAATCTGTATACAATTTAACTTTATCATATATAGGAGGAAAACATTATGTCTAAGATTATTGGTATCGATCTCGGTACAACCAATTCCTGCGTCGCCGTTCTGGAAGGCGGCGAACCCGTTGTCATCGCCAATGCAGAAGGCGGCCGCACCACCCCTTCCGTGGTTGCGTTCTCCAAGACCGGTGAGCGTATGGTCGGTCAGGTCGCAAAGCGTCAGGCCGTCACCAACTCCGAGCGCACCGTCTCTTCCATCAAGCGCCACATGGGTGAAAACTACAAGGTTACCATCGACGGCAAGAACTACACCCCCCAGGAAATCAGCGCCATGGTGCTGCAGAAGCTGAAGGCCGACGCGGAAGCCTATCTGGGTCAGACCGTCTCCGAGGCCGTCATCACCGTTCCCGCCTACTTCTCCGACTCCCAGCGTCAGGCCACCAAGGACGCCGGCAAGATCGCGGGTCTGGATGTGAAGCGTATCATCAACGAGCCCACCGCAGCCGCTCTGGCCTACGGTCTGGACAAGGAAAGCGCCCAGAAGATCATGGTCTATGACCTGGGCGGCGGCACCTTCGACGTTTCCATCATGGAAATCTCCGACGGCGTGTTCGACGTTCTGGCCACCGCAGGCGACACCCATCTGGGCGGCGACGATTTCGACCAGAGAATCATGGACTATCTGGTTGCCGAGTTCAAGAAGACCGAGGGCGTCAATCTGGCTGCCGACAAGGTTGCCATGCAGCGTCTGAAGGAAGCCGCCGAGAAGGCCAAGATCGAGCTGTCCGGCGTCACCTCCACCGTGGTCAACCTGCCCTATATCACCGCCGATGCCACCGGCCCCAAGCACCTGGATGTGACCCTCAGCCGCGCCAAGTTCAATGAGCTGACCGCGGATCTGGTGGAGCGCACCATGAAGCCCGTCCGTCAGGCCATGAGCGACGCGGGTCTGAAGGCATCCGATCTTGACAAGGTTCTGCTGGTTGGCGGTTCCACCCGTATCCCCGCCGTGCAGGAAGCGGTCAAGTCCATCACCGGCAAGGAAGGCTTCAAGGGCATCAACCCCGACGAGTGCGTGGCTCTGGGCGCAGCCATTCAGGGCGGCGTGCTGACCGGCGACGTGCAGGACATCCTGCTGCTGGATGTCACCCCCCTGTCCCTGGGCATTGAGACCATGGGCGGCGTGTTCACCCGTCTGGTGGACCGCAACACCACCATCCCCACCAAGAAGGAGCAGATCTTCTCCACCGCCGCCGACGGCCAGACCTCCGTGGAAGTCCACGTGCTGCAGGGCGAGCGTGAGATGGCTGCCTACAACAAGACCCTGGGCCGCTTCCAGCTCAGCGGCATCGCACCCGCGCCCCGCGGCGTGCCTCAGATTCAGGTCACCTTCAACATCGACGCCAACGGCATCGTGAATGTTTCCGCCAAGGATCTGGGCACCGGCAAGGAGCAGAACATCTCCATCACCGCTTCCAGCAACCTGAGCCAGGAGGACATCGACAAGGCTGTCCGCGAGGCGGAGCAGTATGCCGCCGAGGATAAGGCACGCAAGGACGAGGTCGATACCCACAACATGGCCGATCAGACCGTCTACCAGACCGAAAAGACCCTGAACGAGCTGGGCGACAAGATCTCCGCCGATGAGAAGTCCTCCATCCAGAGCGCGGTTGACCACCTGAAGGAAGTCAACAAGGGCAACGACATTGCCGCCATCAAGGCTGCCACCGAGGAAGTCCAGAAGGCCTTCTATGCCGTTTCCGAGAAGCTGTATCAGCAGGCGAATCCCCAGGGCGGCGCCCAGGGCGACTACACCCAGCCCGGCGGCGACGGTGTTGTGGATGCCGACTACGAAACCGTTGATTAACTACCCCATAAAAAGGGGCGGCAAAACGCCGCCCCTTTTTTGAGATATGATTTGGTTTTGAGGTGAGATTCCATGGAAGGAATGACGAAAAGGGAGCGGCAGGTCACAGATGAGCAGCAGATCCGGGGCATTCTGGATCGGGCAAAATTCCTGCATCTGGGACTGGCGGTGAACAACGAGCCCTATGTGGTTCCCATGAGCTACGGCTATACCCACGAAAACGGCAGGCTTGTGCTTTATCTGCACAGCGCGGTGCGCGGCAAAAAGCTGGACATGATCCGTTCCAATCCCAACGTCTTCTTTGAGCTGGACTGCGACCAGCTGCCCTTTGAAGGTCAGAAGCCCTGTCAATACGGCCTTTCCTATTCCTCGATCATGGGTCGTGGACGCGCGACGATCGTTGCGGACGCACAGGAAAAGGAGAAGGCCATGACCCTTCTGATGAAAACCCAGACGGGCAAGGACTTTTCCTTTACGGAGGAACTGGTCAGTATTGTGGCGGTCATTCGCATTGATGTGACGGAATATACGGCCAAGCACCGCCCTGTTCCGGAAAAATTGAGGTAAGTACATGGCAGAAAACAAACGTGATTATTACGAGGTTCTGGGCGTCGACAAGGGCGCCGACCTGGAAACAATTAAAAAGGCCTATCGGAAGATGGCCATGAAGTACCACCCCGACCGCAACCCCGACAACAAGGAAGCCGAGGAGAAGTTCAAGGAAGTGGGCGAGGCCTATGAGGTTCTGTCCGATGCCGACAAGCGTGCCCGGTATGACCAGTACGGCTTTGCCGGTGTGGACCCCAACTTCGGCGCCGGTGCCGGCGGCTACGGCGGCAGCGGGTTTGGCGGATTCGGCGATTTCGGCGACCTGGGCGATATTTTCGGCTCCTTCTTCGGCGGCGGCGGCTCCGGCCGCAGCAATGCCAACGCACCCCGCCGGGGCGAGAATGTCATGAGCCGTCTGGAGCTGACCTTTGAGGAGGCAGCCTTCGGCTGCGAAAAGGAAGTGTCCGCGGTTCGCATCGAGAACTGCCCCAACTGCTCCGGCACCGGCAGCGCCGACGGCGTGGTGGAGACCTGCACCACCTGCCGCGGCAGCGGTCAGGTGCGTACCACCCAGAATTTTATGGGTATGCAGATGCAGTCCACCACCACCTGCCCCAAGTGCAACGGCAGAGGCAAGACCATCAAGACCCCCTGCAACACCTGCCGCGGCAAGGGCAAGGTACGCAAGACCCAGCGCATCAAGGTGAAGGTGCCAGCCGGTGTGGACGAGGGACAGAGCGTCCGTGTCCGGGGCGAGGGCTGCGTGGGCTTCAACGGCGGCCCCAACGGCGACCTGCTGGCGGAAATCTCCATAAAACGGCACTCCATTTTCACCCGCAACAACATGGATGTGCTGTGTGAGGTACCCATCACCTTTGCCCAGGCGGCTCTGGGCGCCCAGATTCAGGTTCCCACCCTGGACGGCAAGGTGACCTATGACATCCCGGAGGGCACCCAGACCGGCACCACCTTTACGCTGGCCGGCAAGGGCATCCCGGAGATCAACAATCCCCGCCGCCGGGGCAACCAGCGCTTCACCGTGGTGGTGGAGACACCCACCCGGCTGACCAAGGAGCAGAAGGAGCTGCTGCGGCAGTTTGACGGCGCTTTGGAGGACACCCCCAAGCGCAAGAAATTCTTCGATACCATCAAGGATATCTTTGACTGACGAAAACCATCCCGGATGCAGCCGCACCCGGGATGTTTTTTTGGAAATGGGAAACGGGCAGCCTTTTGGGCGCGGCAACCGCCCCCTTGGCTCCCCCATTGCGTAGTGAATCGTGAAGAGTGAATCGTGAAGAAGTGAAGCGTAGTGAGTGGTCACGAACCGGGTGAGCCCTATGGTGTATCGACACCTGCCGGCCTTTCAGGCTCGAATTGCCCGCGGGGGCATCCCCGCTGCACCGGCGCGGCAGCGCCCTTGGCTCCCCCTCTGGGGGAGCTGTCACCGCAGGTGACTGAGAGGGCATCGGCGGCTGGTTACCCTCTCAGGCGGCTGATCGCCGCCAGCTCTCCCATAGGGAGAGCCAAGGGTCTGTACGCAGTTCGGGGTCGAGCGGCGAAGGGCAGCCATTTGTCGGATGCAGTGCGTAACGCATTGCCCGCGGGGGCGCAGGTGCGGTGCATTTTTTGACCTTTCCCGACAATTCGGCAAACCGAAAGGCGCTGCTTAGCTGCAGCGCCTTTTGCTCTTTATGCTTCTTCGGGTTCGCTCTTTTCGGTTTCCGTTTCGGTTTCCTCCGGCAGGCGCTTTTGCTCCGCGTTCACGAAGGCCATCAGCTCGTCGCCGGTGATGGTTTCCTTCACCAGCAGGTACTCCGAAATCTCATCCAGCAGGCTGCGGTTTTCCGTCAGCAGCGTCTTTGCCTCCTCATAGCAGCGATCCAGCAGCTTCTGCACCGCGCTGTCCACTCTGGCGGAGGTCTCCTGCGAGCAGTCCAGATAGGACTGACCGTCCAGATACTGGTTGGTCACGGAGGCCGGCGCCATGAGCCCCAGCTCCTCGCTCATGCCGTAGAGCGCCACCATGTTCCGGGCAAGGCCGGTGGCACGCTGAATGTCGTTGGAAGCACCGGTGGTCTTGACCCCGAACACCACGGCCTCCGCGGCGCGGCCGCCCAGCAGGGTGCGCATCTCGGTTTTCAGCTCCTCCGACGTATTCAGGAACTTCTCCTCCTCGGGCATCTGCATGGTATAGCCCAGCGCGCCGGAGGTATGGGGCACGATGGTGATCTTGGACACCGGCTGGGAATGCTTTTCCAAAGCCGCCACCAATGCGTGACCCACCTCGTGGTAGGCAACCAGGCGCTTTTCCATATCGGTCAGCACCGTGTTCTTCTTCTCGCTGCCGGCAATGACGGTCTCAAAGGACACCAGCAGGTCCTCCTGATTGACCAGCTTGCGCCCCTTGCGCACCGCCCGCAGCGCCGCCTCGTTGACCAGATTGGCAAGGTCTGCACCCACCGCGCCGGCGGTTGCCTGGGCGATCTTGCGCAGATCCACATCCTCCGCCAGCTTGATCTTGCGGGTGTGCACCTTCAGGGTGTCCAGTCTGCCCTGCAGATTGGGCCGATCCACGATGATCCGGCGGTCAAAACGGCCGGGGCGCAGCAGCGCCTTGTCCAGAATCTCGGGACGGTTGGTGGCAGCAAGGCACACGATGCCCTTGGTGGGCTCGAAGCCGTCGATCTCATTGAGCAGCTGGTTGAGGGTCTGTTCGTGCTCGGAATTGCCGCCGTAGCGGGAGTCACGGGCGCGGCCCACCGCGTCGATCTCATCGATGAAGATGATACAGGGCGCCACCTTGGCGGCCTCCTTGAACAGATCCCGGACACGGCTGGCGCCCATGCCCACGAACATTTCCACAAAGTCGGAGCCGGAAATGGAGAAGAAGGGCACATTGGCCTCGCCAGCCACGGCCTTGGCAAGCAGGGTCTTGCCGGTACCGGGGGAGCCCACCAGCAGCGCGCCCTTGGGCAGCTTGGCGCCGATTTCCGTATATTTCTGGGGATTGTGCAGAAAATCGATGATCTCCTGCAGGGATTCCTTGGCTTCGTCCTGACCGGCCACATCCTTGAAGGTGACGCCGGTCTGCTTTTCCATGTAGACCTTGGCCTTGCTCTTGCCAAAGCCGCCCATCATGCCGCCCTCGCCGCCGCCCATGCGTCTGGCGAACATATTGGTGATGAGGAACATACCGCCGATCATCAGCGCGTAGCTGAGCACCATCATGATGCCGGAGTTATCCTCCACGATGGCTCTGTCCACGGTGGCGCCCTGGGCGATCAGCGCATCGGCCAGCTCCATCTGGTTATAGGTGGTGGGAAGTCCCGTGTAGCAGGCCTTCTGCTGGGAGGCAGGCTTTGCCGCCTCCTCCTTTGTCAGATAGATGACGCGGTCGTACTGAATTTCCGCCTCCGCGATCTGACCCGCGGCCATGGCCTGCCGGAAATCGGACCATGTGGTCTGGTTGTATTGACTTTTGTTGATGGCGCTGTAGATGCTGCTGATGACAAACACCGCGGCCACCGCGATCAGAAGTGTGATCCAGATATTATTTTTCGGGGTCTTGTTGTCCCCGCCCTTGTTGGGGCCGTTCTGGGGAGGATCCTTGCGATTCATATCCATGTAGACCGCCTCCTTGTATTTTCCTGATTTTGCCCATCATATCATATTTTTTCCCCGTCCGCAACGAAGATTCCAAATCTTCGCGGTAAATTTTCTGTTAATTTCCGACAAAGCCCGGCACCCCGCCCCTTGGCTCTCCCTTTGGGAGAGCTGGCGGCGATCAGCCGCCTGAGAGGGGCGGGGATGCCCCCGCGGGCGATTCGTTACGCACTGCATCCGACAAATGGCTGGCCCGCTCGACCCCGAACTGCGTACCGCATTTTTGTAGGGGACGATGTCGAAGGCAGTTACGAACCGGGTGAGCCCATTGGTGTAACGACAAGCACAATCTGTCAGGCTCGC
>JAQXNO010000155.1 GCA_029098045.1 Bacillota bacterium
AAAAGATGCTGACCAGTACCATGCCTGTCCAGATGTAGCTCATGACCATGGAAAAACCACCTCCGGATAAACATATGCAACCGGGAAACCACCTATGACAGACAAATCCCCTGTGTTCCGCGGAACACAGGGGATGAAACATTATTCTTCCTGTAAGGCGGCGCTGTACACCACATTCCGGGGGAGATCCAGCTCTGCGGCGGTCTGTTTGACGGCGTCCTTCCGAGACAGTCCTTCCTCCATCAGCCGGGAAACCCTTGCGGCGGCATCCTCCGCCGTGGCGGCTTCCTTCTTTGTCTCCGGAGCTCCGGCTACCACCAGAACAAACTCGCCCTTGGGAGCTTCGGCGGTGTATTTCGCCACCGCTTCCCCCAGGGTGGTGCGAACCACCTCTTCATGGAGCTTGGTCAGCTCCCGGCAGAGGCTGATGCTCCGGTCCGCTCCGAAGGCGGCGGCCATATCCTCCAGCGTATTCAGCAGCTTGTGGGGCGCCTCGTAAAAGATCATGGTGCGCTGCTCGGTTTTCAAAGCCTCCAGATGCTCCCGGCGGCTCTTTTTGGCGGTGGAGAGAAAACCCTCGAAGCAAAACCGGCCGGTGGCCTGCCCGGAGATGCTCAGGGCGGTGATGACCGCGCAGGGACCGGGGATGGCACAGACCGTGATGCCCGCATCGTGGCAAAGCCTGACCAGATCCTCACCGGGGTCGGAAATGGCGGGACTTCCCGCATCAGACACCAGCGCGCAGGTCTCGCCTGCCAGAATACGCGCTACAATTTTTTCCCCTTTGAAAGCCTTGTTGTGCTCATAGTAGCTGACAAGGCTTTTTTTGATGCCCAAATGATTGAGCAGCTTCAACGACACGCGGGTATCTTCCGCGGCGATGAAATCCGCCTGCTCCAGTGTTTCCCGGCAGCGCTGGGAAATATCCCCCAGATTGCCGATGGGCGTGGGTACCAGATATAACATGCCGGCCATAGTCATTCTCCTTGCATATGATAGACTTCCCGGTAATAGGAGGTAGGCACCCCCCGGGAGTCGAACAGGCAATGCTCCTGTATCTGCAGTCCGGGCTTTCCGCCCTTGCGAAACTGCAGCAGAATCAGGGTAATGGGACCGCCTTCCTTGTGACGGACGAGGGTCAGATTCTTGGCTTCCAGCTGATTGGCCGCACCGCATCCGATCAGCTGCGCCAACCGTTCCGGCTTGTGGACAAGAAAAAAGTCACCGCCGTAGCGCAGTGCCCCGGAAGCAGCCCGGAACAGATCACCGGGACTGCAGCAGTCATCCCGGCGGGCTATGGGGGTGGCGGCGCTTGCGGGACCGCCGGAAAAGTATGGGGGATTGGAAACACAGCAATGGAAGCGGTTTGCAAATTCCGCAGGCAGACTTCTCAAATCCCGGCAAATACTGCTTAATCGGGAATCGAGACAGTTGCGGCGGATGTTTTCAAGAGCGCCTGCGTGGGCGGTTTCGGAAATCTCCAGCCCGGTGACGGTGCAGCTTTCATCCTTTGCGCAAAGCAGCAGCCCCAGGGTGCCGCAGCCGGAGCCCAAATCCAACACCCTGGCACCCCGCGGCAGCCTGACAGCGTGTGCAAGCAGCATGGAATCGGTACTTAAGGGGAATGCGCCTTCCGGCAGGTGCAGTGTATATCCCTTCGGCAGTTGTTCCATAGATATCTCCCATGTTCACATAGAAAATCAGCCTGCGCATAGCTGATGCGCAGGCCGAATTCGAAATGTAAGAAATTAGCCTTCCTCGATAGCTTCGACGGGGCACTGGTCGGCGCAGGAACCGCAGGAAACACAGACATCAGCGTCGATGAGGTACTTATCTTCGCCTTCGGAAATTGCCTCGACGGGGCACTGATCGGCGCAGGAACCGCACTTGACACAAGCATCAGTGATGTTGTAAGCCATGATATTACCTCCATATATGATGTAAATAGCACGCTAAATAAATAACGTTACGTTTATTCTAGCATGTATTTCTAAAAATGCAATTCCTTTTTTCAAAAGAATTGTATATTTTTTTGCAAGCGCGGCGAGACTTTTTTCCGTGGAGGTGAGGCCCTTGCGGTATGAACCGGAAAGTCTGGAACTGATCAACAGGGCGCACAGAAAAGCCCGGCAGATGGGGCACAGCTATGTGGGAAGCGTACATCTGCTGCTGGCACTGACATCTGAAAAGGGACAAATCGGGCAGATTTTGCAGGGGCTTGGGATGGATGCGGCGGTGACGGAGGATATGGTCGCGCTGCTCTGCGGCAAAGGGGATGCCCGTCTTCCGCTGCCTCAGGGACTGAGCCCGGAGGCCAGACAGATTCTGCGCGGCGCCGCCAGGGAAGCGCGGAATCAGAAGAGCAGGCAGATCGGCCCGCTGCACATTTTGCTGTCCCTGGTGCGCCGTGAAAAAGCGGTGTCCATGGAGCTGATGCAGCTCAGCGGTATTGACACCAACGAACTGTTTACACGGACGGTGGAGCATTTGCAGTGGCGGGCCATGACCCCTGTAAAACGAAAAAAGGAGGGACCAAGTACGAAGCTTTTGGAGCAATTCAGTGAGGATCTGGTCATGAAGGCCGCGTCTATGGAGCCGGTGATTGCCCGTGACAGGGAAATTGATATGGTAATCGGCATTTTGTGCCGGAAGAATAAGAATAACCCGGCGCTGGTCGGAGAACCGGGGGTGGGCAAAACGGCAATTGCCGAGGGCCTTGCCCAGCGGATGGCGGCAGGAAATGTGCCGCCGCAGCTGAAAGAAAAGCGGCTGGTCAGTCTGAATATGGCAAACCTTGTGGCGGGCACCAAATACCGGGGCGAATTTGAAGAGCGGCTGCGGGATGTGCTGGCGGAAATCCGCCGCAGTGGGGATGTGATCCTGTTTGTGGATGAGATGCATACCATCGTCGGTGCCGGCGCGGCGGAGGGCGCCATCGACGCGGCAAATATTTTCAAACCCGCGTTGGGGCGCGGAGAGCTCCAGATTCTGGGCGCCACCACCGTAGAAGAATACCGCCGCTATATCGAAAAGGACCCGGCTCTGGACAGAAGATTTCGTCCGGTTCAGGTGGAAGAACCAAAGGGACAGGCGGTCATGCAGATTCTGCGGGGATTGAAACCGGGTCTGGAGCGGCACCATCACCTGCGCATCACGGAGGACGCGCTGAAGGAGGCGGTGCGCCTGTCGGTACGATACCTGCCGGATCTGTATCTGCCGGATAAGGCAATCGATTTGATCGACGAAAGCGCTGCCCTGGTTCGCATGGAGGAAATGGCCGGCTGTCGCGGCGGGACGGCACGAAAGGAATTGGAGCAGGAGCTTCACGCCGCGGTGAAGGAAAGCCGCTTTGAAAAAGCGGCGGAGCTTCGTGACAGAATGCAGAGTCTGGTAACCCACGCAGCGGAGGGACGGCGCAGCCGTGCCGTTACCGGGGCGGATGTGGCTGCGGCGGTATCCGCAAGAACAGGAATCCCCGCAGGAAAACTCACCGCCAGTGAACGACAGCGGCTGCTGAAGCTGGAGCAGCGTCTCTCCACGCAGGTGGTAGGGCAGAAGGACGCTGTGTCCGCGGTGGCCGATGCGCTGCGCCGGGGCTACTCGGGCATCCGGGATGAAAATCGCCCCATCGCCTGCATGATGTTTACCGGGCCCACAGGCGTGGGAAAAACCGAGCTTTGCCGCGTCCTTGCGGAGGAGATATTCGGCAGCAGGGAAGCCATGATCCGGCTGGACATGACGGAATATATGGAGCGGCACTCCGTATCCCGTCTTGTGGGCGCGCCTCCCGGCTATGTGGGGTATGAAGAGGGCGGCAAGCTGACCGAAGCGGTACGCAGAAGACCCTACTGCCTGGTACTGCTGGATGAATTGGAAAAGGCACACCCGGATGTGGCGGGTATCCTGCTGCAAATCATGGAGGAGGGGTGCCTGACGGATTCCACCGGCCGGCGTGTCAGCTTTAAGAACACCATTGTGGTCATGACCTCCAATGTGGGCAGCGAGGTCAAAGGAGACGGTTTGGGATTTCGTCCCGCGGGACGAATCGATGAGATGGACGCGGCACTGCGCCAAAGCTTCACGCCGGAATTTCTGGGGCGGCTGGATCGTGTGGTTCACTTTGACGCGTTGGACGATCAGGCGATGGAAGCGATTACACGCAAGTACCTGACCCAGCTTCAGCGCCGCACGGCGGCATTGGACATTCAGATACAGATGCCGGAGGATTTCGCAGCCCGCCTTGGGCAGCGCTGCCGACAGAAGGGCGGCGCCAGAGCGCTGCGGCGACTGGTGCAGGAGGAGGTGGAGGGACCATTGGCCACATTCCTGCTGGAATGCAGCGCCCAGCCCGGCC
Source organism: Bacillota bacterium (assembly GCA_029098045.1). GTDB lineage: Bacteria > Bacillota > Clostridia > Oscillospirales > Oscillospiraceae > Faecousia. The sequence goes on from JAQXNO010000155.1 coordinate 4,355, forward strand.
GCATCTATGTCCGGCTGGAAAACGGGAAAGTCGTTTTCCAGCAAAATCAATAGAACAGGTGTTCGAAAATATGGAGAATGCCATAATTTTCCGTAGATTTTTGAAAAAATAAAGCGAAAATGGATTGATTTTTTTGAAGCCTATCGTTATAATGGAGTAAAAATGTAGTAAAGTGGAGCAAAATGGAAGGAGGTGAGCCCATGATCGGCAAATACCCGGCAAAGCTGGATGAGAAGAACCGTTTGTTTGTGCCTGCAAAGCTGCGCGGCGAGCTGGGAGATGATTTTTATGTGACGCTGGGTGTAAACTGCGGTCATCGGTGCCTCACCGTCTATACTGCTGCCGAGTGGCAGAAGCTCAGCGACAATTTCAATGCCTTGAGCATTCACAAGCGCGCCGGTGCGACCAGTTTGATTTTTATGAATGCTGCGCAGTGTACGCCTGACAAGCAGTTCCGCTTCGGCCTGACACAGTTTCTGCTGGATTACGCGGCCATTGACCGGGAAGTGATGATCGTGGGCCGCGCCGGTCAGGCAGAGATTTGGGACGCCGCGGAATTTGCAGCCTTTGAGCAGGAGAATCTGACCCCTGAAAAGCTGCTGGCTTCTCTGGAGGAGATCGGGCTATGACAGAGTTTCATCATATTTCCGTCCTTCTGGATGAATGCATCAGGGGACTGGCCATCAAGCCCGAGGGTATCTATGTGGATGGCACCCTTGGCGGCGCAGGCCACTCTTCTCAGATTGCAAAGCGTCTGACTACCGGTCGCCTGATTGGCATTGACCGGGATCCGGCAGCCTTGCAGGCGGCGGGGGAGCGGCTGGCGCCCTACGGTGACAGAGTGACACTGGTGCACTCCAATTTTTCGGAGCTCGCACAGGTGCTGAAGGATCTGGACATTGCGGGTGTGGATGGCATTTTGCTGGATCTGGGTGTCTCCTCCCCTCAGCTGGACGACAGCAGCCGCGGCTTTTCCTATATGGCAGATGCGCCTCTGGATATGCGCATGAACAGTGAAGATACCCTGACTGCCTTCGATGTGGTCAATTTCTGGAGCTATGAAGACCTCAGGCGCATTCTCTTCGACTACGGCGAAGAGCGCTATGCCCCCAAAATCGCCTCTGCAATCTGCAGGAAGCGTGAATCGGCACCCATCAAAACTACGCTGGAGCTGGTGGATGTGATTCGGGGTGCCATGCCCGCGCAGGCACTGCGCGAAAAGCAGCACCCTGCAAAGCGCAGCTTTCAGGCCATCCGCATTGCCGTCAATGACGAGCTGGGCAGTGTGGAAAAGGTGATGAAGGACGCGATTCCCTGCCTGAATCCCGGTGGACGGTTGGCGGTGATTACCTTCCATTCCCTGGAAGACCGCATTGTCAAGACCGCAATGGCCGGAGCGGCAAAGGGCTGTACCTGTCCGCCCAGTTTCCCGGTTTGTGTCTGCGGAAAGAAACCGCAGGTGCAGATCATTACACGCAAGCCTGTTGTTTCAACTGAAGAAGAGCTGGAAAGAAATCCCCGGGCACGCAGTGCAAAGCTGCGGGTGTGCGAAAAGGTGTGACACCCGTCCATATATGAGAGGAAGCGAAGATCATGGCACAAAAACCTGATATTCAATACATCACACAGTTTTATGCTTATGGCAGCGAAGCCAGAGCACTGGAACTGCGGCCCTCCATCAAAAAGAAGAAGTTTACACTGCCAACAGCCGCTCCGGATCAGAAGGTTCGTGTTCTGGTGGATCCGGTGGCATGGGCGGGTATTGTCGTTGCCCTTGTGCTTGTGGCGCTGATGGCGGTCAGTGTGCACAGCTATCTGCACGCCTGCAGCGAATATGAGGCGGTAAACAGTTATGTGATCGACCAGCAGGATACCTTCGTTGTGAACCAGCTGGAATATCGGAAATCGTATGATCTTGACGATGTCTGGGAGAAGGCCATGGCACTTGGCATGATTCCCATGGAAGAAGCAGAAGTGATTGCCATCGCGCCCGTCATCCCGGAACCGGAGCCGGAAGCGCCCTGGTGGGAGAATATTTCCTGGTTTATGAGGGGCTTGTTTGCATAAAGCCGCTACCTGCCAATAAAATGAGGATAGAGCTGCAATGGGCAGTGAGGGATTCCCCTTACTGCCCATTGACAGCCTTGGGAAACTCCGAAAAGGCGTTTGCGGCTGAAACGGCGCACCTTTACCGTCAGCGCCTGCCGATTGACACAGAGCTTCCCATGACCCATGGAAAGGCCGGTGGCGTATGGGAAAGCATACAGGGAAAAAACGGCAGTGGAGCCGCCTGCGGGCGGATACGGGGCAGCATCACAGAATTCTGCTTGTGATGATACTGCTGGGTGTGCTGGCATTTTTGCCCATTGGAGCGCAGCTGTATAGGCTTATGGTGGTGGACTACGACTACTATGCGGACAAGGCTCTGCGCAACCAGACCAGAACCACCACCGTCACAGCCGAGCGGGGCAACATCTATGACCGCAATATGAATATTCTGGCGTCCTCCGTCAGTGTGGAAAATGTGTATCTGGATCCCCACGAATTGAAACAGGCAGGGGAGGACATTGGAAGCCTTGCTGCCGCGCTGGGGGAAATCCTTGAAAAGGATCCGGCATGGATTGCCGAACAGGCAGCGGATCTGAAACAGCGCTACAAACAGATCGGCAGCCGCATCGACGAAGAAACAGCCACGAGAATTCGAAGCTATATCAACGAAAACGACATTTCCGGCATTCATCTGGAGCCGAATACCATGCGCACCTACCCTTGCGGAACCCTGGCTGCACAGGTGATTGGCTTTACCAATGCATCCAATCAGGGCGCCGAGGGCATTGAAGCGTCCTACAACAGCTTTCTGGAGGGCAGCACCGGACGTGTCATTACCTCCAAGGGCAACAACGAGATGGATATGCCCTTTTCCTATGAAAAATACATCACAAGCAGGCAGGGCGGGGATCTGATTCTGACACTGGACTGCGTGGTGCAATCCTGCCTTGAAAAACAGCTGGAGGCGGCGATTGCGCGCTACGATGTACAAAACGGTGCCTTTGGTCTGGTGATGAATGCCAAAACCGGCGAAATTCTGGCCATGGCAACCGTGGGAAGCTACGACCCGAACCATTATCTTGAGATTTATGACGAGGAAACCGCCACTGCGCTGGAGCAGCTGAAGCTTCAGTACAAAAGTCAGCCGGAGCATAGCGAAGCCTACGAACAGGGGAAAGCAGCCTATGAGGTACAGCTCCACGAGGCACAGCTGAAGCAATGGCGCAACCGGGTGCTGTCCGATGGCTATGAGCCGGGCTCCACTTTTAAGGTGCTGACCATGGCGGCTGCGCTGGACGCAGGTGCCATTAATCTGGAGACGAACTTTTACTGCCGCGGCTCGGAGCAGATTCCTGGCCGTTCCCAATTGCTTCACTGCTGGCGCGCCAGGGGTCACGGAGCGGAAAAAACACCGCAGGCATTGCAAAACTCCTGCAATATCGCTTTTGCCCATATTGCATTGAAGCTGGGCGGCGAAAAGTTCTATGAATATATCGAAAAATTTGGTATACTGGAAAAGACAGGCATTGATCTGGCCGGGGAGAGCAAGGGCGTTTTCTTTGACAAATCCCTTGTGGTCAATACGGAGAAATGGGGCACGGCTTCCTTAACCTCCGCCTCCTTTGGTCAGACCTTCAAACTGACGCCCCTGCAGCTGGTTCGGGCCATCGCCTCCGTCGTCAACGGCGGCTACCTCATGGAGCCGTATCTGGTCAGTGAAGTGGTCGATGCCGAAGGCAACACCGTTTTGAAGCAGGAGCCGACGGTTGTCCGCCGGACAATCCGTGAGGAAACCTCCGACACCATGCGCACCCTCATTCGGTCCGTGGTGGAAGAGGGAACGGCGAAAAATGCACAGGTGGCGGGCTTTTCCATCGGCGGAAAGACCGGAACCAGTGAAAAAATCGATGTTTTTGATGAAAATGGACAGCGGGTTCTGGATAAAATTGTTTCCTTTGTGGGGATTGCGCCCATGGAAGATCCGGAGTATATTGTATTGGTGGCACTGGACACACCGTCCAGAGCAACCGGGATCTACATTTCGGGCGGCGTGATGGCAGCACCCACTGTGGGAGCGGTGATGGCGGACATTCTGCCGTATCTGGGTGTGCAGCGCAATTACACCCAGGAGGATGCGGCGGGGCGGACGATCATCATGGAAGACCTGACCGGGCTTACCCCAAAAGAAGCGGAAAAGCTGCTCAAAGACCAAAGTCTCACAGCGCGCTTCAGCGGCAGTGGGGAAACGGTCACAGGCCAGATCCCCGCGGCCGGACAGACGGTGCCGGGTGCCAGTCAGGTGCTTGTGTATCTGGGTGACCCCGTGCCGGACAGAACGGTGACGGTTCCGGACTTTTCCGGCATGAACCGAGCACAGACTGCTGCAGCGGCAGGGGAATTGGGGCTTTACATTCTGGTCACCGGCAACACCGCGATTTCACCAAAGGTTTTGGCAACATTGCAGGATATACCGGCAGGCACGCAGGTGCGTGTGGGAAGCACCGTACAATTACAATTTACAGACACCGGCGCCCGGGATTAGGGCAAAGGAGGAACAAAAGATATGAAACTGAAAGATTTGCTGCGGGGAATCCGGGTTCTGGAATCCCATGCGGATTTGGAAATGGGTATTGAGGCGGTGGCTTACGATTCACGGAAGGTAACACCGGGAAGCCTGTTCGTCGCCATCACCGGCTTTGCGTCCGACGGCAACCGGTTTATTCCCGTGGCCATGGAAAAGGGCGCATCCGTTGTGGTGAGTGCAAAAAAGCCGGAAACCGATATTCCCTATGTTCTGGTGGAAAATGACCGCTATGCCCTTGCCATGATCGGCACAAACTTCTACGGCCATCCGGCCGAATCCATGACCATGATTGGGGTAACCGGCACCAACGGCAAGACATCTGTGACCTTGCTGCTGAAGCATGTTCTGGAAAAGACGCTGGGCGCCAAAGTGGGTCTCATCGGCACCATGGAAAATCTGGTGGGCGATGAAGTGATCCCCACAGAGCGCACCACCCCCGAAAGCTTTGAGCTGCAGGCGCTGTTTGCCAGAATGCGCGATGCCGGCTGTACCCATGTGGTGATGGAGGTTTCCTCCCATGCGCTGACCCTGGACCGGGTGGGCGGCATCCATTTTCAGGTGGCGGCCTTTACCAACCTGACGGAAGACCATCTGGATTTCCACAAGACAATGGATGCCTACTGCGATGCCAAGGCGGAGCTGTTTGCCCGTTGTGACCGGGCGGTCATCAATGCGGATGATCCCTATGCCCACCGGATGATGGCAAGGGCCGCCTGCCCCGTGAGCACCTATTCCCTGGACAGCGGGACACTGGTGGCCCGGAATCTGCAGCTGCACGCCGAGGGCATCGCCTTTGATGCCGTCACCGGGCAGGAGACCGTCCCTGTGCGTCTGGGAATCCCCGGCAAATTCACTGTGTATAATGCATTGGCGGTTCTGGGAATTGCCCGGGAGCTGGGCATCCCGCTTCCTGATGCCGCCGCCGCATTGGCCTCGGCCAAGGGGGTCAAGGGCAGAATCGAAGTGGTTCCCACCCCCCAGACGCCGTATTCCGTGCTGATTGACTATGCCCATACGCCGGACGGACTGGAAAATGTGCTGACATCTGTCAGAGACTTCTGCAAGGGTCGTCTGATCGCGGTCTTTGGCTGCGGCGGTGACCGGGATCCCATCAAGCGCCCTGTTATGGGCAGGATCGGCGTCACCGAGTCGGACTTTGCCATTATCACCTCCGATAATCCCCGTACCGAAGACCCTATGGCGATCATCCGGGACATCCTGACCGGTGTCAGGGAGGACATGGGAACCTATATTGTGGTGCCGGAGAGAAGAAATGCCATTCGATATGCTATGGACATTGCAGAAAAAGATGATATAATTATTCTGGCGGGGAAGGGCCACGAAACCTACCAGGAAATCAACGGTGTGAAATATCATTTGGATGAACGGGAAGAAGTGGCCGCCCATTTGACAGAAGCGAAGGGATAATCTATGGGAAAACTGACACTGAAACAGGCTGCTGCCTGTTGTGACGGCTGGGTGGATCCCAAATATGAGAATATTGAATTCATGGGCGCAAACAACGACACGCGTCTGATTCAGCCCGGTCAGCTCTTCATTGTGCTGCAGGGTGCCCGGGACGGACATGATTTTATCGCACAGGCCATGGAAAAGGGTGCGGCAGCGGCGCTGTGCAGCCGCAGTGTGGGAGATTTTCCCTGTATCATCGTGAAGGATCCCCGCATTGCACTGGGCCAGATCGCCCGCGCCGAGCGCAGGCGCATCGGCTGCAGGGTTGTGGGCATCACCGGCAGCGTGGGCAAGAGCACCACCAAAGAGATGGTCGCCACCGTACTGGAGCGTACCTACCGCACCGCAAAGACACCGGTCAATCACAATAACGACATCGGTATGCCCATGGCAATTCTGGCCATGGAGGAGGATACCGAAGTGGCAGTTCTGGAAATGGGGATGAACCACTTCCGGGAAATGGCATATCTTTCCTCCATTGCACAGCCGGATCTTGCGGTGATTGTGAATATCGGCTCCATGCATGTGGAGTTTTTGGGCTCCGTGGAAGGTGTGCGGCAGGCAAAGCTGGAGATCCTGGAGGGCATGGACAGAAACGGCAGGGTTTTTCTCAATGGAGATGATGCCATGCTGCGCAATCTTCCATACCAGCCGGAGCAGTCCGTTACATATTTTGGCGATGACCCGGACACCTGCGCCGTTTCCTATTCCAATGTGCAGGAGGAAGACGGATACCTGAAGTTTGAAGTCTGTGCAGCGGATGCACGGTTTCCCGTTGAGCTGGCGCTGGAGGGTCGCCATTTTGTGGCCGATGCCATGGCTGCCGTGGCGGTGGCGCTGGCGCTGGGTGTCAGCCCGGCGCGCATTCAGCAGCAGATGAAAGCGTTCCGAAACATGGCCGGCCGTCAGGAGATTTTTCAGGCCCGCGGATGTACCATCATCAGCGATTGCTACAACGCAGGCCCCGAGTCCATGGAAGCAGCCCTCAGGGTACTGGGCAGGCGTACCGGCCGCCGCATCGCGGTTCTGGGCGATATGCTGGAGCTTGGGGATGTCCGATGGGCGGAGCATTATAAAATCGGTCGTATCGCCGCAGAGAATGCGGATGTGCTGTACGCTTTTGGCCCCAGTGCCGATCGTGTTGCGGGCGGCGCCATCACCGGAGGCATGAATCCGGCATTTGCCAGAAGCTTTGATGACCGTAATGCCATGGCAGAGGCGCTGAAACGACTGGCAAAGCCCGGTGATACGCTGCTGTTCAAGGCCAGTCACGGTATGCATCTGGAACTTGTATTGGAAGCTTTCCTGAAAGAAGAGAAATAAGATTCGGAGGAATTACCTATGACTAGAATTCTGATTGCGGCTGCTGCCTGTTTTGGCCTGTCCGCGTGTTTCGGCTATCTGCTGCTGCCGGTGCTGCGGGCGCTGAAGGCCGGCCAGTCCATTCGTGAAATCGGACCCACCTGGCACAACTATAAGGCAGGCACCCCCATGATGGGCGGCCTGATGTTCATTGCCGGAACGCTGGTCAGTCTGCTGTGCAATCTTCCCTTCATGACCGATTACACGGTGTTCTACGTGTATGCGATTGCGTTGTGCTATGGTGCCATTGGCTTTGTGGATGATTTCTGCAAGATGAAAAAGAAGAAGAATGAAGGCCTGACTACCATTCAGAAGCTGCTGCTGCAGATGGCGGTTTCGGCGCTGTTCCTCTATGCCATGTATAAAACGGGCGCCATGAACTGCCACCTGTACATCCCCTTTGTGAATGTGACGTTTGACATTCATCCTCTGGTGTATATTTTCTTTGCCATGTTTGTCATGGTTGGCTGCGACAACGCGGTGAACCTGACCGACGGTGTGGACGGCCTCAGCAGCTGCGTGACCATTCCTGTCATGGTATTCTTTGCCGCCACAGCGATTTCCATGGGAAAGCTCGACCTGGCGCTGCTGCCTGCCTGCATCATCGGCGGCCTGATTGCATACCTTTTCTACAACTGGCATCCTGCCAAGCTCTTCATGGGCGACACCGGCTCCCTGTTTTTGGGCGGTGTGGTCTGCGCGCTGGCCTTTGCGCTGGATATGCCGTTGGTGCTGATTCTGTGCGGATTTGTGTATCTGTGCGAAACTCTGTCCGACATTTTGCAGATCGGCTATTTCAAGCTGACCCACGGAAAGCGCCTGTTCAAGATGGCTCCCATCCACCATCATTTTGAGATGTGCGGCTGGAAGGAAGAAAAAATCGTTCTGACCTTTGCGGCTGTATCAGCCATCATGTGCTTTGTTGCCTGGCTGAGCATTCAGGGCCTTTTGAAGTGATCCATTACAAGGAAGGAGTTCATTTATGGCATCGAAGCATCCTTCGATTGCCAAAGAGGACCGCCGCGTTTACCGCGGCGCAAGTGTGGACATCCCGTTCCTGATTCTGATTCTTCTGCTTCTGGGCATTGGACTTGCGGTGCTGTATTCGGCAAGCTATGCCCAGAGCGAGTATGATACGCACTACCGGATCTCTACCCGCTATCTGCAAAAGCAGGCGGTGTGTGCGGCTGTCGGACTTGTGGGTATGTATCTGTTCTGCCGGCTCCCGGCGCAGCTCTGGTACCATCTGGCATGGCCGCTGTACGGAGCCGGTATTGTGCTGCTGCTGAGTGTGCTGGTGATCGGGGAGGAGGTCAACGGCGCGAGACGCTGGATCAACCTTGCCGGCATCCAGTTTCAACCCTCCGAGATTGCAAAATTTACAATGATTTTGCTGTTTGCGCGTCTGACCCGGGGCTTCGGGCAGGATGCGAAGAAATTCCGCTACGGCGTGCTGGGCTTTGGCACGGCGCTGCTGGGCATTCTGGTGCCCCTGGCACTGGAAAAGCATCTTTCCGCCATCATGCTCATGGGTATGGTGGCGGTGGTGATGATGTTTGTCGCGGGAACCCACCCCAAGTGGCTGCTGGCCGGAGCCGGGGCGGCCGTGGTTTTTGTAATCCTCTACATCACCTTTATGGGCTATGCCGGTGACCGGGTCACGGCGTGGCTGCACCCGGAGGCAGATCCGGGAGATACCGGCTATCAGATTCTCCAGTCACTCTATGCAATCGGCTCCGGGGGTCTTTTCGGGCTGGGCTTCGGAAAATCAAAACAGAAATATCTGTATCTGCCATTTCAGTATAACGACTATATTTTTGCGATTCTTTGCGAAGAACTGGGTCTTTTCGGAGCGCTGCTGCTCATTGCGCTGTTTGCCATGACCATTCTGCGCGGCTATTGGATCGCCCTGCATGCCATCGACCGGTTTTCCACGGTCTTTGCCGCAGGACTTGTGACCCTCATCGCGGTTCAGACCATTCTGAATCTGGCGGTGGTGACGAATCTGCTTCCGTCCACCGGCATCGCGCTGCCCTTTTTCTCCTATGGGGGAACGGCACTGGCGGTGAATCTGGGGGAGATGGGCATCGTGTTGAGTATTTCCCGGGGGCGGGATCAGATAAAGAAACAGGAGGTAATCCTATGAATGTGATTTTTACCTGCGGCGGTACGGCCGGACACATCAATCCTGCCATCGCTGTGGCCAATATACTGAAACAACGCAAACCGGACTGCAACATCCTCTTCATTGGTGCCCAGGGGCACATGGAGGAGAAGCTGGTGCCTGCCGCGGGCTATGAGCTGGTGACGCTGCCCGGCAGCGGCTTGAGCCGCAAGCTGAGCTTCAGCGGCATCCGGAAAAACCTGAATGCCATCAAGTGCGTGCTGAGCGCGGTGGGCAAGTGCAGGAAGATCATCCGGGATTTTGAAGCGGATGTGAGTGTGGGAACCGGCGGGTATGCCAGCTTTCCGGCCATCTATGCCGGTGCGAAGCTGGGTATTCCCACGGTGGTTCATGAAAGCAACGCGCTTCCCGGACTGACCACCAAGCTGGCGGCGAATGTTGCCACAAAAGTGCTGGTCTGCTTCGAGGAGAGTGTCAAACACTACAAGCGCCCCGACATGGTGGAAGTGGTGGGTATGCCCGTCCGGCAGGAATTTGTTACCACGGGGAAGACGGAGGCAAGGCAGACGCTGGGGCTGGAAAACTGCCGGGTTGTGGTTTCTGCCTTTGGCAGCCAGGGCGCCAAGGTCATGAATGAAAACATTGCCGGTATGCTCTGCCTCGAAAAGCAGGAGGGCTTTCCCTTCCACCACATCCATGCAGTGGGCAGCTTTGGCTGGGGCTGGATGCCGGAACTGGTGAAAGAAAAGGGCGTGGACTACGAAAACTGTGCCCGTATTGACATGATGGAGTATATTTATAATATGCCCACCGTGATGGCGGCCGCCGATGTGGTCATCGGCCGGGCGGGCTCTGCCACCTGCAACGAGATCGCTGCGACCGGTACGCCCTGTGTGCTGATCCCGTCTCCCAACGTGACGGGCAACCATCAGGAAAAGAATGCCCGTGTGCTGGAACAGGCCGGCGGCGCGGTGGTGATTCTGGAAAAGGACTGCACGCCTGAGATTCTTTTTGCGCAGGTACAGGCGCTGCTGGCGGACGAGGAACGCCGGGAGCGGATGTCCAGAGCATTGCGGAGCCTGGTGAAGCTGGACTCTGCGGAGCGCATCTGCGACATTGTGGAGGAACTGGCAAAAAAGTAACACTCCTTCAGGAGGAAGTTTATGGATACAAAACAGAAGAACCGGCAGGAGCAGGCGCGCAGGCGAAGCGCCCAACCCCGTGCCGGTAAGGAATCCGGGAGCGAACGCGCCCAGACCCGCAGTACCGGTGCGGGCAGCACCCGGAATACGCAGGCTGCACAGCCTCAGCCGCGCCGCAGAGCGCCGCAGGCACAGCAGCCCCAGCAGACCCGCAGGGCATCGCAGGCACAGCAGCCTCAGCAGACCCGCAGAACGGCGCAGGCGGAGGACGTCCCGCAGAGGCTTCAGCGATCTGCGCAGGAAACCCATAACATCGTGCGGCAGGAGGCCTACGCCCCCCAGCAGATGCAGGAGCAGGTTTTCCAGACGAAGCAGGAGAAGCAGCGGGTTTTGAACCCGGAGGCTGTGAAGCGGGCGGAACAGCGACGCAAATCCGCTCAGCGGGTGAAGCGTCGCAAGGAAGAGGAAGCCAGACGGAAGAAGCGACCCGCCGTGGCCTATACCCAGCCGGTTCCCGTCAACCTGAATCAGCTGCTGCTGAAGATTCTGGTGGTTTTTGCGGTGGTTGTGGCAATCACCCTGGGGCTTTCCGTGTTCTTTAAGGTGGAAAAGGTCGTTGTCTACGGCAACAGAGCCTATAGCGCATGGACGGTGCAGGAAGCAGGCGGCATTGAAACCGGAACAAATCTGCTGAGCCTGAACAACACCAGAGCCTGCGGAAAAATCATGGCGGCGCTTCCCTATGTGGATAATGTGCGTATTGGTATAAAATTGCCGGATACGGTTAATATTTACATAGAAGAAATTGATATGGCTTATGCAATTACCACCAGTGACGGCACCTACTGGCTGATGACTTCCGAGGGGAAGGTTGTGGAGCAGATTGATGCCGCGACAGCCGGCAGCTATACCAAAATTGAGGGTGTGAATCTGGACAGCCCTGCTCCGGGTCAGCAGGCGGTTGCGCTGGAGACCATCTTGGAGACAACTGCGGCCACTGAAGACAGCCCGGCAGAGGAAACCGCACCGCCCGTTGTGACAGCCGCGGCCAAGCTTCAGGCAGCACTGTCGATTCTGCAGCAGCTGGAGGCCAACGATATCGTCGGTGAAGCGGCCAGCATCGATGTGAGCATTCTCAATAACATCGAGCTGTGGTACGGACAGCGCTTTCAGGTGAAGCTGGGCGATGCCTACAATATGGACATCAAGATCGCCTGGATGAAATCCGCGGTGAACCAGCGCAGCGATTACGACATGGGCATTCTGGATGTCAGCTTTACCACATGGCCGGATCGGGTGGGTTATACGCCCTTCTCCGAATAATTTTGTAATTATTTTGTAAATTTTGAGATGAAATTTCACAAATTGTATTGACCAATTGACTTTTTCAGGATAGAATATATGGGTACAAAAAAGAGAAAGAAAGGCAAGGCACAGCCATTTGCCATAAATGGATACATAGGAGGAGAGAATATGTCCGAATCTTTGCAGGATCGCGTTGTTAAAATTAAAGTCATTGGCGTCGGCGGCGCCGGCAACAATGTTATCAATCGGATGATCGGTGCCGGTGTAAGCGGCGTTGACTTTGTTGTGGTCAATACCGATAAGCAGGATCTGAATAAGTCTGTCTGTAAGAATAAGATTCAGATCGGAGAGAAGCTGACCGGTGGTATGGGCGCCGGCTCCAAGCCCGAAATCGGCAAGAAGTCCGCAGAGGAATCCCGTGCGGCCATCTCCAAGGCACTGGAAGGCACCGATATGGTCTTTATCACCGCCGGCATGGGCGGCGGCACCGGTACCGGTGCGGCACCCATTGTGGCCGATCTGGCCCACGAGGCCGGTATCCTGACCGTTGGTGTTGTCACCAAGCCCTTCAAGTTTGAGGGCGCAAACCGTATGCGTCAGGCAGAGCAGGGCATTTCCGATCTGAGCGGAAAGGTCGACTCCCTGATCATCATCCCCAATGACCGCCTGAAGTATGTGACCGATCAGAAGATCACCTTTGCCAACGCATTCGGCATTGCGGACGATGTTCTGAAGCAGGCTGTGACCTCCATCTCCGAGCTGGTGGGCTTCTCCGACAATGTGATCATCAATCTGGACTTCGCCGACGTTTCCGCTGTCATGAAGGACGCAGGCCGCGCCCACATGGGTGTCGGCACTGCCGCAGGCCGGGAGAAGGCAGAGCAGGCCGCAACCGCCGCCATTGCCAGCCCCCTGCTGGAAACCGCAATCAACGGTGCTACCGGTGTTCTGGTCAACGTGACCGGCTCCTCCGAGATGACGCTGGATGACGTGGAAACCGCCGCCGGTATTGTGCAGGAGGCTGCCAATCCCAATGCGAACATCATCTTTGGCGCTACCTGCTCCGATGATTTTGCCGATGAGATGCGCGTTACCGTCATTGCAACCGGCTTTGATCAGGCAAATGTCGCTTCCGTTTTTGCAAAGCCTGCCGCAGCGGATGCCGCGGAGGACGATCTGACGAAGGATGAAAAGCCCCTGAAGCCCGTGGCAGCGCCCACTGACATTGGCGACATTGACGAAATCTTCAAGATTTTCGGCCGCTAAATGAAAATCATCATCCCGGCCCTTTTCGGGTCGGGATGTTCTTTGTGAGGACAATGTATGGATGCGTATCATGCACTGGCTGCCAGCTATGACAGGCTGACAAACGACGTGGACTATGAAGCCACGGTGGATTTTTATATGCAGATCCTCCAAAGGGAAGGACTGAAGCCACGCACCGTGGCCGATCTTGCCTGCGGCACCGGTTCGGTGACGAAGATTCTGGCTGACAGGGGCTACCACGTGATTGGCGTGGATATGTCCGAGGAAATGCTGACAGAAGCGGCTTTGAAGGTGCAGGGCATGGAAAACCCACCGCGGTTCATCCACCAGCAGCTGCAGCGGCTTTGCCTGCCCCGGGGCGTGGATATGGCGGTCTGCGCGCTGGACAGTCTTGACTACGTGACGAATCCCGATGACTGCGCCCAGGCCATCCGCCGGATCTACAAGGTGCTGAATCCCGGCGGCATCTTCATTTTTGATGTGAACACCCCCCAGAAGCTCCGTGCCATGGACGGACAGGTGTTTCTGGATGAGGATGACGACGTCTACTGCGTCTGGCGGGGGGAATTTGACGGGCAAACCAATATTTGCTCCTATGCCATGGATTTGTTCCAGCGCCAGGGAGATGTCTGGCATCGCGCCTTTGAGGAGCATTGTGAGTATGCCTACTCTCAGGAGCAGCTGACCGCCTACTTAAAAGCCGCGGGCTTTACCCATATCGAGGTCTATGGCGATCGAAGCTTTGAAGCGCCCGGGGCGGAGGAGCAGCGCATTTACCTGAAAGCGAGAAAGGGAAAAATAAAATGAATGACTATTTGGTTCGCGCAATGAGCATGGATGGCTTTGTGAAGGCGGTGGCGATTCGCTCCACGGAGCTGGTGCGCCGGGGCGCACAGATTCAGGGCACCACCCCCAATGCCACAGCGGCCTTTGGCCGGGCGCTGACGGCAGCTTCCATGATGGGCAATATGCAGAAGGTTGACAACGGCTCCATGACGCTGCAGATTCGCGGCGGCGGCCCCATCGGCACCATCACCGTGGTATCCGATCCCACGGGCAACGTCCGGGGCTGTGTCACCGAGCCCCATGTGCCGCTGGTGGAGAAATACCCCGGCAAGCTGGACGTGGGCGCCACCGTGGGCACGAACGGTACGCTGACGGTTATCCGTGACCTGCAGATGAAAGAGCCGTACATCGGCTCCACGGAGCTGGTATCCGGCGAGATCGGCGACGATGTGACGGCCTATTTTGCCCAGAGCGAGCAGACCCCCACCGCCTGCGCCCTGGGCGTGCTGGTGGATCGTGACTGCAGCGTGAAGGTGGCAGGCGGCTACCTGCTGCAGCTGCTGCCCGGCGCGCCGGAGGATGTGATCGACCGGCTGGAGGCCGGTATTCAGCGTGCCGGAGCCGTGACAAAAATGCTGGAGCAGGGGATGACCCCGGAGGATATTCTGGGTCAGGTAGCGGGCGATCTGGGTATGGTGTTTTTGGAAACCACGGAGGTTTCCTACAAATGCTACTGCTCCCGTGACCGTGTGACCTCCGCTCTGATCAGCCTTGGCCGTCAGGAGCTGGAGCAGATCCGGGACGAGGGGAACACGTTCCCGGTGGAGTGCCAGTTCTGCGATACGGTGTACCGGTTTACGCCGGAAGACATCGCCGCGCTTTTGAAGAAGATATGATGAAATTACCCCGGTGCGTCATTTTCTGACGCACCGGGG
>JAQXNO010000156.1 GCA_029098045.1 Bacillota bacterium
TTCGGACATTGCCTATATCGCGGATGAGATTCTGCTGATGAGGGACGGACAGCTTGCCATTTCCGGCACGGCTGAAGAACTCATTGCCTCCATGCCGGAAGCGGTTTGGCGCTGTACGGTTTCGAAGAACGAGCTCAACGCCTGCCTGAAAGCATACAAGGTTGCCAATGTAAAGACGGTTCCCGGCGGCGCGGAGCTGCGAATCGTTTCCAAGAGACAACCCACAGAAGATGCCGTCCCGGTAGAAGCCACGTTGGAGGATGTATTCCTCTGTTATTTCGGAGAAAGAGCAGGTGACGGTGATGGTACGGTATGAGCTGAAAAAGGTGTTTGGCTCCGTTGGAGGTAAGATTGCTCTGATAATGTATGTTGCCGTCCTGGTTCTGTCCTGTTGGCTGGGTTCTACTGGCGTGTTGAATGCCGATGTGAAATGGGTCAATGAGCAGGGGGAAAGTGAGTATAGTCTCAGCGCCGTTCAAAAGCTCCGGAATGCCCGGAATGAATGGGAAGGCTGGTTGGATGAAGAGAAATTGAATCAAGTCGTTCAGGAAAATCAAAGGATCAATGCAACACCCGAAGCAAAATCAGATGTTGTGCAGCAGCGTAACATTGCTTATTGCTGGAAACAGGGATTTAACCCCATCCGAAACCTTATTAACCACGCCTATTCCAACGGTTTCCGAGAGTATGATTACTATACTGCTGACAGAATATCGGTTATCGACGAAAATTCATTTTATGCCAATCGTATCAAGATCTTGAAGGAATGGCTTTACGATGAAACAGACAACGCTTATCACAAGTATTCTGAGCAGGAAAAGCAGTATATCATCCACATCTATGAAGAATTGGAAACGCCCTTCTACTTTGACTATTACGACGGCTGGCATCAGCTTCTGGAGAATTCCAGCTATATTTCCGGCCTTGGAATTCTGATCCTTGGCTTTTTGCTGGCAGGAATTTTCTCCAATGAATTTAAGTGGAAAGCGGATTCCGTATTCTTTTCCTCGCTCCATGGCAGAAGTAAAGCGACCAGCGCCAAGATCAAAGCAGGCTTCCTGCTGGTGACGGTACTGTATTGGGCGGCAATGCTGGTCTACAGCCTGTTTACCCTGTGCTACCTGGGCTTCGAAGGGGCAAATTGCGTCATTCAATGGGAGGTTTGGAAAACAATCTACAATCTGACGATGTGGCAGGCGTGGGTGCTGACCCTCATTTGCGGCTATATCGGAAATCTGTTCCTGGCGTTTTTGACCATGTGGATCTCTTCCAAAACCAAGTCCACCGTCTTGGCTGTGACGGTTCCCTTTGTCCTCACACTTGTTCCCTCTATCCTGGGAGAAATTGCCGACTGGTTGGATAAGATTCTTACGCTGTCACCCAATATCCTGCTGGAATGTTATCAGAGCCTTCGATACTTTGATGTAATGACCATTTTGGGGAAGGTTTATCGAACTTTAGATATCGGCATTCTGCTATATCTGATGCTGTCTGTCATATTGATCCCCATGATGTATCTGGAATATCAGAGAACCAGAGCATAATCTGGCAGCAGAATGCTTGAAAGCAGTATTATAACAGGCACCCCACTTGTCACGCAGACAAGTGGGGTGCAATTTCATCTCGAATGATTCATTTCTTTGTGCCGGCAGCATCCAGAATCAGACGCACCAGCTCGTCCCGGCCATCTCCCTTCTCGGCGGAGAACGGGATCACGGGGCAGGCTTCCGGCAGCTCCAGATCCGCGCGAATGGTTTCCAGATTGGGAATCAGCTCGCTCTTTTTCAGCTTATCCATCTTATTGGCAACCACAACGAAGGGACAGTTGCTGTCTAAAAACCAACGGGCCATGGTGATGTCATTGTTTGTGGGTGGATGGCGGTAGTCCACGATCAGCACGCCCAAATCAATACGGCTTGCGGCAAAGTAGTCCTCCATCAACTTTCCCCAGCGCTCTTTTTCCTTCTGAGAAACCTTCGCAAAGCCATAGCCCGGAAGATCCACAAAATAGCACTGGCTGTCCACGGTGAAGTAATTCACATGGATGGTTTTTCCCGGCTTATCGCCCACACGGGCGAAGTTCTTACGCTGCAAAATCCGGTTGATCACCGAGGATTTTCCCACATTGGACTTACCTGCAAAGGCAATCTCCGGGAGCCTCTTCTGGGGGAAATCCTTGGGCGATGCGGCAGAAATCAAAAAATCCACTTTCTGAAAATTCATGCTTCTACCTCTTTACTGGCGGATGGACGGCTTTCTTGCCTTGGATTTCACACCGTCAGGAATGTCCGTCAGAATTGCAGCCGGGATCTCGCTTCTGCGGTTCAGCGCCGTTTCAAGGACGGTATCCACATGGGACGCAACCACAAAATTCAAAGCCTTGCGCACCGTCTGGTCGATCTCTTCCAGGTCACGCTCGTTGTCCTTGGGAATGATGACGGTGGAAATGCCGTGACGCAGTGCTGCCATGGTTTTCTCCTTCAGACCACCGATGGCCATCACACGTCCCCGCAGGGAAATCTCACCGGTCATGGCAACATCCCGCCGCACACTGATGCCGGTCAGAGCAGAGACCATGGCAGTGCAGACGGTAATGCCCGCTGAGGGGCCGTCCTTGGGCACTGCGCCCTCGGGGAAATGAACATGGATGTCTTTCGTCTTGTAGAAGTCGGCCGGAATGCCCAGCTTCAGGGCGTTGGCACGGATATAGCTGAGCGCCGCATGGGCAGACTCCTTCATCACATCGCCCAGGTTGCCGGTCAGTTCCAGCTTGCCGGAGCCTTCCATCACATTGACTTCCACTTCCAGTGTTTCACCGCCCACGGAAGTCCAGGCAAGACCCGTGACCAGTCCAACCTGATCGCTGCCGGGCAGCCGGTCGGGCAGATAGCGGCGGATCCCCAGATACGTTTCCAGATTGGAGCCGGTAACGGTGATCCGTTTCGGATCCTCCTGCTCCAGAATGGCCATGGCGGTCTTGCGGCAGATTTCCGCAAAGCAGCGCTCCAGCTTACGGACACCAGATTCACGGGTATAGCAGGAAATGATCTCCCGGATTGCATCATCGGTAACACGAAGCTGGGTTTTCTTGATGCCATGCTTCTTCATCTGCTTGGGCAGCAGATGGTTCTTGCCGATCATCAGCTTCTCTTCGTCCGTATAGGAGTTCAGCTCGATGACTTCCATACGATCCAGCAGCGGCCGGGGTACGGTGTCCAGCGTGTTGGCGGTTGTAATAAACATCACATCGGACAGATCATAGGGAATCTCCAGATAGTGATCCCGAAAACTCCTGTTCTGTTCCGCGTCCAGCACCTCCAGCAATGCGGCACTGGGATCGCCCCGATGGTCGGAGCCCATCTTATCGATCTCATCCAGCAGCAGCAGCGGATTGGAGCTGCCCGCCTGAATCAGTGCAGTCAGAATACGGCCGGGCATGGCACCCACATAGGTCTTCCGATGGCCGCGGATCTCCGCCTCATCCCGCACGCCGCCCAGGGCAATTCTTGCCATTTTCCGGTTTAGGCTGTGGGCGATGGAATAGGCAACGGAAGTCTTTCCCACGCCGGGAGGTCCAACCAGACAGATGATCTGTGGCGGCATCTCGGGTGCCATCTTCCTTACAGCCAGGGTTTCCAGAATGCGCTGTTTGACTTTTTCAAGTCCAAAATGATCTGCATCCAGAATTCTGCGGGCAGCGGAAATGTCAATGCGCTCTTTGGTGCGCACGTTCCAGGGCAGTTCCAGAACCGTATCCAGGTAATTGCGCAGCACAGAAGCCTCGGAAGAGCCAAATGGCTGCTTTTTCAGCCGCTGCAAATCTTTCAAAAGCTTCTTCTCGGATTCCTCCGGCAGCTTCAGCTTCAGAATGTTCTTTTCATAATCCGCAAACTCGTCAACGTCATCGCCTTCGCCCAGTTCCTCCTTCAGAACCCGAATCTGCTCACGCAGATAGTAGTCCTTTTGGTTCTGGTCAATATTCACCTTGGTCTTTTCCTGAATCTGCGTCTCAATTTTCAGCATCTCAATCTCACGGCGAAGGAATCTTACCGCCATTTCCAGCCGTTTGACCGGATTGAGCTGCGTCAGCAGTTTGAGTTTCTCGGAATAGTCAATGCCGGAGTTCTGCGCAATGGAGTCAGCAATGAAGCCGCAGTCCGACGAAGCCAGCATTTTCAGCTGAACCGCCTGAGCAGGATGCTCCAGAAGCTCACAGTAAAGTCCATAGAGGTTGTTGGCCTCCCGCCGCAGCGCATGTGCCTGGGTGGAATCCATGACCTCCGTTTCTGGAACAGCCTGAACCTGACCCGCCAGGAACGGTTCGGTCTGGGTCAGCTCCTGAATCCGGGCGCGGCAAATACCCGTGACCAAAATACGCAGATTCTCACCCTGGGGATGGAGCACCTGCTTAACCCTGGCAACGGTACCGATGGCATGGAGGTCTTCCAGAGAGGGATCATCATCCACAACGTCACGCTGCGGAGCAAGCATGATGTTCTGGTCGTGCTTCATGGCCTCTTCCAACGCTTTGACGGATTTAATGCGTCCCACGTCAAAGTGGACAGTCTGATCCGGAAAAACTGCCAGCCCGCGCAGAGCCAGCACCGGGAGTCTCCCGGAAATAAGTTGTTCTGACAAGGGTTTCTCCCTCCTTTGTTGAAAAAAGGGGGTAGAGAATCTACCCCCCCTGAAACTGATTGGTTATCGCCTGGAACCCAGCTTTTCTCTGGGTTTCGCTGTATCGCGCAGGATCTCAGGATCGCCGCCTTCCACACTCTCCGGTGTGATGATGACCTTGCGGATGGACAGATCAGACGGGATGCGATACATAATCTTCATCATGATCGATTCCATAATGGAACGCAGTCCTCGTGCACCGATCTTACGCTCCACTGCTTTCCGGGCAATGGCATCCAATGCATCCTTGCGGATTTCCAGATCCACATTGTCAAGGCTCAGCAGCTTTTTGTACTGCTTTGCAAGCGCGTTCTTCGGTTCGACCAGAATACGTACCAGATCGTCCTTCGTCAGACTCTGCAGGCAGGTAATCACAGGCATACGACCCACGAGTTCGGGAATGATGCCGAATTTCACCAGATCGTCAGGCTCCGCCTTGGCAAGCAGTTCCCCCACATCCCGATTCTGCCTGCTGCGCACCGGTGCATCAAATCCAATGGGCGACTTGTCAATGCGCTTTTCTACAACCTTATCCAAGCCGTCAAAGGCACCACCGCAGATAAAGAGAATGTTCGTCGTATCAATCTGAATAAACTCCTGCTGGGGGTGCTTGCGCCCGCCGCCGGGGGGGACATT